>JAFDCJ010000001.1 GCA_019312835.1 Deltaproteobacteria bacterium
AGAAATTGGCGGCGCGTCACCCCGCGACCGCGTCCGGGTTTTGTCCCGCTATGATCGTGATCGTTTTTCATGGAGTTCCTCCGGCAGTGTGCTGAAAATCATGAAAGGATTGATGCGATGAATGCGATGAGATGATGAACTGAATGAGCCCAGGAATCGCGAAAAAAAGAGTACGGTAATATTTTTTGCAAGTCAATAAGAATCATCCCCACCCATAAAAATAGCAAAAAGTTATAATTTTATGGACGTCCCTAAGATTCACAATAATCATTTTAAGTTTTTGGGAAATGTGACGATATTGAACACAATAGGATTAGGTGATCCGCCTTTCTCCCGGATCAACAGGATGCTGCTCTGATAAACCACCGCTCTTGCAGACGTTCAATTACACCGGACCAGGTGTGCGTATATACGGATTTAACGGTTTCATTCACCAATCATTCGAACCAATGCTCGTTTAGGGGAGTGTCAAAATGAAGAAGACAGCGGTTTTATGTATCCTTCTGTCCCTGTTGTTGGGCTGCGCCATTCCGACGGTTTCCACCAATTTTTATAAAAACAGCATCAAATATGAACCGACTCCGGGAACTTTCACAATTCCGGCCAATGCTCTGCTGGAAGTCCGGCACACTTTCGCCCCTGAAGTGGTCCAGCTGTGGAAGGATTGGCTCAATCCGGAAGCCAACATGATCAGCTGGAAAACGGCCGTCAGCGAAATAATAACCGAGGATATCATCCAATCCGGCCTCTTCTCACATACCAGCCTGGATTCAACTGCCCGTCATGATGTCCTGGTATTAATTGAGAGTCAGGAATCCAAACCGGGTCCCTTCAGGATGACGATTTCCCTGTCCGTGGTGAACCCGGAAACCATGGCGATTGTGGCACGCTACCAGCGTCAGGCCGACCTCGGCACCGGATACATCAGTTACCCTGCCTTGATGAAAGCCAACCTCAACCGTATGATGACCGAAATCAAAAGCCAACTGATCGGCGATTTTAAGGGCCAAAACGTTAGCAGTCTTCTGGCCAGGCGGCCAATCGGCACCTACTCCCCGCCGGACGCTCAGGCTTCCCGGACGCCGGTGAATTCCGCAGCAAAATCCGGCCCCGTTGCCATCAAAGGGGCTGTGTTGAGCCGTTCGCCTCGGCAGGGTACCGGGCCGGAGGGGGCCCCCCAGACTGCCACGAAACTTGAATCCGGAGGCGGCCTGTATGCGCTTGAACGACGCATTGCCTTTAATGTACTCGACAAGGTGGTGTTCGATGATCAAGCCGGCCAGGTCACCCTTATTGGGCATTATGACAGCAGCTTCGAGGGCCCCCGCATTCCCTACCTTCAACATCTGGCAACGCTGCTTGAGTCTACCAATCCCGGTTTTTCCCTTGAGTGGACCCGGGACTCCGAAGCCCGCACGGATGCCTTTCTGCGCCGTATGGACTCCACCGAGGAGATGCGCAAAGTCGTGGAAAACTGGATGGGATTAATCGGGGCCGATGGCAAGGTCTCCCCCCAGGGACGCATCATGCTGCCTCTTTTCGGCGTAAAGCCGACGGAAAACGGCAAGGGCCCCGGTTATTTGGGCGTTCAGGTTAAGTTGATCAAACCCCAAAGCTACGGGTGCCGATTACCCATCATCCGGATCGCGCCCGGCTCCCCCGCTCAAAAGGCCGGGCTGATGGTCGGTGACGAAATCCTCTTTATCGGAAATCAAAAGCCCTATCACCCGATTGAGGTTGAACGCTTCGTCCGGAGGACCGGCGCCGGTGCCAGCACGAAAATCAGGATTGCCAGACCCGGTGCCGGCGAAAAAGTTGTCCCTGTAAAACTGGGAACCGGTTCCGGTGATGAATGGAACGATCTGAGTCGCTTCGATATGCTGGTTCAGATCTTTAAAGCGGCTGAAATGAGAAGCGTCAGCTGGCTGCTGCATGAGTACAACCGCCTGCAATACCTCATCGATACACCGGTAGGGGAAATGGTGCTGTGGGATGTCGTAATTTCCGCCGGTCAATATAACAACGTAAGACAAATGCAGAATCAGGTCAGCCGGGGAGTGATGTCACGATATCAATTTAAAGAGCAATTATTTCGATGCATGCTGGCGGGAACGGATAGAATTTTAAAATCGACGCGACTCACCCCGATATATGACAGCGCCATCGGCCAGGGCTACTCGCCTGAAGATGCCTGGGACAGGGCCTATCTGAACCTCAATCATCAGATAACGCCCTCTTTACGGCAAGCTCAGCTGAGGCTCCTGAAAAAGCAGGACCAGATTGTCATGCCGCTCTCGATGGTCCGCTCAACTCTGGGAATGACCCCCATGGTGGTGCCCACCTATTATGGTGTGGATCAAAACTCGCAGCTTGCCCGCGTGATGTTTGAAGCCGACTATCTGGGCAAGTTTACAACCAATATGCCCGGGCTGCAGAACAAGGTGCCGGGTTATCTGACAGAGTATGCCTATTTCCGCCAGAATGGCGCCAGTGGCGGTGCTTCCGGCAGCGGGTCGGCGCATCAGTACCGGATGTGGATCTCGGTTGATTCGATTGACATGCTTCAGTCCCTGGAAGGCAATACCCTTGAAATCAGGGACTTGAAAATGAGGTTCAATATCCGTGACGCCGGGGGCGGCAAAACCGCGCCCGCCGTTGGTGGCTACGAGCGGCTGTTGACGTCCCTTTATGATGATTTTTCGAGGGAATTTCACGTTCTGCACGAATTGCGTGAAGCGGCCAAGCTGGCCGCGGCAAGCCGGTGGATAAAATCGAAACGGCCGGATTTCAGTCTTCCGCGCGAGGGCCGTTTGCGGTGGCAGGGGCCTGACCGCGTTCCGGGCGTGGTGAATCTTATCTGGTCCCCCAATCATGTCAGGGTATCGATAACGGCTATGGGGGGAGTTTCTCTGGTTCCACCGATTGGGCCGCCAGTGCCTGAATCGGGAAAGGCCCCCCTGCCCGTGGCCCGGGATGCCTCGGTGGTGGAGTTGAAAGGAACCCGTCTGGTAGAACCTCAACGATACGACAACCCGACATTGCGACGCATACTGAGGAAAAAGACCGTTGTGCCTGTGCCCCGACCCCCCGGCTGGGTGGCCCGGGCCACGAAGGGCGAGAGAACGCTTCAGGCCCTGACGGTAAGGGATCCCGCGGACTCCGGTTGCGATGCGGCCCAATCCCTCGCCCTGAGCCGCAAGCTCGAGCAAGCCAAGAAAAAGGCTGAGCAGTTAAAGGTGGTGGAGGATTCCATTAATCGCATTAACAGCAAGTCGCCCGACCGGCAGAAAGAGTTTGCAGCCGTAAACGCGATGGCCACCGAAGCCAGGGATGAGTTTATCAAAAACTTAATCGACACACTGACCCAGGGCTTCTCGGGTACTTATGATATCTTGAAGAAGGATATGAAAGTGACGGATTTCAAAACGATGCAGCAGGGCGTCGAGTTGATGGAGGCTGCGCAAAGCGCCGTCGGTGAGATCAAAGGAAAAATCGACAAGATCGATCTTGCCTACCGCATCGCTGCCGCCGACGATATCGAATCCCGCAATAAGGCGATCCGGGATCTGGTCGCGCTGACAAAAGAGCTCATGTCGGACGCCAAATTTACCGGAAACGATCGCCTGAGCCGTGCCCTTCGAAAGGCTTCGAAATCCCTTGGCAAAATTTCCATCATCGGAGATGCCGTCAGTCTCGGCAATAACCTTATCGATCTGGGAGAAGGCATAATCCGGGTCGAGGACGCCGATAAGTTGACCGAACAGGAACTTCGGGATTTCACCAACAGACTTTTGCCCATGCAGAGGCGTCTTTCACTCGAGCTCGACCAAACCCTGAAAGATCCCGCTGTTCAGGATTGGCTCTCGAACCGATCAGATCTGAACTGCTAGCATTTGGGCCTTAACTCATTTTTTTGACACCAAAATTGGCATTATAAAGTCGGTTGGCCTCATTCGGCCCGTAAATGGAATCAGCCGCCATATCATTTTTTTGGATACATCGTTTGGGTGAAAACAGGGCCGGTTTTGTTGACCGAATCGGAGAGCTTCGCGGCTTTCCGATTCGAGTCAACATCCCCTCCCTTCACCGAGCATTGGGTATGTAAGCGAAAGGCGGCGGCGGCCCATGCCTCAATCTTAAACTTCTCCATTATACGGCAAAAACCCCGGTTGCCTAAAGCGATTAGTCACTGGATGGAAATTTAGTAATTGAAGCGATCTAAGGAGGTTTGCCGCTTGAATTTTCCGGATTTCAAGGCCAGCACGGCAGTCGCAGACAGGCCCCGGGAGTTTTCGTCCTGGGTCAGCACGGTGCGCTGCAGGGTCAGATCCCAGACAACCGTCAGGCCCGGTTTGAAGTTGGGATTTGTCATCGCCCTTTCAAATGGCCGCAGCGCCTCTTCCAGGGTTTTGCACTCCCGCAGCGTAATCCAGAGCACATCGCCCTCAAACCGGTAC
>JAFDCJ010000002.1 GCA_019312835.1 Deltaproteobacteria bacterium
CCGCCGGTACGATCCACCATCCAATCGTCATTGATTCGGACGATTTTCCTTATGACCAGCAGGGCAACACGAGAAATGTCGTTTCAATGGAATTTGATCGATACGCTGTCCTCCCGGACGTCAATCACCAGGGGCCGGAAGCAATCTACCAGCTGAATTTAAGCTCATCGGCAACGCTTGCCATTCAAATTACCGATTTTAAAGATGAAGGCATTGACAACGATATTTTTCTTCTTTCTTCCCTTGACAGGGGTCCCGCTTTTACAGCGACAGACTGCCTGGCCGGGGATGACCGTCAAATCCAAACAACCCTGAAGGCGGGCAGGTACTATATCATTGTGGACAGCAAAAAAGATCTTCCGGGTGAATATCAATTGCGTGTCCGAACTATCGGCAACCAGATATCAGGTTGAAATTTATGGGGGTAGGCATGAACACCTTAAAGCTGGGGGCCTTCCTGGCATTGCTGTCGGCCGGGTCAGATTCAGAGCTATCAGAGATGAGAAGGGTGCCGTCAAGCATGAATTGCCTGAGCGACAGGCGTATCCCGTCAACCGGAACGTTATTCCATTATCTTGGTGTAGACGTTACTGGCCCACTCAACAGACTGAGAGGTCTGGTAATCTTCCGGGCAGCTTCCGCTGCCGTCGGTAACCGTAATGGTAATGGAATCCGTGTTGCCGGTGATGGTGGCATGGTTGTTGCCGGTTATCTTAGCACCGAGAACGCCAAGGTCAGTAACCAGCGAGGAATGACCGGGAACTGCATAATAATTCGCTAATGCCGACGCAATGTTATTGGCATCGGATTCCGTCCGGCTGCAATAGGCTTTGTTCCGGTAAGCGATAAAATTGGGAATGGCGATGGCAGCCAGAATGCCGATAATTGCGATAACGATCATCAGCTCGATAAGGGTGAAACCCCGTGAAGTGCCTCTCAGCTTCTGTAACATTTTATCCCCCCCTTTCAGTTATACTGTGATGTGTTAGTTTAAATTGCTTTTTCGGTCAATCCCTTTTTCACCAAACCCGGCAATATTTTTCCGAATATTATATCGGTTAAGTTTTGCGGGATTCGGCCGATATAATAAGGTAGCTGCGGACTGTGTTTCTGAAGCCCGGGGCAATCGTTTCGCTCGGGAGGTGATGGGCCGATCAGGGTGGAAAGGCCTTCAGGTCCAAACCTGCGTGCTGCATTGAAACACCAAAAATACCAGTGGATTACAGGAGAAAGCAAATGTCTAAAATGAAACAAATCGAGATCGAATGTCCCAAGTGCGGTGAAACACAGCGCGTGGATTACTGGGAATCAATAAATGTGGATCTGGACCCTTCGCTGCGCAAGCAGTTGTTTGATGCGGAGATCAATTTTTTCAGCTGCGAGTTTTGCGCGTATGAGGCCGTGGTGAACGGGCCATTGTTTTATCATGATATGACCCGCAAATTCTGTATCCAGTACCTGCCGGAATACTGGCTCGAGGACGTTTCAAATTTCGAATGCTATCACACCGACGGTTCTCTGGAAACGTTTGTTAACTTTAGCACCATGGGCATCGGACACCGGTCCAGGCCCCATGTTGTTTTTGACATAGAAGAACTGCTCCGCTACATCCTGTTTCGCGAAATGCTTTACGACAGGGATATGGTGGAAAAGAAGAAGATGGTTGCCGGTATGCTGCACTAAAAGCCGATCGGTTAATCAATCCGCAACGATTTTAAAGACCTTATCCCCTTCGCGGGCTTTTTCAGGCACCTTGACGCCAACGCTGTCCCCCTTTTTTGCTTCCGATACCTGTTTGTGCTCAATCTGCATGGAGCTTACCGTGGTCTCGAGCTCGGTGGTGTGCCCCAGAATCAGAATCGAGTCTCCCACTGCCAAAGTCCCATCGGTTAATTCAATGGCAGCCACCGATATTTTGCCGAAGTAATTGGAAACGTATCCGACTTTTTCCTCTTTCATGGCTTAACCCCCGTTGGTGAAAATTCCCACCATGCTTTCCAGCGGCTTAACAAGCGTTTAGGAATAATGGCTTTTCTCGGCTGAGAATTAACATGGTCAGATCTTAAATCTCATTTCGAGGCTGTCGTCTTCTGCAAGGTAGTACAATTCCGCCATAGTTGAATTCAAGGAATGAAATCCGGAAAAGAGAGGAAGACCAGAAAATCACTGTTCGGGCTGAGTTTCAGGCTGGGATATCGCTTATATGATTTGAATGAGTACCAAACTGCTCGTATTGGCGTCAAGCAGTTTAAGGTTGGAGCCTATGAGAACCGCAAGCGGGCAGGGTCAATTTCGACGGATTTTTGCGGCTGGGACCATGATACTTGTCCGCTGATTACGGTTTTATTCAAGTAATTGCCGGGGTTTTCGGGCTAAAAATGGTGTTTTGAGTACAAAAATGGGCGGTTTAAGACCAATTGCTGCTTAACTTTGAGAAAAACGCTTCCATTTGCCGCCGGAGCGTGACGCATTTATGGAAAAATCCCCGATTTCATTGACATTAATGAAAAAGCAATGATAACATTTGATATCAACTAAGGAGGTATTGCAATGGACTTTGAAGGCTACTGCGTCAAGTGTCGCAAGAAACAACAGATTAAAAACGGCACCGTCGGAAAGACGGCTAAAGGTAAACCCATGGCAAAGGGCACCTGCCCTGAGTGCGGTACGAAAGTCAATCGATTCCTGTCCGAAAAGGATGCGGGCTGACAGGCCAAGAAGATATCCGCACCCGACTAATGTCTGGCGTCTAACCCTTCCCGCGACGACTTTTGGTTTGCCCCTCCCATAATTCCCACTTTCCCAGCGCGAGGCGGCGGGGCAGCCAGCGGCATCCCTGCCAGTGCGCAAATTGTCAATCTGAGTCAATTATCAGAATGTCGCCCCGTGATTGACACATCTCCTGGGAAGCTGCTCAATGCGAGGTGATCGTCATGTGTGGCAGATTTGTTGGATTTCGCAGCTTGGATGAGCTGAAAGACTTTTTCCCCATTGATCAGGCGGCCTGCGAGGCGATATCCAACTATAATGTGGCACCCTCTCAGGAAATACTTGCCATCGCCAAATACGAGGGTGAAAACTGGCTCGTTAAGTTTCACTGGGGGCTGGTTCCTTTTTGGGCCAAAGACACCTCCATCGGCAATCGGATGATAAACGCCCGGTCGGAAACAGTTGCCGAAAAACCGAGTTTTCGCAGCGCCTTTAAAAAAAGAAGATGCTTGATACTTGCAGATGGATTTTATGAGTGGAAAGGTGAAAAGGGGCGTAAACAGCCGATGTTCATTACCCTGCCCGACCGCAAACCCTTCGCATTCGCAGGGATCTGGGAAACATGGCATCAGCGTGATAAAGACCCCATCTACAAATCCTGCACCATCATAACCACCCAGGCCAGTGAATCGATGCGCGACATTCACCATCGCATGCCGGCCATCCTCAAACCGCCTGCCTACGAATCCTGGCTCGATCCTGAAAATCAGGATACGGCCGAGCTGAACAGGATACTGCAAAATGAAATCGTCACCGAACTTGTGAGCTATCCGGTATCGCAACAGGTCAACTCCCCCCGCAATAATGATGCGTCCTGCATAGAACCGATTGGCTAGTGTCTTGTCCTATAAACAAGTTATAAAATGATTGTCACGCCCCGAGCGACTGTGTCAGAATGTCAGCAATCCGTGAGTTTCTGTGCGTCATGCCGGAATTGATCCGGCATCCAGAAGTGTATGAAGTTGATAAATACTGGCTCCGGATCAAGTCCGGAATGACAAAGGACTATTATTCGCGATAATGCTGTTACACTGCATTTGATTCCATCTGAGAAGGTCCACCTTGTAAAATCATAAATGCTGTAACATCCAGCTAAGCAGGAATAGTCTCGCGGGTTAGCCTTTCGGAACCAGGGCGGCCACCGGGCAAACGTCAACGCATGCCTGGCAGTTTTCGCAGGGAGGCGATTTGCTTTGCGGGCGGTCGTAGAAGCCGATAACCGTGCCGATGCCGCGCCCGGCGAAGGTCAACCCGACCCGGTGTTGTTGCTGGCGGCAGACGTGAACGCATTTGCCGCAAAGCACGCAGCGGTTTGGATAGTGATCCCAGAAGGGGTGGCTTGCATCGACGCGGGTATCATTGAGCAGCAGCTCGAAGTCTTTATTTTTTAGAGCGACGTGAAGGAATCCGGCCATGTCCTGCAGGGGGCATCGGCGGTTGGCCGGGCAATTTTTGCATTCCACCTCATGGACCGAAAGCAGCAGTCGCAGGCCGGTTTTCTGCAGCTGCCGAACCCGGGGGGTGTCGGTGCGGACGGCCATCTGGCGGTCGACGCTGATCGAACAGGCGCAAACGGGATGGTCGCTGCCCTCGATTTCAACAAAACACAGCCGGCAGGAGGTCGGGGGATGCGGCATGCCGCTCAGATAGCACAGGTTCGGAATGTAAACACCGTTATCCAGGCAGGCCGCGAGTAAATTCGTGCCTGCGGCAACCTGGATTTTATGGTCATCTATTTGCAGGGTGATCATGGACCGTGTCCTCTTTCCTGTCACACTTTTATTGGCCGGGCAGGGCGCTCGACGATCGGGGCCAGCTCCGGCGGCGACACCCTGCGCACGGCATCATATTCAGGGGGGCAGGCCACCACACATTCACCGCATTTGACGCACAGGTCCTGGTCGATGCCTTTTTTGCGGGTGCTGGTGGTAAACACCGCATCCACCGGGCAGCATCCCACGCAGGCATCGCAGCCCCGGGCGCACTTTTCCAGATCGATGTAAAAGGCGATCAGGGGCCGGCAGACCTTTCCTGGACAGCGCTTTTCTTTCACGTGGGCTTCGTAATCGTCTAAAAAATACCGCAGCGTGGTTAAAACCGGGTTGGGGGCGGTTTGGCCCAATCCGCACAGGGAACCGGTTTTGACATCCTCGCTTAGCTGCGTCAGGGTCTGCAGGTCTTCTTCCTGTCCTTCGCCCCCGGTAATTCTTTCCAGCATCCTGAGCAGATGGACCGTTCCGACACGGCAGAAGGTGCATTTGCCGCAGGACTCTTTTTGGGTAAAGTCCAGAAAATAGCGCGATATGTCCACCGTGCAGGTATCTTCGTTCATGACCACCATGCCGCCGGAGCCCATCATGGCGCCGGCGACGGTCAGCGAGTCAAAGTCGATGGGCGTATCCAGAAACGATTCGGGCAGGCAGCCGCCGGAGGGTCCCCCGATCTGGACGGCCTTGAATTTTTTCTGCCGCGGGATGCCGCCGCAAATGTCGAATATGAGGGTGCGCAGGGTGACGCCCATGGGAATTTCGATCAGACCCGGGTGGGTGACATCGCCGACGACCGAGAAGATGGCGGTCCCGGGGCTTTTCTCGGTACCGATCTGTTTGTACCAGTCGGCGCCTTTATTCAAAATGGGGGGGACCGACGCCAGGGTCTTGACGTTGTTGATCACCGTGGGGTTTCCCCACAGGCCCCTTTCTACCGGATAGGGCGGCCGCTGGACCGGCATGCCGCGCAATCCTTCGATGGAGGAAATCAGGGCGGTTTCCTCGCCGCAGACAAAGGCCCCGGACCCCTGGAAGACTTCGATTTCGAGGTCAAAGCCGCTGCCCAGGATGCTGGTGCCCACCAGCCCGAGGTCCCGGGCCTGGCGGATGGCTTCGGTAACAATGCGGACGGCCAGGGGATATTCCGCCCGGATGTAGAAGACGGCTTTATGGGCGCCGACGGCATACGCACAGGCAACGATGCCTTCTATGACCTGGTGGGGATTGCTCTCCAGGATCGTGCGATCCATATAGGCCCCGGGATCCCCTTCATCGGCGTTGCAGATCACCAGCTTGGCGTCCCGGGGCGCATCGGCGGCCCGCTGCCACTTGACGCCCGTGGGGAAACCGGCGCCGCCCCGACCCCTGAGGCCGGCGTCCGTGATCTGCCGGATCACCCCTTCGGGGGGCTGCGCGAGCATGGCGGCCAGGGTGTCATAGCCGCCTTCGGCGATGTAATCGTAAATGTCCTCCGGGTCGATACGGCCGCATTTTTCCATCACCACCCGCTTTTCCTGGTTGAACCTTGAAAATTCCATCACCCACGGAATCATGTCGTTTTCTTCGGTGGCACCCAGCACATGCTCGAAACGGGGGTCGCCTTCGGCCAGAAAAAGATTGGTGAGCATCCGGGCCTTGCCGGGGTTGACATCGGCATAGAATACAGGTGGAAAACCGGATTGGGGATGATCGATGATGACGTAGGGCTCCGCGTAGCAATGACCGATACAACCCACGGTGTGGATCCGGGCCTCCAGACCGCGCTCGGCGAGCGCCTGCTCGAAGGCCTCCTTGGTCTCCAGGGCCCCGGAGGCAATGCCGCAGGTGGCCATGCCGATATGGATTTTCGGAACCTCCGCTTCAGCGAAAGCCTTGCGCCGGGTTTCGGCCTCCTGCCGGATTTCATCGAAACCCGGCCGGGCCGGTGCGTTATTCGGTGGGCTCATTTTTTTGTTGCTCTCTTTCCTGCATTTCTTTTTCCAGACGGGTTCGCAACACGAGCCCTTCCACTTTGCTGGGCAGCATATGGCCGTGGATGGTCTCCCCCACGGCGATCACCGGCGCCAGGGCGCAGCACCCGACGCAGGCCACCCGATCCACGCTGAACTCCCGGTCCGGGGTGGTCCCCCCTTCCTTGATCTCCAATTTGCGTTCGAAATTTTCAAGAATGATGTCCCCGCCCTTTACATGGCAGGCGGTTCCCAGGCAAACTTTGACCGGGTTTCTGCCGGGCGGGTTGAAGCGGAACTGGTTGTAAAAGGTGGCCACTCCGTAAACTTCTGAAGAAGAGATCGCCAGGTGGTCGGCCACCAGATGAATGGCTTCGGCGGGAAGGTAGGCAAATTTTTGCTGGACCAGTTGAAGGATGGGGATCAGTTTGCCGCGATCGTTTCCAATTGCGGCCATATCCGATTTGATCCGTTCCAGAAGGGATTTTTCCTCCGCGCTGAGTTCTAGATCCATTCACGACTCCTTGACCGGAAGCTTTGCCGGGTCTGCATCAAATCCATATCCCAAACTTATATGATCAGGTGGTTGCTTATCCTGTTGTCCTCATCTGCAGTTCACATTTTTTCCATGGCTCCATAGGCGGACTGAATGCGCTCGCGCAGCAGGAAGCATAGTCTTTCCATCACATTGAACCCGAAGCGGGTATCGCTGACCATGCCTTTGCGCAACTGCGCCCCCTTGAGCACCAAAATGGTGGTGGGCATCTGGCAAAAGGTTCTTAGCATCATGATGTGCGGCTCGTCCAGAAGGGTGGACCAGCACCCGAATACCCGACCCCGGCCGAGGGTGGCGATGACCACCCGGCCTTCACGGGACCCCATGTCTACGGTTCTTTCCAGTACCACCTGGCCATCGGCGATGATGTAGATGTTTTCACCAAAATCACCCTGCTGGTAAACCAGCTCCCCTTTGTCGAATGAGGTTTCCTGGCAGAGTTTGGCAATGTTTCTGATTTCGCTTTGGCCCAGGCCTTTGAACAACTCACAGCCTGCCAGAACCGCCTCGATTTCGTCGGATTGCATTTTGAAAGTCCTTTCTTTTTTTGGTCGGCAAGAGGGGTGTCGGCCCTGTGCCGGTCGGGTTTCCAGGGTAAACAATGGTGTGGTTCAGGAAGGTGTGCCCCGGGCCGGTGGAAACTTCCGATTGGTTTAGATGCATTGCACCCCATCCCCTGCCGGTTCGGGTTCGGCATAGTCATTCTGGCAGCAACTGTTATCTAAACGCACCCTGGAATGCCCCTGTATGATGCGCCATCATACCTGAAAAGCGGCTGATATTCAAGATTCCCGGTGCCTTAAATTTTTGAAATAGGGGACAGCCGAAAAATGTCAGCTTCTCCGTGATCTCAATAAGCAGGGGGATCTAAGCTGGCAGGATATCTGGCAACTCATTGCGAGCTGCATTTAATATTTAAGAATTAGCCCGACAAACGCAATCAGGTGAACAACGGCTGAAATGATTTATCGTAGAACCATCTCCTGTGGCCACGGGTGTGTTGTTGTTGTCAGAAACGCACCCAACGGCACCGTGCCCAGCAGGGCTTTTGGAATTGATATTATTCTGTTTGCGCTCAACCGGCAGCCGGCAGCGCGGATCGGCAAAATAGCCTTTCCAGCGAGCAGGACGCCGCTGCCGACGAACATTCGGGAGACTGTTTGCCGGAGTCGGGTCAGCCAATGGCCATCAGCTGCTGTTCGATAAGATTGCGAAAAAGAGGGATTTTGTAGGCGTTCTGCTCCATGGGGTCCGCATTTTCCAACGCCGCCTCAGCGGCCTGTGCGGCGCGATCCCGGTTCAGCTGTCTTCCCCTGACGACTTTTTCCGCCTCGGCAGAACGCCAGGGCACAGGCGCTGCGCCACTGAGCACCACCCGGCAATCGTCTGCCCGGTTCCCGTTGAACACGACCGCCAGGGCCACGCCTGCCAGCGCGAAATCCCATGAGCGGCGTGCCCGAACTTTGCGATAGGAACTTTGCAGCCCCGGCGCAGGTGGTGGCAGAACGATTTCCGTTACGATCTCTGCAGGTTCGAGAACGGTCTCACGCGTATAATCGTCGGCCGGCGACATGTGGAAATCTTCCACCGCCACGGTACGGCGTCCGTTGGGACCGGCAATGCTGACACTTGCCTGCAAAGCGACCAGGGCGGGTGCCGTATCCGAGGGATGAACGATGAAGCAGTTTTCTCCGCCGAGGATGCAGTGGTAGGCGTTTTCGCCCTCAACGGCGTAGCATTGGTCCCCGCCCTTTCGCAGACAATGAAATTCCCCCCGATAATACCAGCAGCGCGGTTTCTGGCAGAGGTTGCCGCCGATGGTTCCCTGGTTGCGCAGCTGGGGACTTGCCACCTCGTTGGCAGCCATTGACAGGGCCCGGTACTTTGATTGGATAACCGGGTGGCGGGCGATCTCCGCAATGGTTGTCAGGGAGCCGATGCGAAGTCCACCTGACGGTGTTGCTGCGATGCCCCTGAGTTCCTTGAGTCCGGCGATGCTGACAACCGTGGTGACCTCAAAAATACGTTCGCGAAGGCATCCGAGCAGATCGGTTCCGCCGGCATGAGCCCTGGCGCCTTCCTGGGAAAGGTAACGGAGGGCCTCGTCGAGTGATCTTGCCCGGAGATAGGAAAAGGGGGGTACCATGGCCTACGCCTCCTTTTTGCGCTCTGCGAGCAGCCGGCAGAGCTGAATCGGATTGATGGGTGTTTGGGTGATTCGCACGCCCGTGGCGTGGTAAACTGCATTGGCAACCGCAGCTGCGGTGGGTATCGTCACCGGCTCGCCCAGGCCTTTGGCTCCGGTGGTGTTGGCCTCCGTATCCTCGGGTTCGATGGGCAGGGAGACCATTTCCGGGGGGACATCCAGGGCGGTGGGAAGCTTGTAGTCATGCCAGTTGCGGTTGACCATCTTGCCGGTGTGGTTTTTATCGAGAACCCGGGCCTCGGTCATGGCCAGGCCGATTCCCATGGTGATGCCGCCGAACACCTGATTGTCGTAGGTCAGTCTGCTCATCACCCGGCCGCTGTCATGGGCACCCAAGAAACGAATGATCCGCACCTCGCCGGTACCGACGTTTACCTCCACTTCGCAGAACTGGGCGGCAAAGGGATTGGTTACCTTGTTTTCAGGATTGGGTCCCCGGTAGCCGATGCCGACCACCACCCCCCGCTTCTTGAGACCGGAGAGCTCCGTGAAGCCAATTTTCTTTGCCGGGTCGGTTTTCGAAATGATGCGACCGGCCCTGAAGGAAAGGCTTGCCGGATCGACGGCGAGATCCTGGGCGGCGATTTCCAGCAGCTGCTGTTTTAAACTGATCGCAGCCGCCCGCACGGCGGGCGCTTCGGTAGGCACGGTTTTGCTCCCCCCGCTGGGAGTTGCAAACTGGGTGGAGCCCGTATCGGCATGTTCGATCTGGATGTTCTCCGGTTTGACCCCGAGCTCCTCGGCCACCACCAGGGCCATGACGGTCTTGGTGCCGGTTCCAAGGTCGCTGGCGCCCATGTTGAGGTTAACGCTGCCGTCTGAAAAAAGCTTCAGAATGATGGTGGAAGGCGGCCGGCCGCCGCCGGCAACCCAGAGACCGCCGGCCATGCCGACACCCCTGCGGATCATTCCCCGGTTGCCGGTTGCGGCGATCTGCTGCCGAGCCTGTTTCCAGCCAAATGCCCGGGCGCCTTCCTGGAGACAGTCCTTGAATCCGCTGCTGGTGTATGCGGGCTGACCGTCTCGCGCCTGGCTGTAGAGAGCGATGTTTTTCAGACGCAGGTCCACGGGATCCATGCCGATCGCCTCCGCCAGTGCATCCAGCATCTGCTCTAAAGCCCAGGAGCCCTGGGGATGGCCGGGCGCGCGAAAGGGTCGTGACGGGCCGGCGTTGATATAGACATCCGTGCAGGTTGTACGCACGTTAGGGCAGGCGTAAAGGTCCCGGACCTGCCAGTCGACCAGCGAGGTACCGCCGGCGGGGTATGCTCCGCCCGTGCCGGTGCATGCGAAATCCAGTGCCGTGAGGGTACCGTCTTTTTTGACGCCCGCCTTGAGCGTCATGTTGCTGGGGGGGCGATTGCCGACTGCCAGATAGGTTTCCTCCCGGCTGAGGATCATCTTCACCGGCCGGCCGGTGATCCTGGCCAGCAGGGCTGCGATGATGGTATACTTTCCGGCCTGAAGCTTGCTGCCAAAGCCCCCGCCCATGTAATGGCCGATGATGCGGACTTTGGAAAGCGGCAGGTTTAGGGTTTCGGCGACGTTTTGCTGTACCCGAAAGACGCCCTGGGTGGACTCCCAGATGGTCAGGCGGTCACCGTCCCAGTTGGCCACGCATCCGTGCAGCTCCATGGGGGTGTGGATTTCGCATTCGGTCCGGTAGTTTTCTTCGAGCACCACATCAGCTTCTGCCAACCCCCTGGTAACATCTCCCCGTTGGTACAAACTCGGCGGGGCGACCCGGTTGCCCTCCGCGTGGATGGCCGGAGCCCCCTGATCCAGGGCCGTTCGCTCGTCCGATACGGCCGGCAGGACCGAATAGGCCACCTCGATGGCCGCCAGCGCATCCCGGGCCGCATAAGGTGTTTCCGCGGCCGCGGCGGCAACGGCCTCTCCCTCGAAGCGGCAGTGGGACTCGAAGAGTTTTGACTTTTTGCGGATTCCCCGGCTGGAATAGGTCCAGGCAAGGTCCGCGGCAGGGGTCCGAGCACTGATTACGGCGTGCACTCCCGCCAGCTTTGCGGCCCTTCCGGTATCGATGTTCTCAACCCGGGCATGGGGATGCGGACAGCGCAGGATGGCTCCGTAAAGCATGTTGGGCAGCGAGACATCCGAGGGATAGACAGCCGAACCGCTCACCCGCTCGTAAGCATCCACCCGGGGAACGGCCTTGCCGATAATCCGGGTTGCCTTCCATGGGGCAGGGCTTTCACCCGGTCGGGGCGTATCCGGGATCGGAAGATCCTCGACGTAGTAATGTGCCTTTTCCTGATCCGTCATGACGCACCTCCCTTTTTGCCTCTCATTTCGGCCGCGCGCCCGACCGCCCTGGTAATATGGGCATAGGCTCCGCAGCGGCAGAGATTTCCGCTCATGGCCCGGCGAATTTCGTCCGGCTTCGGCGCCGGATGGCTGCGCAACAATCCCTCGGCCGACATGATCTGCCCCGGCGTGCAATAACCGCACTGAAAGGCATCGTGCTCGACAAAAGCCTGCTGAACCGCACCGAGCCTTTCGCCTTCCATGAGGCCTTCGAGGGTTACAATCTCGCTTCCCTGCGCCTCAACCGCCAGGGTCAGGCAGGCATAGCGCGGCACGTCGTCGATTAGCACGGTGCAGGCGCCGCACTCCCCTCGCTCACAGCCGATCTTGGTGCCGGTCAGTCCGAATTTTTCGCGTAAAACGTGTAGAAGCGACCAGCGTGGCTCCACGGCCAGGCTGCGCTGGCGCCCGTTGACCAAAAGATTTACCCTGACGATGGTTGCGGGCTCTATCGTCGCGGCCCCGGCGGTGCCAAGATCGGTCAGCGCATCCGAGGCGGCCGCTATCGCCGCACCACTTCCCATCGTTTTTAGAAATTGGCGGCGCGTCACCCCGCGACCGCGTCCGGGTTTTGTCCCGCTATGATCGTGATCGTTTTTCATGGAGTTCCTCCGGCAGTGTGCTGAAAATCATGAAAGGATTGATGCGATGA
>JAFDCJ010000003.1 GCA_019312835.1 Deltaproteobacteria bacterium
ATTTGCGGCCCTTGGGTTTCAGGAGCAAAAAGTCATCGTGATTCCATCCCGTAAACTGGTGTTGGTGCGATTCGGTGCGACCTCGGAGCATCAGGCATGGAACACGAATGAATTCATCCAAAATGTGCTGGCAAGCCTGCCGGGTAGCTCATAGGTGAGAGGTAAGAGGTAATGGGTTAGAGGTTATAGGAAATGGATTCAGGTATTCAGAACTTTGACCCATAACCCATGACCCATAACCCATGACCCATAACCTCTAACCTACAAAGGTACATTTGTCCATCGAGACGGGGTGCCGGTCGACGGGGCTGCCGGGGGGTCACAGACGATAGACGGCCAGCATGAGCAAGGCCGCGAGACTCCCCGGAATGGCGAGGGTCAGCTTGACCAGGACCCACCACATGGGAAGCTCCGGGGCAGTCGGTTCAACGGGGGTATGACCGAGGGGAAAGGGGATAACGGTGCACCCGCCGGCGGTGGATACGGCGCCCGCCGTGCCGAGCGCGGTGAGCTTTCTGAGGATCATTTTGACCAGGATCTGATCGTCCAGCAGTTGCGCCTTGCGCATCAGCTGGAGGTAAAAATAGCGTTTGCGTTCAACGCTCTGGGGTGTATCAGCCACGATCCACTCTCCCTTCGGTGTCAGAGGTAATGGTGGCGTCAGGCGATGCGCCGGTGACCGGACCGCCGTGCAGGATGTCGCCGATTTTTCCGGCCAGGTATTCGACCAGCTCGTAGTCTTCTATCCCCGCCGCCTTTTCGAGCATCTCCAGATAATTCCCCAAATCCGGAAACATGTCAATAACCTTCTGCGACATCAGAACAGCGCCCTTCCTTAAACCCGCTGGCGGTGTTTTGCCGTCAGCCGACACGAGGAGCTGCTCAAAAGGCACATCCAGGCATGCGGCAATCTGCCTCAGGTCTTTTTCGGTCGGCCGCTGCCGCCCCAGCTCGATGTTTTTGATCTTGGTGCGCCCCGAATCCATGTTGGTGTCAAATGCCCGGGAGCCGAGCTCGGCCTGGTTGAGGTTGGCCCGCTTTCTGAGGATCTGAATCATTTCAGGCTGGGTCAATTGCATAGGGTCTCTCCCCGGTTGTAAGTGGCGTGGTGTCTGTATAAACGGATAACATTTAGTACAAAATGTACCAAAAAATGTCAATAGTGACCTTTATATGTGCTTTTTGCCGAGATAAAACGATAGCGGTCAACTCAATAAAGTCGGTTTTGTATACAAAGACCCAGCATTTGGAAGCACATAGCTCATAGCTCAAAGCTGAAAGTGGGAATATTTGCTCATAGGAATGAAATACTAGATGTACTGAAAGGTCGATTGTAGTTGATAAGAACGATGTTTTAAAGCGATATAGCAGGAGACCTATTGAGAAGATTGTTTTGCCAGGCAATTGTGGGACCTTCCACTTAAAGCTAACTCACAAATAGTAG
The DNA here is from genome assembly GCA_019312835.1 of Deltaproteobacteria bacterium. Taxonomy (GTDB): domain Bacteria; phylum Desulfobacterota; class Desulfobacteria; order Desulfobacterales; family JAFDCJ01; genus JAFDCJ01. The sequence continues at coordinate 1,445 of JAFDCJ010000003.1, forward strand.
ATTACGTTCAAGAGCGAGGCGTCGATTTGGTTTTAAAGCGGAGCGTACACGTAGTACGTGAGCATTTAAAACCAAATCGCAACGACGCTATTGGGCGTAAGATGCTGTTTGTGAGTTAGCTTTTAGCGGAAGCCGCCCCGGCGGTATAGTCGCCAGCCTAAAACCACCATGGCCAGCAGCGGTCGGCGCCTGAGGCGGGGCTCCACCTCCACGCTGACGCCGGAATGCCGCTCGATCTTCCAGATGATATAGTCGACACCGCCCTCAAAGGTGGTGACGGCCTTGACGAGCCTTAAGACCGACAGCAGTTTGCCCTGCAGGGTGCGCAGGCCCCAGGCCCAGCGGCCGGCCCAGCGGGTACCGGCGGGTATGCGGGCCCGGTAGCGGGGCGGATCGGTGCCGGCCACCGCGTCGACCGGATAGGAAACGGCCGGCAGACAGTGCCGGGTGACCTCGGTGTAGTATTGCGGGGCGGCATCGAAAAGGTGAGCGCCCTTGCCGGGCCCCTCGGATCTGAACTCGGTGCGATAGGAAAGCTCCAGTCCCCGGCTCCACAGCAGCCGGGCGTCAAATTCGGCCGGTAGCCGCGGCAGGACGCGACGGGTAAAGGTCAAGGCGGCCTGCGCCAGTCCGCTGACCATCATCCCGGCCACCGCTTCATTGCGATGGTAAAGGACGGCCGCCGGCTGCGCAAAGCGCCCCCACAGATAGGAGTGAAACCAGCGCCGCGAGGTCCCGCGGGTGAAATCGGCCAGGGAGACAACCGCATATTTGGTCCGCACGACCCGGCCTTCAACCTCACGCTCCAGGTAAAAGACATTGGGCGGCAGCAGGGCATTGAGCAGGGCCGGCACCCGGCCTGAATAGGCACGGCGGTAGCTGTCCACCAGCAGGTAGAGATCCACCAGCCCATCCAGATCATCACCGCTGCGCAGGCAGGAGCCGTAAAATAAAATGCCCTGGGCAGCCCGGCCGTGGCGTTCCAGAATCTCGTCGACCAGGACCTGTATGGCCGGCGACGGCCGGCGAAAGGCGTCGCGCTCGATGACGCGGATCAGTTCGGAAGGTATGCTCATGGCGCTAACCGTAAAAAAGCGGCGGCGGCGCCGGATTGCACCACCGTCGGCTCCCGGCTGTTTGCGGGGGTGTAAAGCTGGCCGTCAATGGTAAAGCCGCCGTCAAGATTGAGTCTGATTTCACTGGCATTGTGGCTGAAATAGCCGTTTTCCGGCCGGGCGTGCCGGTTGCGGCGGCCCCGCAGGATGGACGGCAGCGTCTGTATCAGATGACGCGGCCGGGCGCGCAGCGCCGTGAAATGCAAGGCGCCCTTTTCATCACCCCAGTAAGGATACAGGCCCAGAAACAGGCGCTCCAGGGTACTGACCAGAAGCAGCAGGCAGTCCATCCGCCGGGGCGGGCGGTCATCCAGGGCGACGGTGATCGGATGCGACGAGATGAAACCACTGCGGCGGAAAGAGGCCGACCACAAAAACCGGGCAATGGTCAGGCCGGGACCCAGCTCACCTTTCAACCCCCTGGAATTGATGTTGCGATGAAAGTATTGAATCCCCTGATAAATGCCGGCGGTGCCGAAAAACATGCCGTAGTGCGGCTCGTGACCGGGCGCCCGCACCTGCAGAACCGGCCGCTGGATGATCCGGGGCGTTCCGGCGCCGGTCTGCGCCCAGCGGAAGATCCGGTCCAGGGCCTTGACGGCCGACCCGGCAAAGCCGACATCCCGGGCCGTCATGCTGGTGGTGCCCGACTGCAGCACCGCCAGCAGGGGCAGGTTCTCAAAGGGCCGGTGATGGAAAAGGGCCGTCAAAACCGCCTGCACCGTGCCGTCACCGCCGTTGACCACCACCAGGTTCACATCCTCGCGGGCGAAATGTTCCAGCGCCGCCAGCACCTCCGGTGGTTTGCGGACATCACGGTGGCAAACCCCGGGATAGGCCCCAATGCTCCGGCGGATTCCCCGCAGACCGTCTTTGTTGCCGCCGCTGGCCGGATTGATCAGCACGCCAAGGCGCGGTTTGTCGCCGGATTGGATAAATTCTGGTGTTGTAGTTGCAGTCATATATTAAAAATTGCATTTAGGTTAGAGGTTATGGGTCATGGGTTATAGGTTGAAGCCTCTGAATATGCGAACCCATGACCTCTCACCCATCACCTATGACCTGTCGTGAGTAAACAGCCGCACGGCCAGTGATCCCTTGTATGGGGGCTGATCGACATCCCTGAGCCAGGATCGCAGGGGCCCCTGGCGGGCATGCGCGACCCCGCCCTGGGCCAGGCGGATCATCAGGAATAACGTGGTCAGAATCGTCCAGAGGGCCACCGCCAGCATCCCCAGGTCCGGACGCCCTCCCAGGGCGCTCAGGGTCATAAAGATCATATTCGGGTTGCGCCGGGCCGTAATCAAACGGAAATATGAATCCAGGGGGCGCCAGCAAAAAATACCGAAGCGGCCCAGGGTCCATTGAAAGGTCCCCTCCACCAGCCGTCCCAGGGTATAGAAGATGAAAATGGCCCACGCCCACTGGCTGACCGCGATGCCGGTGCCGGCCAGCGTCGGGGTGCCGAGCCCCACCCCCCACAGCGCGTACCAGATGGGCGGATGCAAAATATCGATGACATGGTCGAAGTAATGGCCGAAGCGGCTGGAGGTCACGGTCACGCGGGCCAGTTTGCCGTCGACGGTATCCAAAAACGTCATCAGCCAGCCGGCCAGCAGTCCCCAGCCAAACTGGCCATAGGCAAACAGGACACCGGCCAGAACGACCAGCAGCAGGCCGACAATGGTGACGTGGTTGGGCCGCAGCCCGAACCGGACGCATTGGCCGACCACCCAGCGGGCCGGCACCGGCCAGGCCCACTTGGTGACCAGATCGGTTACGCCCTTGTAAGCCCAGGCAAACAGGCGGCGCTCCAGATCCCGGCGATTCCGGGGTGTAATCGCAAGGACAAACGGGCGCTCGACCTTGCGCAAACGCTCCTGAAAAGAAAGGGACAGGGTTTCAAGTGTCTCCGCCTTTACCCCCGGAATATCAGCAGCCGCGCCCGGATCCAGCATGGCGTCCTTCATCTGACGGGCGCAGGGGGCGTCGACATGGGCGGCCACCGGCAGCGGGCCCTGATCCCCGTCAATGGTCAGCATAGTCGCCGGCGTTTGCGCGAAATAGTTGAGCAGGCGATCATCGTACAGATAATCGCCCCTGAGGAGCAGGACACTGCCGTCATCCGGCACCGCGCCGGGGTCGTCGACGATGTTTCCGGCCGGCACATCCTTGAGCACGCGCAGGATGCGCTGGCGCGGGGTCAGCCCCCAGAGGGTGATCGAACTTTCATTGATTATGTGGACATATACCATCACAACTTTCCTTGTAATTGCAAAATTAACCTTATTGCTGTATCTAGTAAAAATGACTTCGGCCAATTATCCCCCGACCGGCGGCGACCCGCCGGTGGGCCAGAAACCCTTTGTGCTGGCGCATCTCAGCGATCCGCACATCTCCAACATGCGGGTCGTCAGGCTCCCGGACCTTCTCAACAAACGCATGTACGGCTACCTGCGATGGAAACTGCACCGCGGGGCCGAACACCGCGGCCCGGTTCTGCCGGCACTGCTGGAAGATCTCCGGCAGCACCGGCCCGATCATGTCGCCGTCACCGGCGATATCACCCATCTGAGCCTGCCGGCCGAATTTGAAGCCACCGCCAAATGGTTGCGATCCATCGGCCCGCCCGATCAGGTCACCGTCATTCCCGGCAACCACGACGCTTATGTCGCCACCGAATGGGATGACACCCATGCCCACTGGAGCGATTACATGCTGTCGGATGAAGCGCCGACACCAACCGCGCCCCGGGACGGGATATACGGCATCTTCCCCAGCTGGCGGGCCCGGGGGCCGCTGGCCCTGATCGGTATCTGCACCGCTCATCCCAGCCCCCCCTATCTGGCCGTGGGCGGCATCGGCGCGGATCAGCTGCAGCGGCTGGAGGAAATCCTGGCGCAGGCTGCCCGCAGCAACCTCTTTCGCGTCGTCCTGATCCACCACCCGCCGGCAGCCGGCACCGTGAGCTGGCGTAAACGCCTGACCGATGCGGCCCGATTTCGCGCACTGCTAGAACAGTACGGTGCCGATCTGGTCCTGCACGGCCATGCCCACCGGGCGTCCCGGAACCAGCTGCCGGTTCCCGGCGGCAATGTCCAGGTGGTGGGGGCGCCGTCGTCCTCGGCCCTGGGACGCAGCCACGGCCGCATGGCCCGCTACTATATCTACCGCATCGCCCCCGCCGACGCTGGCTGGAACGTCGCGCTGACCGTACGCATTTACGATCCGGCCACCCAAGCCTTTGTCACCGAAAGTGAAGAACAACTCAACGTGCCCAAAAGGCAGCGATAACCTTCACTTATCGATACACCGGCACGCGCGGTCCAAAACGGCATGTGCTAAATCACAAATCTCAAATCACAAATTCCAAATAAATCACGATTACCGAAATTCAAAATCCCAAGTGAACGTCAACAATTAGAGAAGTAAACCGATTCGGCTGGGCGTAATAACATGTTGTCAGACCACCTTTTAGCTGGGCTGCGGATGAAAGCGGCTCGCGGCGAATCTATGCCTGTTTGGAAAATTGGAGCTTTGAATTTTGATATTGTTTGTTATTTGTTTTTTGGTGCTTGATATTTTTTTAAATTTGAACGAGTCGCCAAGCTTAACAAACACTGCTCGGTTACTTTATTAAACTGCAATAGCCTCCTCATATAATGGTGCGGCGCAATTTCCAGAAGGCGATCGACGAAATCAGGACCACCGGTATCATGGCGGTAATAATGGGGTTCAGGCTTAACAACAAACCCAGATGCACGATGACCTGGTCGGCAAAATAGAAGACAATGGCAACCAGGGACCCCAGCATGATCCGGCGCCCCGCCGAAATCTTGCGGGTCGACCCGAAAATAAAGGGCAGCGAGAGCAGCACCATGGCCCCGGTGGTCAGCGGCACGCTCAATTTGCGCCACAGCGCCAGCGCATACCGGTCGGCATTTTGCCCGCTGCGGCGCAGGGCGGCAATATACTGGCTCAGGTCCGCAGACGACAGGCTGTCGGGCGGCAGCTCCAGAATATTGACCTGATCCGAACTCAAAAAAGAGTCCAGGGTCAGGACGGGCAGTTTTTGTTCCTCGATGCCCCCGGGCCCGAATGTTTTGCGGGTGATATCATTTAACACCCAATTGTTATCCGCCTCGATGGTCGCCTCGCGTGCATGGGTATACACCCGCAAGCGCCCCTGCCCGTCGCTTTCGAAAATATCGATATCGGTGGCCCGGCCGCCGACCAGCGTTTTGCCGACGTTGATATAGGAGGTGCCGCTGCGGGCCCACAGCCCCTGCTTGGTCACCGTGACCCCCGTGGCCGAAAGGGCCCGGGAGCGCAGCGAACGGGCCTGCTGTTCCAGCGGCGGGATGACGAGCTCCGCCAGCACACCGGCACTTATAATCAGAAACATCCCGGTACCCAGGACCGACAGGCATATGCGCTGCACCGACACCCCGCCCGCCTGCATGGCGAGAAGCTCACCGTGGTCGGCCAGCAGTCCCAGCGCAATGATGCCTGCCAACAGGGTGCTGATGGGCAGCAGGTCGAGCAGGCGCCGGGGCAACGTATAGCCGACGAAAATAAAGGCATCCACTATCTGGTAGCTGCCCTTGCCGACGTCATCGAGCTGGTTGACCAGTTCAAAAAAGCTGAACAGGGTCAGCAGGATCAGGCTGATCAATACCAGTCCCCGCAAAAACTGGCTGCCTATGTATAAGTCAATGAGCTTCATATGTAGCTGATAGGGCTTAAGGCTCAGGGCTCAAGGCGCACGGTTAAGGTTTACAAGCTGACCGGCAGCTTGTCTTCCCCTCCCTTGACGGGAGGGGACCGAGGGGAGGGTGAATAGAAGAAACCATGATTTCATTTCCATTTAATCACCCCCACCTATATCCTCCCCCGTCAAGGGGGAGGACTTGTGTGAGTTTCCGGAATTTATCGAACGGCCTGCTTTTATCTTCATTGCAATCACGATTGCATCGTTATGATCGAGAGCCCGGCGGTTAGCGCGGCCACCAGCGAAACCCGCGGGTCGAGTGCCGGAGCAATAGCAGCAACAGCCCGGCCAGCAGGACCTGTACCCACCAGATACCGGGCAAGGTGCCCAGAAAGCCCTGGGCGACCATCTTTTTGGCGATGGCACCGAGGTTGTGGTAGACAAAAATGATCAGGACGGCGGTCATCACCTTGGCATACTTGCCCCGGCGGGGGGATGAATGGCTCAGGGGAACCCCCAGCAGGGCCAGCAGGATGGTGGCCAACGGTGTGGACAGGCGCCAGTGGAATTCGGCGATCTCTTCATTGTTGTCCGAGCGGGCCAGCAAACCGGTTGCGGCCGCCTTGATTTTATACTCCTGTTGCTCATTTTCCCTGGGCTCCAGCGACATCGCCGATTCCTCGAATTCGATAACTCGGCTTTCAGTGCCAAAGCGGGAAAATTCGTACAAATAGCCGTCGGTAAACACCAGAATCTGCTTGCCGGTGGCGGGATCCGTAAGCTGGCTGGCCCGGCTGGCCTGGATAACCTGCAGGTTGTCATCGCGCTGGGTCCGAATGAAGACCTTGCTGACTTCAACCTGGTTTTGATCGACTTGATCCGCAAAGATGACCCGCCGGCCGTTTTCGATTTCATAGAAGGTGCCGCTCTTCATGCGGGTCAGGTCAAAATTGGCCTTGGCATTTTCTTTGATGCGGAAAAACTGGTCGTACGCCCAGGGCCGGATATACAACGACAGGCTGGAAACAATCACCGCGATCACCAAAGATATGAGAAAAACGGGCCGCAGCACCCGCGTCGTGCTCACACCGCAAGCCGAAAGGGCGGTCATCTCGGAATCCTTATAAAGGCGGCCCATGGCGATGATCACGGAAAGATACAGGGTCGTGGGCAGCAGCACCTCCAGGGAGATGGATATTCTCAGCAGGATGAGAATGATCACAATCGAACCGGGTATCTGGCCGCTGACGGCATCGGACAGGTAACGGGTCCCCATAAAACAGCCGTAGATGAAAATGAGCGCAGCGCAAATGGCCACCGTGGGCTTGACAATTTCGCGAATTATATAGCGGTCGATGATCAATTTTATACCATTGAGTCAACGACCACCCGCAAAGCGGGTGGCTTGGATTTTCGGCCAGAGGCCGGAAAGACAAAAGCACATCCGTGCTTTAATCGTTGCGGTTGTAATCCGCCTCAGGCGGATTTGAAAACAACCAATAAAGGAAAAAAAGCGTTTTGGAGCGCAATGAGCTTAGAAGCCATCTCAAAAAAGTCTTTTGGCCCAAACTCTTTGTTGGGTGCCTGGCTCAAATCCTCGAAATACTTTAGTATTCCTCCGGTTTGATCCTCGCATCCGCCTCGATTTTGAACCAAAATCCATTTTTTGGGATGGCTTCTATAACGCTTATTCGTACTGGCGGCAAATTAAGATGGCGTCAAGCGGTTAAGAAAGATTTACCTCGGTGACCGTGCAGGTGTCCTTATCGCCCCTGCCCTTGCGGCCGCCCCGGCAGGCCGCCACAACACCTTCGGCCAGCTCGAGATCGGCGGGATAATCGACTTCGCACCATTGCAGCCCCGTCATCGCGCAGGTTTGGACCGGCATGGACTGGGCCATTTCATCAATTACCGATAAATACCACTTGCGCTGCGACGACGGGTCGCCCAACGCTTTTTCAAGGGCATTGCGGAACAGCACCGGCCCCTGGCCGCGAAACAGGATCATCCCGATAGACTCAGCGTCCACCTGATCCGGTAATAGATCTTTGCCGATTTTGACCAACCGCCGGCCGTCCAGCTCGACCTTCATATCGTCGTCGTCATACTGGCTTTTGTGGCTGATGGCCACGGTCACCGCTTGGCTTTCGGTTTCAAGCAGGCGCCGGGGCACGGCGGCTTCGAACAGGGTGTCGCCGTTTAGCAGAACAAAGTCCGAGTCCATCTCGTCATGAACCGTCCAGCAGCTGACCAGGTTGTCGGACACCGCGTAGGCGGCATTGTAAACGGTTTTGACCCTGTCCGTGCCATAGCGCCGGCGCAAAATCGCTTCGACCTTTTCAGCCCCGTATCCCAGCACCACCCTGATCTGGTCGATGCCGCATTTGGCGAGCTCTTCAACCTGCCATTCAATCATGGTCTGACCCTTGACGGGCAGAATGCATTTCGGGCGGTCCTCGGTCAGGGGCAGCAATCGCTTGCCCTGGCCTGCACTTAGAATTACAGCTTTCATAGACTTAGGTTCCATTTGCGGTTTGGCTTTTCGGGTCAAGAAGGGTCAGGCCGAGGGTCTTGTCGAAAAAGCTGATGGCGGTTTCCAAAATTCCCTGAATATAATCGACCTGATCCGGTGCCAGACCCAGGGACTCGGCCACGGTGCCATAAACCTCCGACTGGGTCCGCTTGATTTCCTCCAGAACGTTCTGACCTTTTTCAGTCAGCGAAACCGTTGTAACGCGCTGATTTTCCGGGAGTATTCTTTTATCGACAAGCTTTTTGTCCTTCCACAGCTTGGTGATGGTCGTCGAAATGGTGCTATTGCTGACCGTCGGACAAAGATTGCCGATTTCAGATATGCTCATGCTGCCCTTCATACCGACAAGCTCCAGTATCAGGGATTCACGGTCCGTTAAATCGCCCACGCGTTGCTCTGAAGTTTTAGAGGCGATAAACAACCGCACCCTAAATGCCATATCATAAATCAACTGTTCGGTGTTATCTTTCATCGACTCCCCTCGGGCATATCTAAAAAGTTTCTCCTGAATGGTTACAAAAGTATTTATAATACTAAAGCTATCATTTGTAAAGAGTTTCTTTAAACGAAATTAACAAATTTATAAAATTTTAAAAAATGAAATATTTAAATACTATATTTTTGATAAATAGAAATAATCGAATGGTGTTTATATTTTATTATAAAAGTTTCGAATACAGGAATAAGGACCGCTGGATCAATCCTTGCCGGCAACAGCCGAACTAACAGCGGAATATAGAAAAAGGATTTCATTCTGTCAATATCAACTCTAGAACAACACGGGAGTCGGGAAACTGGAAACTGACCATCAGATGGGGTCTATCGCCCGCCATTCCAGCGCCCCGCAAGTTGAATGGGCGGATCAGGAGGTACCGGAAGGGCACCGCGTCGCGTATTGACCAAACGGCCCAACCCGTGTATCATGCGGTTCTGATCCTCCCGTCGATCGTAAAACCGCCATCTAACATTGTGAGACAAGGCCATGGATTCCGAGCAGCAGCAGACGTCCCCCCGGCAAACCGGCACGGGTTCGGTGAAGATCGTAAAGGTTGAGGGCCGGCGGGCGCTCAATGATTTTATCGGCCTGTTATGGCCGCTGTATCAGGACGACCCCGTGTGGATCCCGCCCCTGATTCTGGAGAGACGCTCGCAGCTGGCCCCTAAAAATCCCTATTTTGAGCATGCCGCCTTCAATTCCTGGATCGCTTACCGCGACGGACAACCGGTGGGCAGAATCAGCGCCCAGATAGACCGGCTTCATCTCGATCGCCACCAGGACGGCACCGGGTTCTTCGGGATGCTGGAAGCGGAAGACAGTCCTGAAACTTTTCAGCTGCTGATGCAAACCGCCGAGACCTGGCTGCGCCAAAAGGGGATGCGGCGTGTGGCCGGGCCGTACAATCTTTCCATCAACCAGGAATTGGGGCTTTTGGTGGACGGCTTTGACACCCCGCCGGTGATGATGATGGGCCATGCGCGGCCCTATTATGGCGGACGCATCGAGGCAAACGGGTACCGCAAGGAAAAAGACCTGCTGGCCTATATCGTCGACTCGAGTTTTGCCCCCCCCCGCGCCATGCAGGCGATTATGGCCCGGACCAAAAACCGGATCCGGATCCGTTCGCTGCAAAAGGCCCGTCTCGATCAAGAATTGAGAATAATCCGGGATATTTTCAACGACGCCTGGTCCCAAAACTGGGGATTTGTCCCCTGGACCAACGCCGAGTTCGAGCATCTGGCGAAAGATCTAAAGCTGCTGGTTGAAGAAGACCTCGTGCATATTGCCGAGGCCGAAGGAGAGCCGGCCGCCTTTATCGTCGGATTGCCCAATATCAATGAGGCCATCCGGGACCTCAACGGCAGGCTGCTGCCCTTTGGGTGGCTCAAACTTCTGTGGCGCCTCAAAGTCAAATACCCTCAAACCGGTAGGGTTCCCTTGATGGGTGTGCGCCGCAAATACCACGACAGCATGCTGGGCGCAGCCCTGGCCTTCGGGGTGATTGCCGCCCTGCAGCCGGCTCTCATCCGGCACGGTTTGCAGAAAATGGAATTGTCCTGGATCCTCGAAGACAATATGGGCATGCGCAACATCCTCGAGGCCATCAGCGGCCGGGTGTATAAGACCTATCGGATTTACAGCAAAGACATCAGTTGATAAGTTGATTAGTTAAATAGTTGAATAGGTTAAAGGATTTCAATCTAATTGACTATCTGACGTCCTTTGTGTCTCCACATCAAATTAATCAACTCGATCAACTTATTCAACTTAATCAACTAATCCTTTTATGATTGAAACAGCATCCAAATTCACCGCCGTTGTACTGGCAGCAGACCGGGGGCCGGATGATCCCGTGGCCCGGGCGGCCGGTGCAGCCTGCAAATCCATGACGCCTATCAACGGCACGCCCATGGTCATCCGGGTGCTCGATGCCCTGTCGGCATCAGGGGAAATCGGGGCGCAAATTCTCTGCGGTCCCCCGCGGTCTATCCTGGAATCGGCGCCCGACCTCCAGGCGCGTATCAAATCAAGCAGGGTTGAATGGATGGCCAATCGCCAAACCCCCAGCACCAGCGCCTATCATGCCATGCAGTCCGTGCCGGAAGAAACACCGGTCTTGGTGACCACCGCCGATCATGCCCTGCTCAGCGCTGCCATGATCGATTATTTTTGCACCCAGGCCCGCAACACCGGTTGTGATGTCGTGGCGGGTGTCGCCCGCCATGAAGTGGTCGCCAAAGCCTATCCCCGGACCCGCCGAACGGCCACCCGCCTGAAGGATGGGGCCTATTGCGGCTGCAACCTGTTTGCCTTTCTCACCCCCCGCGCGCGCCGGGCGGCCGATTTTTGGCGCCAGGTCGAAAATCAGCGTAAAAAACCCCTGCGGGTCATCCGGGTGATGGGCCTGATGGCGGTGCTGCGCTACCTGGCGGGACAACTCAGCCTGGCCGATGCCCTGGCGCGAATATCACGCCGCCTCGGATTCAGTGCCGGG
>JAFDCJ010000004.1 GCA_019312835.1 Deltaproteobacteria bacterium
ACCCCCCAGACGGTCAGGATGTATTCGGGGTGAGCCGAATCTTTCTCGATCTTGGCCCGCAACCGGTTGATGTGGGAATTGACCGTATGTTCGTAACCGTCGTGCCCGTAACCCCAGACCATGTCCAATAGCTGACTGCGGGTGTAGACCTTGCCGGGATTGCCGGCAAAATGCACCAGCAAATCGAATTCTTTGGCGGTCAGGTCCAGGGCGCGACCTTTCAAAATGGCCTTTCGCCGGGCCGGGTCGATGACAAGGTTGCCGGCTTCGATGATGGCCGGGGCATCCTCCCGGGCGCTATCCGACAGCTCTTCGACACGTCTTAAAATGGCCTTGACCCTGGCAAGCAGCTCGGGGATGCTGAAGGGTTTGGTGACGTAGTCGTCGGCGCCGATCTCCAGCCCGACCACCCGGTCCATTTCCGAAGTTTTGGCCGTCAGCATTAAAATGGGAACATATCCGTGTTGACGCCGCAGCCGCCGGCAGATTTCCATGCCGTCAAGGCCGGGAAGCATCAGATCCAGAATAATCAGATCGTAATTCTCCGCCTGTGCTTTGGCAACCCCTGCCGGGCCGTCAAAGGAAAGATCCACCTGAAAGGACAGATCCCGCAGATGGGATTCCACAAGGCGGGCCAGATCCCGGTTGTCTTCGATGATGAGGATCTTTTTGGGCATGTTTTTCACCCCGGTGTCTAAAGATGAAGCCGCCGAATAATAATGGTTGGGCGTTTAGATCAAGCCAGCGCAATCCCCTGCGATATCATTGGGCAACACTGCTTAAATGCCGATTCTTTCCAATACGGACCGGCCCGTTTCGGTAAACAGCAATCCTCCGATCCCTGCCCCCGCCAGGATTGATCCGAGCACGCCGCCGGCCGAAAACAGAAGCGGACTGGCTTGAGCGCCAAAATAATTGAAGTGTATATCCAGATTCAAACACAGCAGATCACAGGCGACCCCCATTATCAGAAAGGACAGCAGAATCGTCAACAAAATTGCGTTGGGTCCCGCATATCGACCCATAACGAATAAATTAATGCCGGCGCCAAGGGTCGCACCCATTCCAATACCGCAAAACCCGAGGGTCCACAACACTTTGTACAGCAGATTTCCTTCCGGGAACAGAATGATGCCGTAGATCACCAGGAGCAGCAGCTCCCCGGCCACCGCGAAAAACAGACTGATGATCAACGGCCGGATGTACATTTTGCGGACATCTTCAGCCAGGACATTTGCAGGCATCACCTCAACCTCCCTGGTTGGCAGATACAGTAATATTTTATGGTGGTTTTCACAAATATGCCCCGTTTTATCCAGGTTTAAAATCCCCCCTGGCCCCCCTTTCCCAAAGGGGGGAATCCATAGGGTGCCGCCGCTATAGTATAATCGATGCGACTTCGAGGAGCCCAGAGTACCCCCTTTGAAAAAGGGGGACAGGGGGATTTTATATATCACACCCTTAATTTAGCCGGCCTGTTGGTAAATATGGATGACAGTAAATTTTGTATCTCCCTTCGGAACCATTAATTGTGCTTCACGTCGATCGTCGTCATCATGCCCGCTTCGGCATGCTCCTGGATATGGCAATGGGTCAGCCATATACCCGGATGTTCGGGGACAAATCCGATTGTGACGCTCTCCCGGGGCCCGACCAGAACCGTGTCCCGGGTAAACGGCTCCGCTGCCTTTTTCCCGTTGCGTTCCAAAACCCTGAAAAAAACGCCGTGGATGTGCATGGGATGGAGCCGCGAGCTGCTGTTTTTAAAAGTGACTTTCTGAGGCTCTCCCAGGCGGTATGCGGCTTTGTCGGCATCGGGCCAGAGTTTCCGGTTCATCGTCCAGCCAATGCCAAATCTGCCGCCACGGATGGCATCCAGGTCCCAGGTTTTGCCGACCTTCACCTCTGCAAACATCTGAGCTGGAATAAAATCAGCCGCGGTCGGAGGGGTTACTTCCGGCGTGTCAATGGGCGTTGATGGGGCCACTTTGATGGTGGCCAGGGGAAATGCGTTTCGGGTAAACCGATCTTCCACTGCGAATATGCTCCCGCCGGCCTGTGGGGGTATCCGGACATCCAGGTCGATGCGATTGCCCGGGGACAATACGAACCTTTCAAGGGGAAAAATTTCAGTCACCGGCCTTCCGTCCACGGCGATAACGCTGGCTGCAAGCCCTTCTATATGCGGTGAGAAGATCCTGGCATTGGCACCGTTGATCAACCGCAGGCGGATGCGCTCGCCCGGTTTTACTTGAAACTCGGGCCGGAATCTAGCATTGATGGTGGGAACGTTGCCCCAGCGCCCGTCGTGCATCAAATCCCGGCCGGTATTGAATTGGGAGTAGATGGTCCCGTCTTTTTGAAGCAGCCAATCATCCATGAGCCATACCCAATCCTGGGACCAGGGCGGCTTTGCAGCTTCCTCAACGATAAAAACCCCTTTGAGACCCCTTTCAAGTTGTTCGCTTGAATTAAAATGCGGATGATACCAGAAAGTTCCGGCGTCTTCCAATTTCAGTCGATAGGTGAAGTTCTTGCCGGGCCCGACGGGTTCCTGGGTAACCCCCGGCACCCCGTCCATTGCATTTTCGATGCGCAGGCCGTGCCAGTGAATACTCGACGGCTCCTTTAACCGGTTGGCGAAATCAATCACCATGGTCGTGCCGACCCTGCCACGAATCAGAGGGCCGGGTATCTGATCGTCGTAGGACCAGACCGGAGTTGGGGTATCGAAAAACGGGAACTGGTGATAGCTTTCTTTGGCTTCCAAATGCAGTGGCTGTTCGGCATAAGCGCTTGTTGGAAATAACAGTCCGAGAATGAGGGTTATTACTGCCATCCTGGAAAGATTCATTCTTTGATCTCCTGGAGGAATTTACTTCTTTTTAAAAGGCCAGCCGTTTGTTACAAGATAATACATGATCGGCAAGTTGCATATCCAGCCATCAAAAAAATGCCGGGCGATGCCGGATTAAGCCGGGTAAAATGCGCCTTAATCCTCAGAAGATGGCCGCTCAGAAAAATATTCGGGATACAGTTTTCTGGCACACTCCGGACAGATACCGTGACTGAACTCCGCCTCCGAATGCTTCTCGATGTAGACCTCAATCTTGTTCCAGTAACCCCGATCGTCTCGTATTTGTTTGCAGGAGGCACATATGGGAAGCATGCCGCTGAGCATTTGAACTTTTTCCAGGGCTGACTGAAGCTCCTTTATAATCTTTGATTTCTCTTTATCGGCCTGCTTGATCTTTCCATACGAAAAACCGATTAGGGCATTTAGAATCATAAACGCAATACTCCAGGGAAGCATTGAAATCGAAAAAGCATTTAGAATATCAGAAAGTAAATCTGTTGAGATGCCGCGATCACCAAAAAAATGGGTCAGGGATATGATATGAATTAAGGGGTGAAAAACAAAATATCCGAATGCAGCCCCTATTGTGAGCCATTTAATTTGCATATTTGACATCGGATCTGCCTGCGCGGAAATGGGATATACTCTGAATGCATTTATCCCATATAGATTTTGAGAAATATGTTTGCGACGATAAGGACAAAAATCGCCGGGGGCAGCAGGACCTTAGTGGGTAACAAAGATTCCGGGAGTAAATTTTTTAGCCCCAGATAGCCGCGGCTCAAACT
>JAFDCJ010000005.1 GCA_019312835.1 Deltaproteobacteria bacterium
TGCCGGTAGCCGATGGACTGCAAGGATCTCAGATCGGCTGTATAGCCCATACCCAGCAGTTTTTTGACTTCATCGAGCAACCCGGCCGCGATCATCAGGTCGACCCGCCGATCGATCCTGTCATAAAGTTTCTGGCGGTCCATCTTCAGGCCGATTTTTATGGCTTCAAAGGGTTCGTCGGCAAAACCGTGACCCTGATGGTACTCCGAAATGGGACGTCCGGTAGATTCGATGGTTTCCAGGGCCCTTATGATCCGATAGGCATCGTTGGGATGCAGGCGCTCGGCGGTATCCGGATCGAGTTGTCTGAGGCGCTCATGAAGGGTGCTGCTGCCGTTTTCTTCCGCCTCCTGCCTCAGACGCTCCCTGGTCTGCGGGTCGACGGGAGCGGCTTGAAACAGACCCTGAAGCAGGGCCTTGATGTAAAGCCCCGTGCCGCCCACGACAACCGGCAGGACCGCTTTTTGATGCAATTGCATCACCTTCTCCCGCGCCATCCGGGCAAACCGCACGGCATCGAAGTCCTCGTCGGGGTCCACGATATCGACCATGTGGTGCAAGACGCGCGCCTGCTCCTCGGCGGTCGGTTTGGCGGTGCCGATATCCATGTAACGATAAATCTGCATGGAATCCGCACTGATGATTTCACCGCCCATCTTTTCAGCCAGCGAGATGCCGATAGAGGTTTTGCCGATCCCGGTCGGACCGCAGATGACGATGACTTTGGCTTTTACTTTTGGAGAGATCATTTTAAAAATTACGAACCCTCTCAGTTTCCCACCTGTTTCCTTTGACCGGGTGAGGTGTCTTCGGGTGCGCTCATGCTTAATTTTTTAGATGTGGGAGCGGCTTCCAGCCGCGACGGAGAACTGATTAAAGAGCCTATCGCGGCTGGAAGCCGCTCCCACAAGAGAGAACAAAGAGAATCCCAGGTGAAGGATACACAGGAGAGGTATTAAAATCAACTCTGTTAAATATGCTAAAGCACGGTATATTCCGACGTGTTTGGAATTTGGATCATTGATAATTTCGGATTTGCTTCGGATTTCGGGATTCGAATTTCGGATTTCTTGTAACTGAGGTCTACAGGTATCTATTCTGATAGTAACGGGATTAGCAGCTAGTTCGTGCCAACCGATCCCCTCACATGACACTGCCCGCACATGGTGGGTCCCCTGTTTTTCAGCTTGTGGCAGCCTTTGCAGTTGGTGTGAAAGGCCTTCATCAGGGCCGGCTGCCGGCCGGATGTTTCCAATTCGTGGCAATCCGAGCAGCGCTGGTCTTCGGAGGATTCATCTTCCACCCGTTGGCCGTTTCCATCATAAACATGGTGGCAGACGCCGCATTCTTCGATCTGGGCGCGTTCATTGTGCGCATCATGCCGGAACACCGCCGGCGGGCGCCGGGGATTTCCAAAGACGCTGTTGTCGACCAACTCCATGTCCTCCTGCGGGTGAGCATTGTAACCGATCGCCAGGGTAGACAATGCGATGGTAAAGGCAAAGAAAATCTTCTTTTTCATCCCGAAGCGATTCCTTTAGGACCCGATGTTAAAATTAAGTTGGCTTTATACGCGATCACGAACCAAATTGCAACCTAACTTACTAATTTTATTTATCATACTAAAATAATCGGGTTTGGGCGGGATTCCTTTACAACTATTTGAAATATATTGAGAAGCCTCTGTTCTGAATCAGGCGGTATGATTTTGAAATGAAGTCGGCGACTCAAATGGGATAGAAATCACCCCTGAAATTTTGGATTTTTATTGACAACCACCGGTGAAGATTATATTTATTGTCCCTTTGTTCGGAGTCCGGTTAAACGATGCGAAATACACGTTATCTATAACGATTTCAGAAAGTTAAAATTTTTCACAAGATACTGAGGAGAATACGAATATGCCTAAGGATGTCATCGGATCGGTAATGGTCCTCGGCGGTGGTATTGCGGGTATGCAGGCGGCTCTGGACCTGGCAGATTCGGGTTACTATGTGTACCTGGTCGAAAAAGGGTCATCCATCGGCGGGGTAATGAGCCAGCTGGATAAGACGTTTCCCACCAATGACTGTGCCATGTGAATTATCTCACCGAAACTGGTCGAGGTCGGCCGGCATTTGAACATTGAGCTGAGAACCCTCAGCGAAGTCAGTGAGATTAAGGGCAAGGCGGGCAATTTTGACGTCGAGCTGATCAAGCAACCCCGCTACATTGATGAGTCTTTGTGCATCGCCTGTGGCCTGTGCGCTGAAAAATGCCCCAAAAAGGTTGAAGATCGTTATAACATGGGGCTGGTGAAGCGCAAATCCGCCTTTGTTGAATATCCCCAGGCGGTCCCGTTGAAATATTGTATCGACGGCGACAGCTGCATTTACATTCAAAAGGGCAAGTGCGGGGCCTGTAAAAAATTCTGCCCCACCGGGGCCGTCGATTTCGATCAGGAAGCTGCCACCGAAACCATCAAGGTGGGATCGGTGGTTCTGGCGCCGGGATTCACCCCCTTTGATCCGTCTAAGTTCGACAATTATCAGTACGCCAAACTCCCCAACGTTATCACGTCCATGGAATTCGAGCGGATCCTGTCCGCATCCGGCCCCACCATGGGTCATATCACCCGTCAATCCAAAGACCGGCGAGAGCCCCAAAAAATCGCCTGGTTCCAGTGCGTGGGTTCCCGCGACATGAACCGCTGCGACAACTCTCACTGCTCCTCGGTTTGCTGCATGTATGCGATTAAAGAAGCCGTCATCGCCAAGGAGCATCAGGGCGATGATCTGGACTGTGCCGTGTTTTACATGGACATGCGGACCCACGGCAAAGAATTCGAGCGGTTTTACGAAACCGCCCGGGAAAAACACGGGGTGCGATTTATCCGCAGCAGGGTCCATTCCGTTACGCCTGTCGGCGACACCGATGATCTTGAGATCAGGTACGTTACCGAGGACGGCGATTTGAAGATCGAGGTGTTTGACCTTATCGTCCTTTCCGTTGGCATGGAGATGTCCCCGGAAATCGTGGACCTGGCCAACCGCCTGGATATCGAGTTGACGGCCAACAACTTCTGCAAAACCCAGACTTTTTCGCCGGTTGAAACATCCCGCGAGGGCATTTTTGTGTGCGGCGCCTTTCAGGGCCCCAAGGACATCCCGCAATCGGTGGTTGACTCCAGTGCCGCCGCCACCGCCGCCGGTGAAATATTGACCCCGGCGCGCAACAGCCGCACCAATACGCCGGAAATCATCCCCGAAATCAACGTTGCCAACGAACGACCCAGAATCGGGGTATTTGTCTGCCGCTGCGGTATCAACATTGCCGGTGTGGTGGATGTGCCCAATGTGGCCGAATATGCCGCCACCCTGCCATACGTGGAGTATGCCACCGACAATCTCTATTCCTGCTCCCAGGACACCCAGGAAACCATTACCCAGATAATAAAAGAAAAAAATCTCAACCGGGTCGTGATTGCGGCCTGTACCCCGAAAACCCACGAGCCCCTGTTTCAGGAAACCCTGACCAACGCCGGTTTAAACAAATACCTGTTTGAAATGGCGAACATTCGCAACCAGAACTCCTGGGTCCACAAAAGCAATCCCGATCTGGCCACCCAGAAAGCCAGGGATCTGGTGCGCATGGCAGTTTCTAAAGTGGCGCTGATGGCGCCGTTGCGGGAGGCCGAGCTCGAAATCAACCAGATCGCCATGGTCGTCGGCGGTGGTATTGCCGGCATGGCGGCGGCCCGCAGCCTGGCCCGGCAGGGTTATGAAACCCACATTATCGAAAAAAGCTCACAGCTTGGCGGACAGGCCAGGAACCTTTATCGCACGGCCAAAGGCGAGGATATCGGGGAAAAGCTGTCGCATCTCATCGATGAGATCGAGGGCAATGACAGAATCAAAGTCCATCTCGATACCGAAATTTCCCACGTGGAAGGATTCGTCGGCAACTTCGAAACAACCCTTTCCGCCAACGGCAATGAGGAAACCCTTGACCACGGGGTGGCCATCATGGCCACCGGTGCATCGCCCTATGAACCGGATGAATACAATTACGGCAAGGATGACCGTATCATCACGGCCCTGGAGCTCGACCGCAAATTCATCGACAACGATCCGTCTTTAAGGGGTCTCAACAGCGCGGTGTTTATCCAGTGCGTGGGCTCCAGAGAACCCGAGCGGATGTATTGCTCGCGGGTCTGCTGCACCCATTCGGTGGACAATGCCCTGGCCTTGAAACGCTTGAATCCGGACATGAGCGTATTTGTGCTTTACCGCGACCTGCGAACCTACGGCGAAAAGGAAAATATCTATAAGGAAGCGCGCGAGGCCGGCGTTATCTTCATTCGCTATACCCTCGATGACAAACCCCGGGTCGAAATTACCGACGGCAAACTGCTGGTCAATGTGAAAGACCATGTCATCGGCCGACCCGTCGAAATAGAGACCGATTTGTTGACCCTGGCAACGGCGGTTATCCCCAACCGGGATGACAAACTGGCTAATTTTTTCAAAATACCGGTCAACGACGATGGTTTCTTTATCGAGCGCCATGCCAAGCTGGGGCCGTCTGAGTTCGCCACCGACGGTGTCTTTCTGTGCGGACTGGCGCACTATCCCAAACCGATCGAGGAATCCATCGCTCAGGGCCAGGCCGCCGCGTCCAGGGCCGTCACCCTGCTGGCGCGCGAAACCATCTTTACCAGCGGGACCATCGCCGAGACCGAGCCGGCGATGTGCAGCCAGTGCGGGGTTTGCGTGTCGGTTTGCCCGTATTCGGCCCCCTCCTTTGCGGAGGAAGGCCCCTGGGCGGGTAGAGCCCAAATTAACCCGGTTCTGTGCAAGGGTTGCGGCTTATGCGTGGCATCCTGCCGCTCGGGCGCGATTCATCTGAAAGGCTTTGACAATGATCAGATCTTCTCACAGATTTTTTCGTTGCGCGAGGCCGTTTGACGTGTTGCGTGTTGCGGGTTACGGGTTACGCGCTGTGCGATGTGCAGCTATCTTTGCGAGGTAGTTCCTGAAAAGGAATTGTTTTGAAAAGCTATAAGGACCTGGAGAGATATCAATTATCATACGAATTAGCAGTTAAAGTTCACAAGTTCACCCTGAAATTACCTAAATATGAACAGTACGAAGAGGGTGCACAGCTCAGGAAATCATCGAAGGGAATCACTTCTTGCATTGTTGAAGGTTATGGGCGTAGAAAGTTTAAAGCAGATTATATGAGATTTCTGGTTTATTCTCATGCATCGTGTGATGAAACCAGCTTGCATTTAGGCTTTTTAAACGATACGCATGATCTATTTAACGACGAGATAAACTTTTTTCTTGAAAAATACGATGAATTAGGTAGGAAAATAAATAAATATATTCAACACGTTGAAAAAGAATGGAAATAAGCGAGTTAATCGGGATCGTGCCACACAATGCACAGAGCGAAAATCATGGCGCATATCCCGTAACCCGAAATAAATAACGGGCGACCATGACCCCGCAACGCGTAACCCGAAACTCGCAACCCGAAGCAAGGAGATACACAACCATGTCTGATTGGGAACCGAAAATAGCGGCTTTTTTATGCAACTGGTGCAGCTACGGGGCCGCCGATCTGGCCGGCGTCGGCCGGATGGAGTACCAGGCCAACATCCGGGTCATCCGGATTCCGTGCACCGGCCGGATGGATCCGAAGTTTTTCCTGGCGGCCTTGCGGGAAGGTGCCGACGGCGTCTGGGTCTCCGGGTGACATCCCGGTGAATGCCATTACCTGGAAGGTAATTACTATGCCCGTCGCAAATTCGCCCTGTTTCAAAATTTGATGGAACTGATGGGGACCGAACCCGGTCGCCTTCAATTTTCATGGGTCTCATCGGCTGAATCCACTAAATTTGTAAGTGTGGTCAAGGAGGTCACCGATGCCATAAAGGCCCTCGGACCGAATCAAACGTTTGTAAAAACGAAAGCCAAGGTTGCGTAAGATGAACAGCTATATTGATAAGATAAAGGAAGTATCCGAAAGGCTCCTGAAGGATTGCAAAGTGGATGCCGTGCTTGGCTTCCGCAAAGGAACCATTCCCATGATGAACGAGCCTTTTTTTGCCAGAGCACCCGAGGATGTCCAGCATCTGGTCTGGGACAGCAACTGTGGGATCAATCTGGCCAACTACCTTACCGATCGCAAGGAAAACATCGCCATTATTGCCAAGGGATGCGACTCCAGGAACATTGTTACCCATATCATCGAAAACAAGATAAAACGGGACCAATTGGTCATTATCGGGGTGCCCTGCAAAGGCATGATCGACAAACGCAAGATCAATGCCATGTTTGAAAGCGAAATCAGTGATGTCAGCGAAGATGAAAACAATATAATGGTCAAAGGCGACGGCTTTGAAAAAATATTAAATAAAAAGGATGTGCTTCAGCAAAACTGCGCCCTTTGCATTCACCGCAACCCGGTCGAATTTGACGAACTGATCGCCGAAACGGTCGATGAGCAGCAGGATATCGATCGTTACGAGGACATCCGCAAAATTGAAGCCATGTCCCCGGCGGAAAAGGACACATTCTTCCAGGAGCTTTTTGCAGCCTGCATCCGCTGTTACGCCTGTCGCAATGCCTGTCCACTGTGCTACTGCCCAACCTGTTTTACGGACGAATCCAGGCCCCAGTGGGTGGGCAAAGGTCAGGATGAAACCGATGTCAAGACGTTTCACTTTTTAAGGGCCTTTCACTGTGCCGGAAGATGCACCGATTGCGGGGCCTGCGAGCGCGCCTGTCCGGTGGGTATCAACATGCGGTTGTTGACCCGCAAGCTGGAAAAAGACTGTTTCGACCTTTTTGAATGGGAGGCCGGCATGTCGCTGGATGTGCGCCCGCCGCTGGACACATACAAACCCGGCGATCCGGATGATTTTATAAA
>JAFDCJ010000006.1 GCA_019312835.1 Deltaproteobacteria bacterium
CGCGTTAAGCCATACCTGAACCCAACTCGCTTTGGCGGGCGTATCTAAAAACGGAATGCGACCAATGGCGGCCTTAAACAACATAATGATGTTATTACACATGATGAGATCTATGGCCTGGGCATCCTTACGCAAGGCCAGCTCGACAGCAGCGGAGGGATTTTTGGGCAGATCATAAAACTTGATCAGATGTTTTTGCTTTTTGGTTGGGATAATACCAACGCTGAACCGGTATTTCACGGCCAGGCGCAAAATCTCTTTGATCGCATCAAGGGACCCTGCAACCACCACGTGATGAACCCCCTCCAGTTGCTTCTGCGGTGTTTGCATCAGGACATCAATTCCAACAGGGGTGATGCGGGTTCCCGAGGAATTGTTTTGCAACGGCTCGATAAGACTTGCCGTATCTTCCGTGTGAACAAACAGTGCAGAAGTGACATACTCGGTCATGAGACAACCCCCACGGAGCTTAAAACAAGAATTTATTCCTAAATCATTCTGGCTGAATTGGTTTCTTGTATAAAATTTATTTGGAGGAAATGTGTTACTGAGGTGTGCCATGGAAGATATAACGCCGAATCAATAAATGTCAATTCTAATCTTTTCCAAGTACCATGTATTGCGGTTATAACCTAACCCTGTTTTATTTTGCACCTTTCTTTAGGAATCTGAAAAATCAGCGGTCTCACCAATTTTTCTGAATCACATAATTTCAACCGATTTTCTTGTAAAATTGTGAAGATTACCATCTTGACAAATCAGATATGAAATATGTTAAACAGAGTTTAAACAAAAGGATTTAAGGTCCGGCACATCACTGTCTGTTCAACAACTACACGCCCATACGCACCGGGCTGCACCGACCGCCGTCTGCCAAGGATCTTTCACACCAAACACAAATGTCAGACCTGCGAGCTGTAAGGAGGCAAAGGCGAAATATCGAAAAGGCTTAGCCGCCTGCGCGGACACCATAGGCGGTAGTGTATATGGTCGCAACTGGCGGCCGAAAGTTCAAATTCAAACCCAATGAGGCCAAAAAAATGATCTTACGAAGCGTCATTATTTCCTTAGGGCTGTTTATTTTACTTCTGGCGTCGCCGTTTTTCGGGTTTTATGATCAGGTGATCGCACAAAAAACCTCAGAAACGGTCAGCGGTAATAACGTTGTGAAGAAGTTGACCGCCGAAAAGGTGGGCGTAGATGCCAATGAACTGCTCGCGCGCATCAACGTGGCTGTCGTGGATGCTGAACACTATAAAAATGAAATATAGGCGGTCAGTGAAGAGGACCGCCTAGTCAAACAACTGCAGATCTTCTTAGTTCAACAACGTATTCTGGAGGATGTCCTACAATTATCCGATGCCTTGCTTGAGCAGGAGAAAAAGGGCAAGCAACCCGAGCTGCGCCGGGAGGTAGAGGCGTTGCTATCTAGTGTGCCCCCAAGCCTGTGGTCATACATCAATCGTCTTCGTGATGAGATCGATACGGTTCGGGCGAGCCGAACCAAGGCTACGGCCAAAGAACGGCCTGCCATTGAAAATAAAGTGGCCAGGCTGACTAAGCGACTGGATCGAATGTACGAGATGAGTCTTGCCCACGTTGAGAAGATGGCACAAGTGGGGTTGGAAACCAAAAAGGTGCGTGGGGAATTGATCCTATTGCTGGCTGAACGGGCTAAAGAACTTTCCGGCCGCATAGCGCTTGCCACCGGCCGCATCGCCGACCTGGAAGCGCTGCGCAAGGAAATTCCAGACGATACCGATGTTTCGAAGCTGCTCGTTGCATCAGTTAAAAACCTGGACACCAATACGAGCAGCATGGAGGCAGTGCTTAGCCTGATGGAAGCGCTGGAGCTTGACACGACAGTGTATCGCGCTCAACTGGTCGAGGCAACCAGTGATTTCGGCGTGGAAGCGATCGGTACAGGAGCGGCTGTCGATCTTGCTGGCCGAGCTATAGAAAGGGTGACATCCTGGCTTGTGGACGATGGGCCGAAAATATTTTTTAAACTAATTTTGATTGTTGGTATCCTCTATCTTTTTCTTTTTGCCAAACGTTTGGTACGAGCCGGACTCGAAAAAGCGATTGATGCATCTAACTTAAATTTGTCTCAGCTGGCACACCGCATGATTGTCTCGACGGTATCAAATCTTGTCCTGATCTTCGGGCTTTTGATCGCCCTATCACAGTTGGGCATCCGGCTAGGACCGCTTCTCGCCGGTCTCGGTATTGCCGGTTTTATCGTTGGTTTTGCCCTACAGGATACACTTAGCAATTTTGCATCCGGAATCATGATTCTGCTTTACCGTCCCTATGACGTAGGGGATTTAATAGATGTTGCGGGTGTTTACGGACAGGTAGACAAGATGTCGCTGGTTTCTACCACCATTTCACACTGGACAACCAGATGATCGTGGTGCCCAACAACAAGATCTGGGGCGATGTGATCAAGAATGTCACCGCGCAGGACATGCGCCGTGTGGATATGGTATTCGGTATCGCTTATAACGATGATGTCACCAAGGCAGAAGACATCCTAAATGACATCCTCAGATCACATGATAAGATCCTTGATAATCCAGAGCCGGTGGTGCGTCTTCACACCTTGGGTGAATCGTCGGTGGATTTTGTTGCTCGTCCCTGGGTCAAGGTCGATGATTATTGGGATGTATATTGGGATGTAACCAAAACTGTGAAACTTCGATTTGACGAAGAAGGAATTTCGATCCCGTTTCCACAACGCGATGTGCATGTATACAATAATAGCGTAAACACTACCGGCGCTGCATAGCATAAAGGAAAAACCGCATAAGGGTTGCCCCTCTCAGCTTAATAGTTTATTGAAATTTTGTTCATTTATGCTATTCATTTTGCGTATTATTATTATCTGCCACCATCCATGATTAACGAATATGATGAAAACTCCGCATAAATCTTTGACCATTGTGTACTTGACGTTGCTTATTTTTAATTTGGGTTTAAATGCTGATCTGGGCGCACAACTATAACTGCCATTCCTGTTATTCAGCGCGATTAGAAATTACCTCCACCTAAAAAGGAGAAAAGTATGAAGAGATATGCTGCAGAATTTATTGGAACCTTTTGGTTGGTACTTGGGGGCTGCGGCAGTGCAGTGATAGCTGCTGCGTTTCCTGACGTCGGCATTGGATTGCTTGGTGTTTCATTGGCCTTTGGTCTCACAGTGTTAACGATGGCATACGCAATCGGACACATATCCGGTTGTCACCTAAATCCTGCTGTATCCATTGGTCTTTACGTGGGTAATCGTTTTGACGCTAAAGAGTTATTCCCATATATCATCGCTCAAGTGCTCGGGGGAATTGCTGCTGGTGGAGTTTTATACCTGGTTGCCAGCGGTAAGGCCGGCTTTGATGTGACAGCTGGTTTTGCTTCAAACGGTTATGGTGAACATTCACCGGGCGGTTATTCTTTGCTAGCAGCGTTGGTCACAGAATTTGTAATGACAATGATGTTTTTGCTGATCATTCTCGGTGCAACCGATAAACGTGCACCCCAGGGATTCGCACCAATTGCAATTGGGCTGGGTCTTACACTGATACACTTGATCAGTATTCCGGTCACGAATACATCCGTGAATCCCGCACGTAGTACTGGGGTGGCTGTGTTTGTCGGCGGTTGGGCTATTGCGCAGCTATGGCTTTTCTGGGTAGCTCCTATCATAGGTGGTGCTGTTGGTGCGGCTATCTATCGTATCATCAGCAATGAGAAAGATTAAATAACGTAATGCTAAAAAATTGGTTGCTGCGGTAGGCTTGTAAAGCTACCGCTTTTAACTTAGAAGTTACCTGCAGCACAACCTACCTCATATAGACGTATTGCGGATAGCTGCAATTAAAAAGGAGAACGGTCATGTTGAAAAAAGCAACCATGCTTGCAGCCGCGGCTGCCAATTTTTTGGGGTTTCCGCTGGTCTTCCTTTCGATTCTCTTGATTTTAACCGGCTGTGCAACGACATTGCCCAAGGATGTACAGCGAACACCTTCAAGGGCATTTGCAAACCATGAAACCACCTCCACAGGGCAGCTTTTTGATGAAAAGGCGCAGCAACACCCCGGTAAATCGGGTTTTACGATCATCAGCAAGGGACGGCGGGCCTTTACGGGCCGGATTGCCATGACCGCCCTTGCTGAGAAAACCATTGATCTGCAATACTACATCTGGGAACCGGACACCACCGGCCGGATTCTCGCCTTGCGCTTGATCGAGGCCGCCGACCGGGGAGTTCGTGTCCGTATACTGTTGGACGACCACACCCTTGAGAGCAGGGACCCGGGAATCGCCTCCATGGACGCGCATCCCAACATCGAGATCCGCGTCTTCAATCCGTTTGCCCACCGCGGTTCCCGTCTCTTTGGTTTCTTAACGGACTTTGACCGCATCAACCACCGGATGCACAACAAACTCGTGGTGGTGGACAATGTGCTGGCCATCGTCGGTGGGCGCAACATCGGTGACCACTATTTTGGAGTCGAGCCCGACACCAATTTCAGGGACCTGGATGTTTTTTCAGCAGGGCCGATTGTGCGGGAGGTTTCCAGGGTGTTCGACTACTTCTGGAACGGAGATTGGTCTTACCCTATCGCTGCACTGGTGGAACGGACTTACACTGAAGCCGACCTCAGTGAAGCGGTAGCAACAGCGCGTGAAATGATCAACAAAGAAAAATATCCCTACTCCCTGGACGAGGATGTCCAAAAACTCATCGGGCAGCTCGGGGAGATTCGCGGCAGGCTGATCTGGGCACCGGGGCGGGTGGTCTGGGACGATCCGTCTTCTATCGCGGAAGGCAAGGAGGTGGACGACATACAGGAGGCGATATACCGCAAGCTTGAGACCTTAGATGAAGAGCTGCTGATCGAGTCGGCCTATTTCGTCGCTCGGGAGCGGGGCATTCAGATGGTAAAAAAACTGGTTGAAAAAGGGGTGCGGGTGCGTATACTGACCAACTCGCTGGCCTCCACAGACGTTGTGGCCGCCCACGGAGGATATGCCACTGGCCGCAAGCAGTTGATCGAAAACGGTGCGGAAATATACGAGCTGCGGCCCGATGCGGTTTCGAAAACGGTTACAGAAAAGCGGTATTTCGCCGGTGGAAGGTCCAGAGCTGCCCTGCATACCAAGGCCATCGTTTTCGAACGTGACTCCGTATTAATTGGAAGCCTCAACATGGACCCGCGCGCGGGAGAAATCAACACCGAAATTGTTCTTTATGTGAAGAGCGAGGAATTAGCACGGAGGGTGATTGCCTATATGGACGAGGGGGTGCTGCTAAAAAACAGCTACCGGGTGCAATTGGATGACGATGGGAATCTGATCTGGATCACCGAAGAAGACGGTCAAGAGGTTCGCTACACCATGGAGCCCGAATCCACCTTCTGGCAACGCTTTGTTTCAGGATTTGTCCAGATGCTAGGTATCGAAGACCAGCTATAGACCGCTGTGGATCCGCTAAGCCTGATTATTGATCAAATCATAATATGGCTGGGGCGATCCGACTGGGTTGCACGGCTTCCTGCCCCCAGATTTAGTACGGAGACTCACCAGTTTGTTAATAACCCAACTAATTGCCGACTTGACACTAAATATTTCAATCCATAATTTTAAATTTTGTTGGTCGAACCGTTTGAAACCTATATTAGAATTGCAGTATTTTGTAACATTGTGATGACCGCATGGCTGATCAGGAGGAATGGTTTAAAATGACGAAATACATTGAAAAAGGCTTACTGCACAATATTTATGTGCCAATCTTTGCCGGTCTTCTTTTAATTATCGCTTCCACCGCATGGGGTGGCGAAGCGATAAAAAAGAAGGAAATTCAGGTTTTCATCGAACGGCAAGTCTTGGTTGCCCTGGAGAATGGTGAGGAAATCTACAGTTTTGATATCGTTACCGGCCGTGACGAAAAGGAAACAACGGTTGGCACGTACAAAATCTTCCGA
>JAFDCJ010000007.1 GCA_019312835.1 Deltaproteobacteria bacterium
ACACCGGTGGTCCGCCAATCGAGAATGAATGGCTGTTACAATTAGATTATATTCCTTCCCCAGCATAGCTTGATGGCGCATTGATCTTTCATGTCTGCTCTGCGCCCCAAACCATTAACTAATAACCAATAACTGATAACGAATAACTAAAAATTTCCAATTGAATTTCTTTTCAATTGGAAATTGATTTCAATGCTTCCAGCACTTTGGCAGGGTGATCCGCGGCATTGGCCACCTTGCGCCAGTGCTTTTTCACCTTGCCGTCAGGTCCCACCCACACGGTGGACCGGATGACGCCCTTGGTGACCTTGCCGTACATTTTTTTTTCACCGAAGGCCTCGTATTTTTCCATCACCTTTTTTTCAGGGTCGCACAGCAGGGTAAAGGGAATGTCGTGTTGATCGATGAATTTTTGATGGGACGCCTCTCCGTCCGGGGAGATACCCAATATGACCGCACCGAGTTTTTGGAATTCGCCATACATGTCACGGAATCCCTGGGCTTCCTTGGTTCACCCGGAGGTGTTGTCTTTGGGGTAAAAATAAACCACGACGTTTTTGCCTTTAAATTCCTTCAAGGACACCTTCTTGCCGCTGGCGTCGGGCAGGGTGAATGCCGGCGCAGTCTTATTCTCGGTTATGGGCATGTGGACCTCCTTTTTCACAATAGTTAATAATCCAGCAGCGGGGCTGGTTTTGCCTCTGCACCCGGGGCTGAAACCGATTTGTCATAAACTTCAGACTCGGCACCCTCCATCAAATCCTGGTTCCATTTGGCCGCCAGCGGGGCATGGTAAATGGCCAGTTTGTACTCCCGGGTTGATTCCCTCATTTTGAGCTTAATTTTCACCTCGGCGTCTTGCCAGCGATACACCGTCTGTTTGGATGCAGGATAGTAGGTGGTTTTCGGCTTTCCGTGCCTGGCTGAAAACTGGCGCTCCAGCTGGGAAAATTGATCCGGTGAGCGCAGTTTAATGAAGACGGCGAAGAACTGTTCCCTGTAAAAGCCGTAAAAAACGCCGGGTATCGGTTGGTTGGCCGTCTGGAAGGCCATGTTGGAATTGACGTAATAAGTGGCCCGGCCGACTTCATGGACCCTGGTAAGCTCAGGGTGCTCCGAGATGCGGCTGCCCCACTTCATTCCATGAATTCCCTGCTGGATATCGTTGGCGGCCCACGCTGGACCCAGCCACAGAAGAATCCCGAGGCAAAACATAATCCGGCAATATCTCATAACCATTATCTCCCGTTTTTAACTGCAAGACCCTTTCGAAAGAGGGGTGCCAACTGTTAACTGACAGTCAATCCGATAATCTGTGGCGCCGATGGATCTTTTTACAAAAAATGCGCATCAATAAAAATATGTCAATCTAATTGCCGGTTTGCTTGATTTTGCGATAATAAGAATTCGACAGATAAATGGCTGCCAGGGGGTTGTGACCCGTCACGCGGTCTTTGACCGCCAGAACGGTGGTCGGGGCTTCGGCGTGTTTGAAAAACAGGGCATCATGGCCCACGCATAACCCCAGCAAAATGTTGAGCTCGGATCCCGACTGGTTCAAGAGTTTGGCCTGAAAGATGGGGTTGCACATGGCTTCTTCGTTTCCCCGATATATCTTGTCTTTATCGGTGATGCCGATCATTTCTTTGGGGGTCCGACCGGCTTTGCAGAGCACCGACACCACCTCGAATCCACGATCCGTGAGTATTTCCTCCACAATGGCCGCCTCTTTTGTCAGACCTGCGCAGAAAGCAAGCCCCAGGCGACGGTAATTCATTTTGGCAGCGAACTCATATATTTCGACGATGCGAGTTTTGGTCGGCTGCATCACATAGGGCTGCTGGTCACGGTTGGCATAGCAATCCGCTTCCTGAACGGAAGCCTTCTGCGCAAACGCATAGGTAGCGGGAACCTCGTATTCACGGTTGGCCTCAGCCAGGGTTTCTTTTTGCAAAAGGGTGGGACAGTTTTTCGATCCTTTGCCGCCGACTGCCCGGCAGATCCTTTCCGGGAGTTCGAGCCCACATTCGGCACATTTGCTAAGGGATTTCGATCCGGGTTCTGACATGGTGATAGCTCCTTGTAATGTTGAAACCACTTTTAGTACACCCAATGCCCAGAATCAAGTCAATAAACGGATCAAAGCCTGATCAATAGCAATCATACCGGAGTTTTTGGAACCCTGCGCATAGGGCGATATCGAAGATGGGGGCGGTATATCCCAGATGATAAAAATTATAAACGATATCAATATGTTAGGGAATAGCCTGCGGGCGATCTTTATAGTTGACTAATTCAGTATGAATTCATATAATATAGCTTCTGATTGCGGGTGACTTAATTAACATGAATCGATCCATTCAAAAATTAGCCGTCGTTTTATTGGCGTGCCTGTTAGCTCTGAATTTAGCAACGGGCGCTACCATCGATACGGCCCCCTGTCCTCCGCACTTGTGCTGCGGGGAATCGATGGATATGGGCCACCACAACGGCATGATCAATTTTGCGTTGCCCATGCAGGCATGCTGTGAGGATTGCAATGATATATTCTGTGACCTCATGCGGGATCCCCTGCAGGATGTGAATGCGGTCCATTCGTCACCCTTTCAAGGACACAAGTCCCCCGTTATCCTTGGGACCTTAACTACCATCGGACACTCCCGCATTATGCTTTCGGTGTCCGAATCCCGGCCCTCCCCGTTGGGATTGTGGGTATCGGGCCAAGTTCCCCTTTATATTGAGAACCTTTCCCTGATCATTTGAAAACACCCCTGTCTTTCCCATTAAGCCAGCGTTTCTTCATTCGGTTCGTCCAAACCGTTTAACCACAGTGGTTTGCACGCATCTTCTGTCTCGTACCGCCATTGCCGAAAACATGGCGCACCAGGGAAGTGCCGCACTGGCAGGTACCCAAAAAATTAAAAAACGAAGCGGTTGTTTGCAACCGCCGCAAATTGGAGGTTTTACGAAATGAAATTATCCCATTGGATCTCAGAAAACAAAATCCTTGTCTTCATTCCCCTGCTGGCGTTGTTTGTGGCCGGCGTCTTTGTAGTGGCGTATAACCATGCCGGCAATGCCGGTAATGCCGATCAGGCGGCAACGGCATCTTATCCCACCCCCACGATTGTAACCGCCGATCCACCTGCTGCCGGGGCCCAGGAATCCCAGGCGCAGACAGCCGAACCAGCCGCTGTGGACCAACTGGCACCGGATACCGCCAAGGTGGTTTTTCAGGTCGACGGCATGTCGTGCTCCGGGTGTATCGCCACCATCAAATCCAGCCTGGCCGGATATGAAGGCATCCGGGACATCATTGTCAATATCGCCGGCGGGACCGCCGAGGTCTACTACGACAGCGGCAAGATCAAGGATCTCGAATCCCTGGCATCTTCTATTACGGCCAGCGGCTATCCGGCCCGGATCAGCGAGATGATGACCGCCGACCAGGTGAAAGAAGCGCAAGCCGTTTCGACTGCGCGGGCCAAATTTTACATTGCATCTGTGGGGGGGTGGGATATCTCCCGCACGGATTTCGACACCGAGCTGGCCCACGCTGTCAGCCGCTATAGAAAGGCTTACGGTCAACAAGTCTTTTCGGGCAGCCAGGGCAAAAACGCTCTGGACAGCATCAAGGCCCAAATCGTCTCCCGGCTGGTCAACGAAGGCATCCAGATGCAGGAGGTTCAGCGGGTCGGCTATCGGATTGAGCCCAGGATTGTTGACCAGGAGTTTGACAAATTCCTGGCCCAGAAAAATATCGATCCCGAGGGGCTGAAAACTTCGTTGGAGAACAATGGCTA
Source organism: Deltaproteobacteria bacterium (assembly GCA_019312835.1). Lineage (GTDB taxonomy): Bacteria > Desulfobacterota > Desulfobacteria > Desulfobacterales > JAFDCJ01 > JAFDCJ01. Next base: position 3,804 of record JAFDCJ010000007.1, read on the forward strand.
TCCCTTTGATTATTTCATGAGAAAATTTGAAAACCGGGTGCTCCTGCGCCACTATATCGAAAATGAGGTTCTCGACCATGCTGCCAGCGACTACGATAAACAGCAGCAGTATCTGGCCTGGTTTAACAATGCCAAAACCCTTTCCAAGGTGACGATATATGACAAACAGCTCGAGCGTTTGACCCAGAGCCAGTCAGCCGGCGGCTGCGGCTCGTCATGCCAGAGCTGATCGCCGGTTTTCAAGTGCCGCCAATCATAAGCCCCGCCTTCATTATCAAGGCGGGGCTTTATAAGCCGCCATCTAGTTCCGTGCCCCGGCAGTACTCTTTAAAAAGAGTGTGTTAAATTTGGTGACACCTAACTTCGGAGAAAGTCTGTAAATCTATATAGGGGCGGGGTTCATCCCCGCCCGTAGCAATAATCACATTGTATTTCGGGCGGGGGATAAAACGATATCTACCTTATTTTTGTAGATAGATCCGTAATATTTTGACGACGATTACTCGGAAACAACGCCGGACAGGTCCGTGATCAACGATCCGTGTCGTAGTAGAACAGATCGGCAGCCTTCTGATTGTTGCCTTTCATTAGGTTCCGGACCAAAGCGGGATTTTTGAGCAGATACCAGTCTCCAAAGGTATCGAATTTGCGGCAGGATGTAATGATGTGAGCCCGCGTGATCGTTTTAAACCGTCTGCCGTTTTGTTTGCCGTAGGCCTTCAAGCGTATGGCAAAATCAAGGTCTTCAGCGCTCACCAGGGCTTCATTAAAGCCGCCGACGGCCTCAAAATCCTTTCGATAGCACCAGAAAAGACCCCCGGAAATCCGATGAACTAGGAGAAATGGGAGTATGGTCAGCACCGACATGAAAATGCCCGGCGACCATCTTTCCGGCCGGATCATTACCCCTCCGCCGATATACTTGCCGGCAGCCAGATTGGCGGCTATTTCAACCAGCATGTTGCGGCTCATCCGGCTGTCGGCATCGATGGTGACAATTATTTCGCCGGTAGCGGCACGGGCGGCGGCATTCCGGATTCTGGCCAGGTTTTTGCTGTTCTCGATAACGCTGACGGCCTGATGGTCGGCCGCGATGGCGGCGGTTCGATCACTGCAGCGGTTCAGGGCCACGATGATTTCCACATCAGCGGTGATTTTCTCCGCGGCATCTTCGATCGATTGCAGGCAAGGCCCGATATAGGCTTCCTCGTTATGGGCCGGAATGAGAACTGAGTATTTCATCAGCCTTTGGGATCTTCTAATGAAAACTGGAGTTTGGCCGAGCCGATTTCAATGATGGAAAGATCGTCGATGATGGTTGGCACCCTGACGGTGTTGCCGTCGACTTTGGGTTTGGCCAGCCCGCTGATGGGATTGAGGTAGAAACCTTCGGGTTTTTGGGTGATGGTAACCGCAGTCTGTCCGACCAGAAAACCTTTGACGACCACGTCCGAGGAGGGATGTTTGCCAATGGTGGAGATTTTTCGTTTCAGTTTCACCTTGCCGAACCCGCCGGCCAAATAGGTGATGACCCCGATGGGTTGATCGTCATCAAGCGATGTAAAGGGCGTGGGAGTTTTCAGCTGCTCGCTGGCCTCCCCATTTTGATCGGGACCTTTATCCCAGAATCGCACGACATTGATACTTTTGGTGGGATTGCTTTTGATCATCATATTGCGGTGCTGGGAGGTGTCCATGATGACGGTTTTGTCAAGCTCCTCCATATCGTCATCGAAAATCTGCTGGGAGCCATACTGGTTGAATACGAGCTGATGATTGCCGATATTGATAACATCGCCGTGTTTGAGCCAGTGCGAGATAATCAGGTTTTCATTGACAAAGGTGCCGTTCTTGCTCTGCAGGTCCATGAGGACAAACCGGTCCCCCACCGGGTCGATTTTGGCATGATGTCCCGATACCGCCGGATCCTGGATGACAACGTCGTTCTTTTTTGCCCGGCCGATGGTCAGGGAAAAGTTGGCCTGCAGCTGATAATCACCCAGCAATTCATCTTTAAGTCTCAGCGTTAGCGTTGACATTTGGTAGTATGCTCTCCAATCGCGCTGTCCCCGGGTCGGATGATCTGGGGCAACCGTTTGATAATGCGCTTATTAATTATATAATAGTAAACGATTTTGGTCAAGAATTCAGTATATTATACAAAATCTGAATGGATTCCGCTTCGAAAGGCAGCATGGGATAGAAATGGATGGCAGGGGCGGCAAGCCGGTGTTGAAGAGGGTCGATTGCTTTAAACCGACGCTGAATTACGGATCGGCATCAAGTTTTTTTGCCTTTGGTTTAATGCGCTTTAAAAATTCCCAGACCGGCAGGGCGGTCAGCCCTCCGATAATGCCGGCCAGGTAGCTGGGCAGGGGGATATTGAAGATAGACCGCCAGAATACGCCCAGTATGAAACTGGCCGCCAGCATGGCCAAAATTGTGATGGCTAATCGTTGCCAGAAAGGCATCGGTACCTCCGGTTGAAAAGGGAAAGGGTCAAAGGTTCAAGTTACCAGGTTTAACGACACGGGTTAACGACGGTGCCGCCCCTATTGGGTTTCTTCGTCTGAATGCAGCTGCGGAAACATCTTCACTTCGCTTAAATATTCAACCACAATGGCCACCAGCAGGATAACGATGCCGACAACTACCGCAAAACCGGTTCCATCCCCGCCGGCCGGAAGATCGGCCAATATCGGGGCGATCATTGCCAGTTCTTCGTCGGACAGTCCCTGGATGCGGGCCCGGGCTTCATCCGGGTCAATACCATAAAGCACCAGCTTCCTCTGAAGGTCTTTGCGGGACAGCAGGCCGCATAAATAGGCGCGTGAATCCGGGTTGTGGTTCGGCGCCAGCAGGACCTCGGTTCCGACCATGGCCGCTGAAGCCGGCTGGTGAAAAGCCGGCGCCATTAAAAATAAAACCGCCAGAAAAATACTGGTCGGCTTGCGTACCTTTGCGATTAAATTCATACGCGATCCCTTTATCAGCGTTGAGTTATACCGGGGTAACCGCATCCGTCCAAGACTCGACCGATTTATATCACAACTAATTCCATTGGGTCAATGATATAGCTTGCCCGTGGCACAGCGGGCACTGCGGCGCCCTGCTACCGCCGCGAGGCCTCTTACCAACTTTATGTTTAGGGCGTTGAAATTCAAATTTGTGAAATTAATTGGCAACCTGTTGAAAATTGGGGATTGGTGGGATAGAATCATTCCATACGACAAGACGACTCGTATCGCTGGAAGTTTTCGAGCGAAGACATCCTCCAAAAAACCATGCCAGGGAGATAATCTGAAGTGAAAAAGGGCACTCCGCAATATCTTATTCTGGTGGCGGCTGTGTTGGCGATAATGTCCTGCGCGCAACAGCGCCCGGTGCTTTATCCCAATGCCCATTATAAGTATGTCGGAAAGCAAATCGCCGAGGCCGACGCGGATGAATGCATTCAGCTGGCCATTGACTTTGGCGCCAGGGAAGACCGCGGCACCAGGGTTGCCAAGGACACGGCCACGGGCGCAGCTGTCGGTGGTGCCGCCGGGGCGGCCGTCGGCGCAGTTACGGGCAATGTGGGACGTGGCGCGGCCGCCGGCGCCGCCGGCGGCGGAGCGGCCTCCATGACCCGCAGTGCGCTGAAATCCGGCAAACCGGATCCGGTTTTCAAGCGGTTTGTGGAACAGTGCCTGCGGGATAAAGGCTATCAACCCATCGGATGGCGGTAGGTCAGCGGGCCTTTAAGCCTCCGGTTGGATTGGGCCTCAAATCGTTTGCAGGGACTTGCAACTGTTGCCGGCAGGCAGGGCCGAAACCCTGCCCGGCAATGTTTAACCTAACTTCGAAATGCCTTCACAAAACGAATCGCCTGCCGACATGGCTTTGGGCAATTCATAAGTTGCCTTTGGATCCAGACGTATACTGTAATGATCGCTAAAACAGGAATTGAACCGTTTGAATAGAAGCAGGCCGATGAAGGAACTGTCAATTGCACTGGTTGCCGGTGGACGCGATCCGAAAATGCTGCGGAGCCAGTAACCATGATCCAGACATGGTGCCGTAAAAGATTACGATTTATAAATTTCGCTGACCATCTCCGGAAACCAGGGCGGTTTCTGGAGCACAACGTAAAAAAGTACGATACCCAGAATGGGAACAGGGATCACCATGTCGATGAGGCCAATCATTACGAGTCCAACCAGCGTTTTGGTTTTGATGCTCATATCTTTTAATTTTTCGATAGCAGCGGTTTAAAATGGATTGAGTTTTAAAATGCCACGGGTTTCTTCCGGAGTGGCAACCTCTCTCCCGTAGGCCCGGGCAAGTCTCACGATCCGCTCCACAAACGCGGCATTTTCCCTGGCCAGAACCCCTCTGGAATAGTAAATATTGTCTTCCATCCCCACCCGGATGTGCCCCCCCATGGCCAGTGCCATCACGGACACGGGCAGGTGGCCTTTGCCGATACCGATGACGGACCAGGTCGCTTCTGGCGGAATATAGTCATGTAAATTTAACAGGGATCTCGGCGAGGCCGGCGCCCCCCAGGGAGTGCCCAGGACCAGTTGAAAGTGGGCCGGGTGGTCCAATTGTTTTGCATCCAGCATCCGCAAGCAGGTGATGAGCATCCCCAGATCAAATATCTCCAGTTCCGGTTTGACCCCCCGGTTTTTCATTTCTGTGGCCGCCCGTTCAAGAAACTCGGGGGAATTGATAAAAACCGAGTCGCCCAGGTTGATGGAACCGGCATCAAAGGAGGCCAGCTCGGGTTCCAGCTCAAGCGGCGCCAGACGTTCCTCGATGGGCAGATTTTTGCCCGGGATACCGCTGGTGGTCAGGCACAGGACCAGATCGGTTTTATCCCGCAGGGGTTCGACAACCTGTTTGAAAATCCCCAGGTCCTGGGTCCCCAGCCCGGTATCCGGATCACGCACATGAATATGGACAATTGAGGCCCCGGCCTGCCAGCATTCAATGGCCGACTGAACGATTTCGCCGGGTGTGATGGGGATATGGGGCGTCTTTTCCCGGGTAACCCGGCTGCCGGTGATGGCCGCGGTTATGATCAGCTTTTGCATTGCCTAATTCCTTTCCGGCCTCATTTCCTACCATTTTGAATTTTGCAATGTCAACGACATTGGGTTATAAGCTGATAGAAAAAATTCTTCTCGAGCTGTGCCGGTGTCGTTTCCAATACGCAATCGCCTGGCACGCCCCGGACAACGGGAAAAATATCACAAACGGCGAGGATTTATCAAATGAGAGCCATTACCCATATCAGCTGTATCGGAGCCGGTTTGATCGGTCAGGGCTGGGCCACCCAGTTTAGCGCCAACGGCTATGACCTTATGTTGTGCGACCGGGATGAAACAACCCTGGACAAGGCCATGATGAATATTCATTCAAACCTGATGTTTCTCGAAAGACATGCACTTTTAAGCAACGGTGACGCTGCCGGGGCATTGAAAAAGATCAAGACAACCTGCAACCTGGCCGAGGCCGTGGCCAAGGCCGATTATGTCCAGGAGGCGGTTTTCGATACCTATGATGCCAAAAAGCAAATTTTCAAAGAGCTGGACACAATGGCACCAAAGACCGCTATTCTGGCGAGTAGCTCGTCCGGTCTGTTGATGACTGAAATTCAGAGGGCCGCCGCAGCCCCGGAGCGCTGTTTGCTGGCGCATCCCTATCTTCCGGTTCACCTCATGCCGCTGGTCGAAATCGTTGGCGGACGGCAGACCGCGCCCGCTGCCCTCGACGCAACCTGCGATCTCATGCATAAGGTTGGTAAGATTCCGGTTCGATTGCAGAAAGAGGTTCCCGGGTATATTGTCAACCGGCTCCAGTCGGCTGTATTGCGTGAGGCAATTGACCTGGTGGACAACGGCGTTGCCAGTGCCGAAGCGGTTGATCAGGCTTTTCGGTTGAGCCTCGGGCTGCGCGGTCCCCTGCTCGGCCCGCTGTTACGCGCCCATCTCGCGGGTGACGGCATTGAGAACTTCTTCGAAAACTATTCGGAATCCTATCATATTCGATGGGAGAGCATGGCGACCTGGAATACAGTTTCCCCCGGGGCCGCGGCCGCCAGCATCAAAAGCATCAAAGAGATGGAAATGGTCCGAACAAAATCGTTGCCTGAAATTAAGAAATGGCGGGATGAAATGCTGGTCAAGATCCTCAGAGCTGTTCACGACGACGCAAAACACCCGCAGTGCTGAGCCAGGAAGGCGAAAACCGGCAGAACCGCTAAAAAATTCAGGGCGATTCCCGAGGGAACCGCCCCTTGGCAGAAGGAGGCGTATTGGATGAAACGCTTTTCTTATGCCATATTGGAATAATAGTAATTTTTGCATTTATATTCAAGCTTGAGAAGAATAAAATGTGAAAAACCATTTTTCAGCCCGGTGGCATAGTTGCCAGTTCTAGACCGGCAATGGCCTTCCAGCCGCGATTTATTGTTCTGCCAAGTCGATTTGATTGCAGCCGGTACCACCTCGGAAGGATAAAAAGCGGACAAGCTGTCAGCCGTCCGCCAATATGGGGGGAAGCATATCAAAACGGTCGAAGGGCGGCATCAGGCAGGCCCCGGCAAAATGCCCGCGGGCCAGGTCGAGCACCTCCCGGGCGTTGGCAATCCCCTCGGCGATGGGACCTTCAGCACGCCTCATCCGTTCGCGCACGCCTGCGGGCACATTGATGCCGGCGACCTTTGCGTGCAGAAATTCGGCATGGCGCGGTGAGCGCAACGGCAGAATGCCGAGAATGATCGGGACTTCGATGTGACGGGTGGCCGCCAGCAGTTCGTCGATGCCGGCCCGGTCATAAAACGGCTGGGTGACCACAAACTGGGCGCCGGCTGCGATTTTGCGCTCCAGCCTTCGGACGGGCTTTTCCAGCCCGCCCGACTCCGGTCCCGGGTCCAGAACGGCACCCGTGCAAAGGCCGCTGCCGCGGGCCATCTCGATCAGTCCGAAGACATCCACATCCCGCACGTCCGTGGTGGTGGCGCGGTCTTTTAGGGCCACAAAGTCGCCGGTGGCCACCAGCACCGTTTCGATGCCCAGGGCCAGCGCCCCCCACAGCATCCCCTGCAGGCTCAAGCGGTTGTGATCACGGGTGGTGCAGTGCAAAATGGCCGGGCGCCCGGTTTGCTGCTGCAAAAGGGCACAGAATGCCATGGCGCTCATGCGCGGTTTGGCCACCGGATTGGTGGCCACGCTGAAACCGTCGATCGGCAATTGCTGCAATGCTTCCAGGGTACTCAGCAGGGGGGCGGCCTGAGGGCCTTCGGGAGGCACGACTTCCACCGTGATGGTGAATCCATCTTTTCTTACGGATAGCCCGGTCATTTAATTACCTCTGGGACAGATGTCGGCCTGCAGTGGAATACAAACCTGCCGTCCGGTGGAACGCTTGCTTGGAACCGGCCGTTGCTTTAATCCCGGCAACAGAGCTTACTCGCCGCCCCCGCCGACGGCAAAGCCCTTGGGGGTCAATCCGGTAGATGCGGGCGTCCCGGCAATTTTGGCCAGGTAGGTGGCGCCCAGCTTCTTGATGTGCTCGTTGACATTGTCGAAATAGTTGTAGTGAGCCTGTTCTTCATCCAGAATGGTTTCAAAGATTTTGGCACTGACATTGTCGCCGTTTTCCTGGCAGGTCAGAAAAAACTGATTGTATTTATCAATGGTGTCATCCTCGAGGTTGGCATCAAAGGGAAACACCGCCTCGACCTTCTGGCCCGCTTTGACCTTGCCGTCTTTTTCGGTGGTCGGCTCACCGCCCAGTTCTTTTATCCGTTCGGCAAATGCTTCGGCGTGACGCATTTCATCGATGGCAATCAGCTTGAGATTGGCGGCCAGCTCACCGTAATCCATGTCGTCCAGACCGTAATGCTGGTTCATGTACTGATGGACGGCCAGCAGTTCCATGGCGCGGGCTTTGTTCAGAACGGTGATAACCGCTTTTCTTCGATCCTGTTTTGATTTCTTTGCCATAGGTCACCTCCAGGTTGGTTGTTGAGGGTTGGGTGCTGCCTAATTTCATGGCCCAGGCCGTGGCCGCGGGGATTATCGCATGGTCATTGGCGCCACGGGCGTTTTCGGTTTTCAATGCCGATCTGTGTGTTGTTTATGAAATTTAAGGGGATTCTGTCAATGATTAACTTATGACGATCAGGTATCTAAAATATAATTGGCGAGTGGCTGAAAACGGCTAGCTGCCTATCATTACGCCGCGGAAGGCTCACTTGAAAACTGCAGTCGAACCGAACCGATCTCGATGATATCGAGGTCATTGAGCCGGGTCGAATCGGTGACCGGTTTCTCGTTGACCTTTGGTTTGGTGAGCCCGCTGATGTAGGTCAAGTAGCAGCCGTCGGGTTCTCTCTTAATGGTGGCGGCCGTCGGGTCGATCAGCATGCCTTTGACGACGATGTCGGAGGTGCGGTCCTTGCCGATGGTGGTGATCTTGCGTTGCAGCTGAACCTGCCCGATGCCGCCGGCCAGGTAGGTCAGGACACCGGAAGCATCCGGTGCCTGTTTTCTGGGCTCGGTGGGCGGCGGTTTGATGCCACGGACCGATCCGCCGCTGTGGCTTTTATCCCAGAATTTCACGGCACTGATGCTTTTGGTGGGCTTGCTCCTGGCCATCATCCGTTGATGGGCCGTGGAGCTCATCACCTGGGTTTCGTCAAAATCGTCAGTTTTTTGAGTTGCCTTCAGTTCTTCTTCGGCAAACTCCACGATCAGTGTATACCCGCCGATGGTGATGATGTCCCCATCTTTCAGCCAGTGTGAATCAATCAGCTGTTCATTGACGAAGGTTCCGTTTTTGCTTTTCAGGTCGATCAGCACAAACCGGTCGCCCAGCGAATCTATCTTGGCGTGATGCCCGGATACAGCGGGATCATCGACCATGACATCATTTTCTTCCCGCCGGCCGATGGTTACGGACATGCCTTTTTGAAGTTGATGCTCTCCGATCGATTTATTCTTATAATTTAAGGCTATTTTTGGCATCTAGATACTCTCTTGACTATCCAATGTTCTAAAACAAAAAGACCGAAAATCCATGCGCCTGGCGAAACGATTTTCAAACCGGGCTGACCAGGCGAGCGCCGTATCGTTAAATTATACCATAATAATTGAAAATCTTCACATAGTTGTTTTTTATAAGTCAACGGCGCATGATGGTTCCGGCAGCATCTATCCACCGGATTGAGTTTCGCCTGTGGCGTCGTATATAATCTTTTCAATCTCCCGCTCCCGCTCACGGACATACTTCCGGCGTAGCTGTTCCACCCTGGCCCGATACTGCTTTTGGCTTTCCGGGCTCCCATGGCCGCGGTTCAGTCCGTTGACGGCTTTTTCGTATTTTAGGCGGTAACGGTCTTCAATATCCATGATTTGCCGTTCTAACTCCGTGGCCTGCTCATAGCGACGGGCGCGGTCCTCTTTGTACTGACGAGCCCTGGTTACATATTCAAGGCGCCGACGCTGAAATTTGATGAATTGTTCATCGACCTCCCCCAGGTATTGCCCGGATTCATAGGACTGCAGAAGCTTTTGGTACCAGCTCTGGGCCTGCTTGAAATCTTGGGCTAATCCATAGCGGCCCTTTTCCCAGGCCAGGGCCAGAGTGCCCATGGCACGCAAATGACGTTGTTCCGCGGCGGCTTGCAGCAATGCCACGCCGCGCGATGGGTTGTCGCGCATGATGTGGACCTGATTTTCATAATAGGTGACCAGTCGATACTGGGCTTCGGCGTACCCGCCTTCGGCTGCGCGTTCGACCCACTGCAAACCTTTGCGACGTTCGCCCGCCGGTCCAGCGACCAGCAGTTGACGGCCCAACTGGTAGCAGGCCTGCACATCACCGGCTTCCGCCTGTCGTTGGAGATCATCGAGGGGCCGGTAAGTACCGCCGGCCATCTCAAACAGGCGGCCGAAATGCTTCAAATGACCAGCCC
>JAFDCJ010000008.1 GCA_019312835.1 Deltaproteobacteria bacterium
TAGAATCAGGCAGACCGGATCGCTTCCGATAAAAGAGGCGCCCAGAATAAAGGCCTGGGCCAGTCCTTCCGGCCGTGGCTGTTGCAGATAGGAAAAGGAAAGCCCCAGCTGGGAGCCGTCGCCCAGAAGCCTTTCAAATTTCGGCAGATCCTCGGGGGTCGAAATAATCAATATTTCCCGTATTCCGGCCAGCATCAAAACAGACAGCGGATAATAGATCATGGGTTTGTCATAGACCGGCAGCAATTGCTTGCTGACAGCCCGTGTAATCGGATATAGTCTGGTTCCGGATCCGCCTGCCAGGATAATACCTTTCATCATTCTGAATTCCTTTTTTTAAGTAGTTCTGGTCGTTTTTTTGTGGCCGCCCATCAACGCCAGATGAGAAATAAAGCGGCAATACCCATTGCCCAGCAGTAGGGGGCAAAGAGATAAAGTTTTGCCTTTTTAACCAGGTGCAAGAGCGACACCAGGGCAAAATATCCGACGACAAAGGAAACCGCGGCTCCGATGAGCGCGATTTTATAATCCACATTCGGGTCGGCAGCTAAGCCGTGCAGGCTCAAAATCCCGGCCCCCAGAATAGCCGGAATGGCCAGCATGAATGAATACCGGGCCGACAATTCACGGTTCAACCCCAGAAACAGCCCCAGGGCAATTGTGGAGCCGGAGCGCGATATCCCGGGCATGATGGCCAGCCCCTGCACCAGCCCGATGATCAATGCGGTCCGGATCGAAAAAGACTCTAACCCTCCGCCTTCCTGCTTTACCCGGCGAGTCTGCCACAGCAGCCCGCCGGTGATGATGAGCATCAATCCCACAATCACAACGGAGGAAAACAACTGCGGGCCGATTTCATGAAACACAACGCCCAATAAAGCCGTGGGGAAAAATCCAAAAAAAACCAGCAGCAGCATTTTAAATTCCGAATTTTCAAACAGGTTCTCAAAATGGGCGTCTTCGACAAATATCAACCACACAAGATGCCCCAGAGAACGCATCAGTTCCCGGATTTCCTGCCGGAAGACAATGATCACCGCCAGCAGGGTTCCTAGATGTACGCAAATGTCAAAAAAGAGCTCCGGTCCTTTCAACCCGAAGAGATGCTGAATAATTACCAGATGACCGGAACTGCTGACGGGCAGAAACTCCGTCAGCCCTTGAACTATTCCTAGTATGATTGCCTGAAGCGGTTCCATAAAATACGCTCGTGTTTGGAAGCTGTTCGTTAAATTTAGGTGCTGTCCGCGGTATTATTGAAAATCGGTAGTAAATCCAGGGGAATATCGATGAGACGAGGATTCTCAAGATCTTTGGGCGACAGAACCGGATTGTCGACCCCCCAGTCGATTTCAAGGGTGGGATCATTCCAGACAACGCCGTACTCGTCCCCCGGCGCATATAAATCAGTGCATTTATAGATCACATCGGCCCTGTCACTCAGGACACTGAATCCATGGGCAAACCCCGGGGGGATATAAATCTGATGCCTGTTCTCGTCCGAAAGAAAGGCCCCGCACCAGTTTCCGAAGGTCGGGGAGCCGCGCCGGATATCCAGCACGACGTCGAATATCCGGCCGGTCACGGCATAAACCAGCTTGCCCTGGGGGTGCTTCAGCTGGTAGTGGAGCCCCCGCACGCTTCCCTTCCGGGAGTGGGAGTGATTGTCCTGGACAAACGCCGGGCGGATGCCTTTCTCAGCGTATCTGGCCTGGTGATAGGTTTCCAGAAAAAAGCCGCGGTCGTCTTTAAACACTTGCGGTTCCACCAGAATCACTTCACCAAGGGTTGAACCATGGCATTGCAGGCTCATTTTTTGATTTCCTCTTTATCTAGTCAGTGATGCCTTTTACATCGCCGGAACCCGTCATGGGCCCCTGGTTAATAAGGCCTTTGTTTTGTAAGGGTCTGCCGGTGGCACGGCCCCAAAAATATCGCATCATACCCCCAAACTGGGGATAGACCACCAGAGCGGTGTGCCCCGCATATAGAAGCACATAGCGCCAGGGTTGCTGAAAATCATGTTTCATGCGGCGGAGGTTGAACAGCGGGCGAACCAAAATCAACAGGCCCAGCAGGATACCCCACCAGGTGTTTCCGGTCAGGATGCCAGCTACAACCAGGCATACCGGGAGCAACGCTTTAACCGTTATACGGATGGACTCTTTGAGCCACATTTTTTCCGGGTTGCGGATAAAGCGCAGCGCAATCTCAACGTAGGCGTAGCCGCTGCGGTAGGCCCGTTTCAAATATTGCCTGAAGGTGTTCATGTTGATATCATGGATGCTCATGGGCGCGTCGATGCGCAAAATCTGCCACCCGTTGCGGCGGATGCGATAGCTGAGCTCCGGATCCTCGCCAGCTACGAGATCTTCGTCAAACCCGCCGGTCGCCTCCAGCACGGATCGCCGGACGAGAACTTCGCCGCCAAAATAGCGGCAGGGGCCCGTTTCGTAATGCCATTCCATTTCGGTGAAGCGGTGGTAGACGTTTTTTTGCGGATATCTTTCACGCCGGTGGCCGCAGACAGCTGGATTCGATTCATCCAGGGCCGCACAGGCCCGCTGAAACCAGTCCGGATCCAGCACGGTGTCCGCATCCATAAACTGGATCAGCGGCGCGGCAAGCGTTTTCCAACCGGCATTGCGCCCCCGGCCCGGCGTCGGGTGGCGATCATTGAGTTCGATGACTTCAACACCCTCAAACCCCCGGGCAATCCGGACACTCGCATCCCGCGATCCCCCGTCGACATAAACGATTTTTAGAAGCTCCCGGGGATAATCGGCCGAATGAACCGAGCGGATGCAATCGGCCAGATAGCGTTCAACATTGACCCCGATGATGACGACGCCGATTTCAGGTAAGGTTGCTGGCATGTTTTCCCCTGGTTTTGATCCTGGCCGGCACCCCCACCGCAATGGAATTGGATGGCACGTCTTCGAGCACGACGGCATTGGCGCCGATGACCACATCATCCCCGATCGTGATGCCGCCCAGGACCTTGGCGCCGGTGCCGATATCCACGTTTTTGCCGATTTGCGGGGCCACCGGGTCATCGACTCTGCGAAGGCCCACGGTGACGCCGTCCCGTATCACACAGTTGTCGCCGAAACTGGCAAAGCCGCTGATAATGATTCCACCGAAGTGATCGATTCTAAAATTTTTTCCGACCGTCACTTCACAGGGCAGCTCAATTCCGGTGATCACCTGAATAAATTTGTAAAAAATTTTATACAATAGCGAAAACGGCTTACGAAGCAGCCCAGACTTGATGGTGTAGCGCCAGCGACCAAACCGATAAACGACCATCACCCAGAAGCCCTGGCAGCTCCAGTCGCCCTTATGGCTTTTTAAATCTTCTTTGAGATTTGCAAACATCAAACAACGTCCTTCCTATCCTGTCGTCCGGATTCGGTCTTTAAATATTTAGGCCATTATGATTTTATCGCGGCCCTCATCGATTCCCCGGGTGGCGTTACGGGTGTCGATAACCAGCCTGGCGTGTTTGACGATCTGGCTAAAATCATAGGCGCTGTGATCGGTAACGATGATGACGGCATCCATGTCCGCCAGAGTCTGAGGCTCCACGGGCACCGATTGCTTTGTAAACTGGTACTTCCGCGTCGGTTTTAATTGCGGTATCCAGGGATCGTTATAGGAAACATCCGCGCCTTTTTCCATCAACAAATTCATGATTGCGTATCCCGGTGATTCGCGTTCATCGTCGATGTTCTTTTTATAGGCGATGCCCAGGACCAGAATTTTGCTGCCGTTGAGGCTTTTTTTGCCGCGGTTCAAAGCCTCCGCGGTTCGTTCGATGACATAATAGGGCATGGAGACATTGATCTCGCCGGCCAGATGGATGAAGCGTGCGGAAAAATCGTATTCCCGGGCTTTCCAGGCCAGATAAAAAGGATCGATGGGAATACAATGCCCCCCAAGTCCGGGACCTGGGTAAAACGGGGTGTAGCCGAAAGGTTTGGTGGCGGCCGCGTTGATGACCTCGAAAAGATCGATGTCCATCTTATGGGCCAATACCTTAAGCTCGTTGACCAGGGCAATATTCACGGACCGATAGGTGTTTTCGAGCAGTTTGGTTAATTCGGCGGCACGGGTTGAGGATACCGGCACCGACTGGGTGATGCAGTCGTAAAGCGCGGCGGCAACCTCCAGGCAGCACGGCGTCACGCCACCCAAGACTTTAGGGATATTGCCGCTGTTGAACTGACGGTTGCCGGGATCTTCTCTTTCTGGCGAAAAGGCCAGAAAAAAATCTTCGCCGA
>JAFDCJ010000009.1 GCA_019312835.1 Deltaproteobacteria bacterium
CCCCAGCAGTATATAAAGGCCCACAATGGTTAAAACCTCACTGAGGAACAGTCCCAGTATTTTGGGCAAAACCAGAAGGACGAACACCAGCAACAGGCCAGAGGCCAGTTTCAAGGTGCGCTGCTGCCCGGCGGGCAGTCCCTCCACTTTGGTTTTAACAGCGCCGCCCTTGCGGTTCCACAGAAAAACAATCACCGCGACCAAAACGAACAACCCGATGGCCCCTTTGAGGGCCAGGCCATTGGGTGCGAATAAAAACAGGTTGATCCTGGCCAGCGGGCCCCATAGGGAGATAACCGGCCGCAGCATATCCTGCAGCATGCCGGCGATAATCACACAGCTGAGGGCCGTGATGAGCATTTTACGAACCACTGACGGCGCCAGGTAGAGCAGGGATGAAAAAACACCGCACAAAACGCCGGCTAACAGCAGCAGGGGAATTCCGAGTTTGGGGCCGTAATAAAAGGTCAAGATCTGATACAGCGATGGTGAGGCATTGATAAACATCATTCGCAGGTTGATGGATTTACCGATCACTACCAGCAAGGCAATACCGGCCGCTATCATCACGGCTGTTAGAATCGCTGTACCGAAGACCAGCCCTTTCTTTTCCCGCCCTGCATTTGAGGCGCTCAGGGAGGATAGGAATATCGCGGTGAGCAGCAGCAGGACGTTGCCCATGGTCATGATCTGGTAAATAATATCGCGCTTGTTAAAGGCCTCGACCATGCCGATCAGGGAGAGCATCACCACCGTCAGGGCACCGATAATCCCGATCTTGACCGCATAGCGCCAGGGAGATTGATCCTGATTCATTTTTTTAAAAACGTCCTTTCCGACACGAATAGTTGATTACGCTTTCTTGACTGCCAGTCTTTCGCCGAGAATTCCGGTTGGCCGGAAAATCAGCACCATCACCAGCATGGTAAAGGCAATCGCGTCCTTGAGCTGATAGGGTGCCACGATACCCAGACCGTCGAGAAACAGGCTGGGGCCGACGGATTCGATCAGTCCCAGGAAGATGCCGCCCAGCATTGCCCCCGGGATGTTGCCGATGCCGCCCAGAACCGCGGCCGTAAAGGCCTTGATACCGGGGATAAAGCCCATGAAAAAATGCACCTGCTTGAACATGATGGCGTACAGCACCCCGGCTGCACCGGCAGCGGCACCGCCGACCACAAAGGTCATGGAAATCATTTTGTCCACGTCGATGCCCATCAGGGCCGAGGCTTCCTTGTCCTCGGAAACGGAGCGGATGGCCTTGCCGATGCGGCTTTTCATGACAAAGGAGTACAGGGCAAACATCAGCACGATGGCGGCCACGATGACAATGGCCTGGAATTTGAGAATGCGGATACTGCCGATCATCCAGTGGCCCTCCAGCATGGCGATGTCCGGATAGGCCTGGAAGCTGGAACCATAGAGCCCCCGGAACAGGTACTGCAGAAAAAAAGAGGCGCCGATGGCGGTGATCAGCGGGATCAGCCGCGGTGCGCCCCGGAGGGGCCGGTAGGCAATCCGCTCCAGAAAAAAGGCAATCGTAACGGATACGGCCATGGACACCAGGAAGATAACTCCCAGACACAGTATGGGCTGGGCTTCCAGAAAGTCATTGCGATAAAAATAAGCGGCCACAAAATAGGCCGTATAGGGGCCGCTCATGAACACCTCGCCGTGGGCGAAGTTGATCATGCGCAGCACGCCGTAGACCATGGTATATCCGGTGGCGATCAGCGCATACACGCTGCCCTGGGCCAGACCGAAGATGACAAAATCGATCCAGTGCCGGGTGGTATAGGTCCCTTTGATCAAGGTGGCGATCGACCCCCAGATCACCAGAAACAACAGCCCGCCGCCGATCAGGTACATGACCACATCGGTGGGTGTGATCCGTTCACGAATTCGTTGCAGCATAGTCCTTGGTCCTTCTTGATTCTTGCAAGCCTGATGTTTGCCTGATGACAAAATCTGATTTCCCACGCTTGGAAAGCCTATTTTGACATGTGGCAAACGGTAGGAAAGTAAACCCTTTTTGCAGGGAGAGCCGGGTATTATCGCCTGCCCGGCTCTCACGCAGCGTTGAAAAAAAAGCGAAAAAGCCGGCTTCCGTTGAAACCGGCTTTGAAATGTTACATTAATAAGGTTTCCAGAAGGGTTTGTCCGGCATTTTCAGTTCCTTGACGTTTTCCGCCGCGGTCTTATAGATCGCGATTTTTGGATCGGCGCAGTCGCCGTACTGATCACAGGTGATCGTGCCGGTCAGTCCCTGCATTTTCGTAGTGGCCAGCAGTGCATCGCGGACCGCTTTGCGGCCGATGACCAGGTTGCCGCCTTCTTTGACCGCCACTTTGTCGATGGCTGTGAGGATCATCATGGTGGCGTCATAGGCATGGCCATGGAACGGCGCAATGGGTTTTTCACCGTATTTTTTCTGGTGTTTTTTCAGAAAATCCTGATACCCTCCTGCGAATGCCGCAAAATCCGGGCTGGAATGGAACATGCCCACGGCCGCGGTGCCGGCCGCTTTGTAGAAATCCGGTGAAAACATGCCGTCGGCGCCGAACAGGATGGTCTTTTCCAGACCGGAAATTTCTTTGGACTGGCGGGTAATAAAACCGCCTTCGGCAATGAAGATCGGATAATAGATGATATCCGGCTTTGCGGTGGCGATTTTGGTCAAAACCGGGCGCATGTCGGTGTCATTGGGGGAAACAGCTTCCATGGAGGTGACATTGCCGCCCATCTCCTTAAACGTTCTGGCAAACACCTGGGCCAGCTGTTCGGCGTAGACGCTGCCGTCATGAATGGTGGCCGCTGATTTGAGACCTTTTTCTTTATAGGCAAATCGAGCGGCGATGGCACCCTGGACCTTGTCGTTGTGGCAGGTGCGCGCGTAGCCGTCATAACCGGAGCCGCGTTCGGGATCGGTCAGGAACGGAGCGGTGTTTGAGGGTGATACCGTCGGTATGCCGGCCTTCCACAGAATAGGTACGCCGGGTTTGGCGGCACTCGAGCAGGTAGATCCGATGGCCGCCACAATGGTCGGGTCGGCCGCCAGTTTCGTTGCGGCAGCCTGGCCGCCTTCGGCACTGCAGCCGGCATCCTGGCCGGAAAGTTTGAGCGGAAAGCCTTTAATTTGTCCGCCGAAATCGTCCATCGCAAGTTCAATACCGCGCACCACATCGGTGCCCAGGGATGTGTTCGGGCCTGAAATGACAACCCAGTAGGCAATGTGGATCGGCTCACCGGGGCGCAGCTTGACTTCACCGATAGGATCTTTCGCCTGCGCGCTAAAGGCGAAAGCGATCGCAAATACAAATGTTAACACCATAATTAGCTTTCGGTTCATTTTCAATCTCCTTTCCTTATGATTAACGCGTGATACGTTGAATGTTCTTTACCACAAATACGTATGACTCGCTTGCATCACCTCCTTTCAGCATATAAAACCTGTCAGGAA
>JAFDCJ010000010.1 GCA_019312835.1 Deltaproteobacteria bacterium
CTCCGGCGGAGTTTTTGGCTGGCCGAACCGCCCGACCGTTTGCCAGTCGGTTCCGTTGTTTGATGTCTGTATTATAAATGCTATCAGCGGCAGGATCTCGCCATCATCTACCAGGGGAACGACCACTTACGGGGTATTGTTTGAACACTTTATCATTCTGGAAGTCTACCGCCTGATCCATTATGCCGAAAAACCCTATAAGATCTATCACTGGCGATCCTCGCACGGGGCCGAGGTGGACTTGGTAGTGGAAGCGGCAGACAGCCTGTGGGCGATTGAAATAAAATCCTCGCCGGTCGTTAAACCGGGCAAACTAACGGGCTTGAAATCATTTATGTCCGATTATTCCCATGCCCGATGCATCTGTGTATCCATTTGTGATTCACCCTATATGGCCGGAAAGATACCGGTAATTCCCTGGAGGAAGCTATTTGGTAAAAACTATTTAAATATTCTTTAAACACTCGGCGTGAGCTCAATTGAATTAATTTCAGGAGATCAACCCATCATGAAGTGTCCCGAATGCCAGTCTGAGACCCGCGAGGGAATCAAATTCTGCGAAGAATGCGGCACAAAGCTCGAGCTGCAATGCCCGGCCTGCAAGGCCAAGATCCCTCCGGGAAAGAAGTTTTGCGGCGAATGCGGCTACAAATTGGATGCACCGGTGGAAATACCTGCCGGGGAACTGTCCTTCGATGAAAAAATAGCCAAGATCCAACGCTACCTGCCCAGCGGCCTCACCGAAAAGATCCTGGCTCAGCGGGATCGCATTGAAGGCGAGCACAAGCAGGTCACGGTGATGTTTTGCGACCTGGAAGGGTATACGGCTTTAACGGATAAGCTTGGCCCTGAAGCGGCCTATTCGGTCATGGACCGGGTCTATGAGATCCTGATTCACAAAGTGCATGACTACGAAGGCACGGTCAACGAGATGACCGGCGACGGGATCATGGCACTATTTGGCGCCCCGATCGCCCTGGAGGATGCACCCCAGCGGGCGATACGCTCCAGTCTGGCGATTCATCGCGAAATGACGCGGTTTAACGACCAGCTGACGAGTGAAGGCCGGAGGTTTCCGCCGCTAAAGATGAGAATCGGCATCCACACCGGCCCGGTGGTGGTGGGGACCCTGGGCAATGACCTGCGGGTGGAATTCAAGGCCGTCGGAGACACCGTCAACCTGACTTCGCGAATCGAGAGCCTGGCCGAGGCAGGAACCACCTATGTCAGCGAGGAGATTTTTAAAATCGCCGAGGGCTTCTTTCGGTATGAAGCGTTGGGGTCGAAGGCAGTTAAAGGCAAAGATAAACCGGTGCGTGTCTACCGGGTGATCGCCCCCAGCACCCGAAGGACGCGCTTTGACGTCAGTGCCGAGCGGGGCCTGACGCCCTTTGTGGGCAGGGAGCGGGAGCGGGAGCTGCTGCTGGACGGTTATATGCGCGCGAAGGGCGGCCACGGGCAGGCCCTGTCGCTGGTTTCGGAGGCCGGAGTCGGGAAATCGCGTCTATTGTATGAGTTCAGAAAGGCGGTGGTCAACGAAAATGCCACCTTTCTGGAGGGCAAATGCCTCTCTTACAGCCGCAATATTGCCTATCACCCCATCATCGATATCCTGAAGGCCAATTTTGATATTCGCGACGACGATGACGATGCAGCCGTCAAAAATAAAGTTGCCGGCGGTCTTACAGCATTAGGCGTGAAAGAAGAGACCGCCTCACCCTATCTGCTGGAGCTGCTGTCGGTTAAAGACAGCGGTATCGACCAGATCGCCATGAGCCCGGAGGCGCGCAAGGACCGGACGCTCGGCACCCTGAAACGGATTGTATTGAAAGGCTCCGAGATCCGTCCCCTGATCATGGCCATCGAAGACCTTCACTGGATCGATAAGAGCTCGCAGGAGGCCCTCGAAGACCTTCTGGGCAGCATCGCCGGATCGCGGGTCTTCCTGATATTTTCATACCGGCCCGAGTATGTGCACGCATGGGGGTCCCGCTCCTACCACAGCCAGGTCAACCTGAACCGGTTGTCCAACCGCGAAAGCCTGGCCATGATGGCGTACATCCTGGGAACGGAGGATATCGAACCCGATCTCGAGGATGTGATTCTGGAAAAGACAGAAGGCATACCGTTTTATATCGAAGAGTTTATTCGCTCGCTAACGGATTTGAACGTGATCGAAAAAAGGAAGCACACCTATTATCTTTCAAGAAAAATTCAGGATATGTCGATTCCCTCGACCATCCAGGACGTCATTATGGCGCGGGTCGACGCCCTGCCCGAAGGTGCCAAGGAAGTGCTGCAAACCGGTTCGGTCATCGAGCGGGAATTCAGCTATCAGTTGCTGAAGATGATAACCGGGATGGCCGAGACCGAGCTGATGCATCATCTGTCCGGCCTGAAAGACACCGAGTTGATATACGAGAGAGGCATCTATCCCGAATCCTCTTTTATCTTCAAACACGCCCTCACCCGCGAGGTTGTCTACGACTCAATCCTGACCGCCAAAAAGAAACAACTGCATGAGCGCATCGGCCACGCCATCGAGGCGCTGCATCAGGACAATATCGTCGAGCACTACGGCGTTTTGGCCGAGCATTTCGTTGAAAGCGCCAACCACGAGAAGGCGGCGGCCTACGCCAAGCTGGCGGCCAAAAGAGCGCAGAAAGCGGCCTCTTATAACGACGCCATTGACTATGGCCGCAAACGGGTGGCCTGTCTGGAAAAATTGCCTCAATCGGAGGCCGTGGTAAGAGAATTAATCGATGCCCGGGTCACCCTCGGGCTGTATTACAATCAGATGTCGTACCCTGTTAAAGCCCACGAGGCAGTCGAGCCGGTTGTGGAGCTGGCGTTAACGACCGGGTATAAAAGAAAAATTTCCCACATCAATACGATCATGGGCACCTATATCTGCGGCGTCGAGGGCGACTATCCCCGGGGCATTCAGCACCTAGAGGATGCGCTCAAGATCGCCGAGGAGTCCAGTGACTGGGCGTCCCTGTGGGCCGCCAACCACTGGCTGGGGCACGCGATGGCCGAAAATTGTCAGTTCGACAAAGCCCTGGATCATTTAAACCGCGCCCTGGGGATCAGTCAGGCCGCCAATCTCACCTGGAGCATATCGATCATGAAGAGCTGTATCGCTCAGACGGTTTACAACAACCAGGGAAACCCCGCGATGGGCTATCAGACCAGCCTGGAGGGTCTGGCCCTGGCGGAGGAAAGCGGCGATGCCATTTCAAAGGCCGAAGCATTTGTTCACCACGGGATTTCCTGCTACCTGAAAGGATTGACGGCCGATGCTGAAAGCCATCTGCTTGAAGGGATCGAATACTGCCGGAAGATAGATTATGTCTCAGCTTTTATGGCCAATTACTGGCTGGGCCTCATTTACCTTGAGAAAAAACAGGACAGTAAATCCAGGGAGTGTTTTGCGGAGTCCTCTGCGATGCTGAAACAGCGCAATATGCTTGAATCTTTCTCGCATTTAAATGAGATGGGAATCGCATACCTCCGGGCCAGGCAGCATGAGAAAGATATTGATATCGATCGGCTTGCCAGAGATGTAGAAGGAAATAAGATCAAATCGATTGAGGGCACAATGGCCCTGTGGATGGGTCAGATTCTCCTGGAAGCCGATGAACCTGATATCGAAAAGGCCGAAAATTGGATCAACCGGGCCATTGAGGCCGATTCCAGAAACGGGCAGATCTGGTACCTGGGCAAGGACTATATTAGCTATGCGACGCTTTTTAAGCGCCAAAAGGATTATGCGCGAGCCGGGGAAAATATTGCCAAAGCCATTGATTTATTCAAGCAATGCGGGGCTGACGGCTGGGTAGAGAAATATGAAAAGGAGCTGGCTTCCCAGCAATAAATGTATTTCTCTCCCATCCGGACTGTTTTAATTGTGGAGGAAGAATGTCTCAAAGCAGCGATGCGTTCATTTATCGACAGGATGGCGGAATCGTCTTCCTTGAAATCAACCGCCCGGACAAGAAGAATGCCCTCAATGTCGAATGCTGGCAGCTATTGGACGGCTATTGCGACCGACTGATGCGCGACGACCAGGTCCGGGCGGTGGTCATCACCGGGCACCCGGAGGACATCTTTTCGGCCGGTGTGGACGTGACCCCCACCGATCCCTTTATTGCGGATATGTTTCAGGCGCTGCAGGACGGGGATAAGGCCAGACTCGTCGACGGTTTTAAAAATATGCAGGCCGTGGTTTCAAAGCTGGCCCATCTCCCGCTTCCAACCATTGCCGCCATAAACGGCCTCTGTTACAGCGGTGCGGTCGAGCTTGCGGCCGCCTGCGACATCCGGGTGATCAAAGAGGGGGCGGTTCTCTGCCTGCAGGAAACCCAGCTGGGATTGATACCGGACTTCGGCGGCACCGTGCGGCTTGCCCGTTTAATCGGCCCGGCCAGGGCCAAAGAACTGATTTTTACCGCCCGCCGGATTATGCCTGAAGAAGCCAGAGCACTGGGGTTGGTGAGTCATATTTTCCCCGAGGAAAATTTCATCGGTCGTGTCACCGAATATGTCAAATCCATTTCAGCCAATGCGCCCGGGGCCTTGGCGGCGGTCAAAGAAATTTGTGACACCACCGGCAGCATGGATGAAAACCAGGCCCTTGGATTCGAACACCAAAAGGCCGCTGAAAATATTCTCAGCGGACAGTGTATCGAAGGGATCAGTGCCTTTCTGGAAAAAAGAGCGCCTGATTGGAAATCTTAACAACACTTCCTTGACATGTGACCACTCACGATTTAAAATAATAAACAAAAATGTTTATTAAATTATAACGTGAAAAATTATGTCAACGAATGCCACTGCCAAATTACTAAACGCGGATAGCCCCTTTTTTTCAATCTCGTCGCTTCAGGCGCTGCTAAACCTGACCCGGGAAAGTGCGCGCACGACCGCTTCACGGCTTGTCCGGAGAGGTATTCTGGTCAGGATCCAGCGTGATTTATATACCCTCGCCAATGGTAAGTACTCACTTTTTTCACTGGCCAACGCTCTTTACCAACCGTCAGTCATTTCACTGGAAACGGCGCTTAACTATTGGGGTATCATTGTACAGGTGCCCCAAACTGTTTTCTCCATTGCCCATACCAGTTATCGCTGCGTGGCGGATAATACCGAATTTGTCTACCGGCGTATGCCGTCCGCTATGTTTCGCTTCGGTCAGGTAAAGGTCGAGGATTTTTTCATCGTCGAAGCTGAAAAGGCGCTGCTGGATACGCTGTACATGAAGAGCAAAGGTCTGGTGGAACTGTTGCCGGAAGATATCGATATGGCGAAATTGGACGATGAATTGCTCAAGTATTACAGCCGCCAGTATCCGGACGTCGTAAAAAAAATGCTCAATGAAATCGAAGAGCGGGAATATGAAGCCAAGTAAGCAGAACTTTCTCAACCGCTACAGGGAAAACACCATTATTGAGGTCGTTCAGACGGTGGCAAAATCAGAAGCCGGAAGTCATCTGGCCTTTAAAGGCGGCACGGCTTTAAAGCTCTTCTATGACCTGCCACGTTATTCCGAGGATATTGATTATGACTTTCTAGGTAAAATCCCTCCTCAAAGAATGATGGATATGCTTCAATCTTTAATTGCCAACAAAAAGTGGGAAGTCACCGGTGATGCCGTGAAATATAATACCATATTATTAGAGCTCCGATTTGCCGGACCGGAAAGAAATTTTCGGATTAAAATTGAAGTTTCAACAAGAGAAAAAGAGCTAAAAACAACCATTCAATCGCTCAGGGGTGTTCCGGTGCTTACCCTGGAGCCTTCTTTCTTGATGACCGAGAAACTGCTTACCTTTGTTCGACGGCAGGCTGGTAGAGATATTTTTGATGCCTGGTTCATATTAAATAATGCTTTTGCATTGGATGAAGCCATGCTGGTCGATAACTTCGGCGGGCGCACCAATTTTTTTTCGACCCTTTTAGATTTGATCCAAAAGGCGGATTCAAAAAAGATTCTCAGGGATACCGGCAAACTGTTAAGTGTCGATCAAAGAAACTGGATAAAAACTTCGTTTCTGGTTGATTTTCAGAGGCTACTGGCCAGAAAGCTTACCGACCAGCTCTAATTGAACAATTTTAGCTCAATCTGGGCATTGATCTTTTGCCAATAACTTCCCATTGCTTTGAGACTCAATGGGGGTAATGGAGGTACAGGATGAAAGATGAAATTGTGTATGGCGACCGGATGATGCCGGTCACGCTTCCCGATGACGTTCAGACCGCGCCGCCGGGACTTGCCACGACCCTGTCGGCGGTCGACGACATCGAAAAAACCATTCGGCAGGCCCTGCAGGCGCCGCTCGGCCGCCCGCCGCTCAGCGAGTCGGCCAGGCCGGACTGGAAAGTGACCATCGCCTTTGATGATCCCACGGTTCCGTGTTTTGCCCCGGTGTGGGAGCCGGCCGTCAGGCTGGTGATGGCAGAGCTGGAAAAGGCCGGGGTCAAGCGCACCAACATGACCCTGGTGTGCGCCAACGGGCTGCATCGCAAATTCACCCGCCGCGAGCTGGCGCAAATTCTGGGAGAGGATCTCGTCAGGGAATTCAGATACCGGCTCCTCTGCCACGACGCCGAAGACAAGGACCATTTAACGCATCTGGGGACCACCGCCTCCGGCTATGATGTGGAAATCAATAAACAGGTCACCGATTCGGATCTCACCGTTTACATCAACACCGTCGTGTGGCGCGGGTTTAACGGCGGCTGGAAATCCGTCTGCGTCGGGCTCGGCTCTTATCGGTGCATTCGCTGGCACCACACCCCGGACAGTATGTCCATGTCGATGAATAAAAACGTGATGCACGCAATGCTCGATGAGATGGGTGCCGTCATCGAGGACCGGCTCGGCCAGGAGCGCATCTTTAAAGTCGAAACCGCGCTGGCCAATCCCCTCGAGGTTCACAAGGTGTGGGCGGGCGGCGTATTCGAAACCCGGCAGGCAGTCCTGGCGCTGATGAAATCCCAGTTCAAGCCCCGTCGTGATATTGTCAAAGACAAGGGTGATATCGTTATTTACGGAATCCCGAACTGGAGCCCCTATGCGGCCTTTTCCGTGATGAATCCGCTGCTGACGCTGGTGTCGACCGGTCTGGGATATTTTGGCGGGGTCATCGAAGCCATGGGCAAGCCGGGCTGTACGGTCATCCTGGTCAGTCCCTGTCCGGATCTCTGGAATCACGACCATCACCCGACCCACCGCGAAATCTGGCAGGGAATTTTACCCCGCTACAAGGACCCCTATGAAATTGCCGATATCTTCGAGGATGATTTTTCCCATCGGCCCGATTATATCTACAAGTATCGCCATTGCTACGGTTTTCACCCCATGCACGGCATTATGACGACCTATCCGCTTAAAAGACTGCGGCATGCCGCCAACGTCATTGTGGCCGGAGCGGAAAATCCATCCGACATCGAGCAGGCGCTTGGATTCGACACCGTCGCAACCGTTGAACAGGCGCTTGCCCGGGCAAAAGAAGAACAGGGCCAGGATGCTTCGGTCGTGTTCGTCAAGTATCCGATCCTGGCCTGCCGGCAGTAAGGGGAAAGCTAGTTGGGCTGATTGCGGGATGCCGCGTGCTGTTAATTGAAGAATTGACGGTTTAGGATTGTTTGATGATACCGATGCGTCATTCCGGCGCAGGAGACTGTGGCAGAATGTCTGCAAGCACCTAAACTCTGATCGTCATGCCGGACTCGATCCCCGCTGAAGACGGGATCCTCGACCGGCATCCAGTATTGTAAGACGGCGAAAATGCCCTGGATTCCGGATCAAGCCCGGAATGACGATACAGAGGTATTTGTGGCTTTCACAATTGCGACACAGTCTGGCAGGTGGGAATCCAGTCGGCTACAAACTGGACTTCCGCTATAGATTCTCCAAACCCAATATCTGGCTTTGAAAATTGGCGGCAGCATCCTTTGATTTTGATATGACCACCCGGTTATCCTTCGTGATTTGATACGCTTTCAGGTATCCCCTTTGCTCGAGCTCTTTCAAGCCGGAGCGGACCCTGTCCTTCAGACGACGGATTTCAAGATCCGTATCAAGATTGACCGCCCGGGCCAGGCGCAGGATCTCTATGTCTGATTCCCTTTCGTACTGCCCCTGATAAAAGCGGTAAAATGCCTTGCTGACGTCAGATTTGAGGCGGGCCCTGAATTTGAGGTCGATGTTGGTGACGAAGCTGGCGGCATACATTTCCAGAAAATAGGGATTGACGAGGACCCGGATGCTGCCGCTTTCCTTGTCGATGTCGGCAAAGCTCAGGATCGAGCCGGTCATTTCTTTTAAATCCTTGCGTTTTCGGGCTTTTCCGCTGAACAATTCCAGATCGATGCGGGTTCCCGCCAGGCGCTGGATACTTTTCCAGATCGCGCTGTAATGGGTGGCAGTGGGCGGGACATCGGCCAGCCGGCACAATTCTTCCTGGGTGGTCTCAAAAGCGTCGCTCTGGTATTTCGTCATCAGGGCCAGAAGACCGAACAGGATGGTTTCGTCAAAGATCACCAGCAGCTCTCCCACCACCTGCATGCGGCCCCATGAGTTGGCATCGCCGGAATCCAGGCGCACCAGGGGCCATTCCTTGTATTTTATCCTGGCTTTGAAATGAAACGGGGATACCCGGGTGAGCATGGTGGGCATGAAACTGAAAAACCGCTGTACCGGGGGCTGCCGGCTGATGTGTTTTTTGACATACTCGGCGGCGTCTTTAATGATCTCGCGTCGGGACAACCGTCTGGCAGCCGCTTCGATGGCAGCATCCGATGCGCTGGGTTTTTTGGTCGGGTCGGAATTTGGCGGGGTCGGGGGTGTTCCACTGTCCGGCATTGGCATCCTTTCTGTGCGTTCCTTTATGGTAAAACTTAGGAAGTGCTTGTCGTTTAAAGTAAGTTGTCTGGCGCTTGTGGGAGCGGCTTCCAGCCGCGATTCGTTTAACCGCCGGTGGTATAGATCGCGGCTGGAAGCCGCTCCCACGAACAGGCTGGCACCTGAGCCCCCTGCTTTTACAACAGTATGCGCACGCGGGAATCGGATAATAACAATCTGTCACCGACATCCAATCCGCGTTAAAAATAAAAAGCCTTCACTGAAATTTAGAAATTCCGGTGAAGGCTTTAGTGTTTCGTCTCGAAATAAACGTCGACCATCCGCGCATGCCCTTTGCAGCCTCTTTGGGTAACGATTAATCTCACTATAAAAAAAAGATCAGAATTTGTCAAAGTCTATCTGGCATGCCCCCATCCCTGAAAAAATGGTTCGATCGGCCTTGTCCCCATCGCAAAGCGTATTAATATTTATCAAATACAGCCAATGATTGGTTGTTTTCAAACCGGGTGCCATGCACCCGGTTACAACCGCAACGATTAAAGCACTGACGTGCTTTTGTCTTTCCGGCCCTCCAGAGGCGGGTGAACCTATGGCCGGAAATCCAAGCCACCCGCTTTGCGGGTGGTCGTTGACTCAGGATTTGCTTATGATTCTCTACGACGATAGCCGCAAGGAAGGCTTGATTGAATTCGGCATTGAAATTCCGGTGCTGTTAAGCCGGGTGTTGAACACCTTTGATTTTTTAAAATCACACGAAATTCTGGGACCGAAAATAGACCAGTGGCATATCCGCCCCATCGAGGAAACCATCAGCCGGGATGATTTGCTGCGGGTCCATTCCGCGGATTATATTGAAAAGCTTTTTTCCGCCGGACTGGAAAAGGAAATCATCAAAACGTTCGAATTGATTGACGAGGCCGGCAACTACCATCGCTACGACCCGAATAACGCCGTCTTTCCGCTAAGCCGGCTTTTCGACCGCATCCTGGATATCGTTGCCGGCACGGTCCAAAGCTGCTGGGTGGCGCTGGACAAGGGCTTTTGTTTTGCCTTCAGCGGCGGCATGCACCATGCCCAGCACGCCTATGGCGCCGGCTTCTGCGTGCTCAACGATATCGTGATCGCCATCCGCAAGCTGCAGGCCGAAGGGCTGGTCCGTACCGCCTGGGTCATCGACGTCGATGCCCACAAAGGGGACGGCACCGCTGCGCTCACGAAAGACGACGACACCATTGCCACCCTGAGCATCCACATGGCCAACGGCTGGCCCCTGGATGGAGCCGAATACGACCCGCAGGGAAATTTCAACCCGTCTTTTACGCCCAGCGACATCGATATCCCCATCGCCAGGGGTGAGGATGATCTCTATATTGCCCGCTTGCAGGAAGGCCTCGATCGGCTTGACCGCCGGCCCCGTCCGGACCTTGCCGTGGTGGTGTCCGGCGCCGACCCCTATCACAAGGACGAGTTGCCGTCCACCGGCGATATGAAATTATCCCTGGCCCAGTTAAAAGAGCGCGATCTTCTTACCTACAATTTCCTCAAGGAGCGCCATATCCCGCGGGCTTATCTAATGGCCGGCGGCTACGGGGAGAGCTGCTGGGAGGTGTACGCCCGGTTTCTGGAGTGGGCCTTGATGGATAACCTGGGATTGGTCAAATAGATAAATAGTTGAGGGCGTAGAAAAATCCCCCTCGATCCCCCTTTTTCAAAGGCCCTTCCGGGTTTTCAGCGGGTTAAAAATAAACGATCCCGGATTTTCTTCACTCAATCTTTGTTATTGACACGAAGGAGACCGTGTCAGAAGGTCTGCCAAAGCTCAATAACTGACCGTCATTCCGGTCCCGGATCAGGTCCGGGATGACGGATCCGGAATCCAGTTCTGTTTGGCCTCGCTCCGCAACTGGATGCCGGATCAAGTCCGGCATGACAAAAGAGCAACATCTGCTCATATCTACCCACTGAAAATCCTGAAGCGCCTTTTTCAAAGGGGGGAAGGTGTGGGTGCTAGTGAGATTCTCCGGTTCGCTGCCCCCCTTTATTAAAGGGGGGTTGGGGGGATTTCTTCAAGGCACTGTTTCGCTAAATTTCGCGGAATGTTAACTATCAGGAACCAGCCTGCATGATCAGAGATTCCGACACCAGCTCGACGATGCTCTTGACCTCGATGCCCAGGTCGTATTCTTTGCTCAAATCCCGGATCTGGGTCATGCAGTTGAAGCAGTTGGTGGCCACGATCCTGGCGCCGGTCTCACGGATCTGCTCGGCTTTTTTCCTGCCGGCGGTAACCCGTATTTTGCCGAAATCACCGCTGGAGGCCAGCCCGCCGCCGCCGCCGCAGCAAAAATTGCGGGCGCGGTTGGGGTGCATCTCGACCAGATTGGACGTCACGGCGTTTAAAACGTTGCGGGGGGCCTCGATGATGCCGCCGCGCCGGGCGATGTTGCAGGGGTCGTGATAGGTGATCGGGCCTTCGAATTTATCTTTTTCAACCCGGATGCGTCCCTGGCGCAGGTAGCCCTCGATGAGCTCGACGATGGACTTTACCGGCGGAAAGTCGAGGCGTTTGCCCAGATATTTTTCGACTTCCCAGCGCAGCACCCGATACCCGTGGCCGCAGGGCGCCAGGCCGATGCTTTTGGCCTGCAGTTTTTCCCGGGCGTCCAGCACCCGCTGGGCGATGCGCATCATATTGGCTTTGCTGCCCTGATAATAGGCATAGTTGACGGTGTCGAAATCATAGGACGAAACGGTGTAGTCCTCCCCGGCGGCGTGCAGGATTTTGAGGGCATACATCAATAAAAACGGCAGATCCCGGGCTTCCAGCGGGTGGGGGATATAAAGGAGCTCGGCGTTTGGTTTGTCAATGGGAATGGTGAAGCTTTCGTCTTCGATTTCATCTGCCAATTCTTCGGCGATCCATTCGATGTTTTCGACAAAATCCTCGGTGGTCAGCCCCAGGTAGTTGCCCACCTCGAAGGCGGTTTCCACCGGGTGCACCAATCCGGACGGAAGATGCCCGATGCTGCACAGCATGGCCCGGGCCAGCGAGAGAATTTCGCCGGTATTGATGCCCATGGGACAGGTCAGGGCGCACTTGGCGCACAGGGTGCAGTCTTCATAGGCAGCCTTGTGCAGCGCGGCGATCGTCTGCTCATCGAGCTGTTCCGCTGGCCTGAAAAAAGGCAGGCGGGCCTTGACGGGATGGAAGTGGGTGTCCAGCACCCGGGCCAGCTTGGCGGCTTTATTTGCCGGGATCACCTCGCTGTCACCGGTCGAGCAGTAGTAATGGCAGGACTCCGCGCACAGGCCGCAGTTTACGCAGCTGTTGAGCATGGCCTGGATCTTGCGGCTGAGGTTGTCTTCGACCGCCCGTCGCAGGCAGCCCATCTGTCGGTCCGGCGCGATCACCTCACTGCCCGGGGGTTTACCCGGCTGGTCGCTGGCGTCGATTTGCTTGTTGTTTTCAATCATAATTTGCCATTTAAAATTGTATCCTGCTAAGCTGTGTTTCAAAGACGAATAACCATTAACCAATAACCAATAACGCCTAATTGAGCCCGGCTCAATTAGGACCTCCGGTGGCAGCCGCCGCAGGTGGTCGGCCCGCTTTCAAGATTGCCGGATTTAATTTGATTGCGATGACAGGTTGTGCAATTGCCGTGAAAGGCCTCGCGCAGGGCCGGTATGCCGGCTTCTTCCTGTAATTCATGACATTCCTTGCAGCCGGTCTCTTCGCCCTCAACGTATACAAGCCGGCCGGTGGCATCGTCCGGGGTATGATGGCACACCCCGCAGCCGCTTTTTTCAAGGCTTTTGGCATGGCTTTCATGTGAAAAGCCGACCTGGGGGCGCCTGAGCTTGCCAAAAACATCTGCATGGGCCAGGATGTAGTCCGCTTCCTGGGCCATCGAGGCCCGCCAGCCGACGGCGCCTGCCGAAACCAACCCAAGGATGATGGTCAAAGTCAAAACCTTAATACGCATAGCCTTCCCCTGCAATTCATGTCATTCGCTTCTATTTACCATTCCCGGGCCTTGAGGACCTTGCCGAACTCGGCCCCCATGTAAGCCCTGGAAAACATAACAAACAGCATATGCCCCAGTTTCGAAAACGGTATGGTAACCAGCAGGATTTCACCTGCCAGAATGTGCAAGATCAGCATGGGCCGGTAGGGGCCCCACTGGTGGTAGGCCAGAAAACCGGTCAAAAAGGTCAGCAAGACGATGGCCGGCAGCAGGATGTCCGTCGGGCGGGTGATCTGTTTGACTTCCGGCACGGTCGAGCGTCGAACCAGGAAATAGACACAGGCCAACATCACCCAGACGGCCACGATATCCGCCAGCAGATCCGGCAGGCTCCACCACAGGATATCCCAGGACTCGTACCACAAGACGGTATGGGCCAGGAGAAAAAGCGGTAAAATGATGACGCCCAGATGGAAACCGATGGTCACCACGGTGAATAACGGCTGCCGACGCATGTAGGTGGACCCAAACGGCATCAGGCCGTGCAGAATGGACCGCAGGCCATCTTTTAAACTGGTTGCCGGGTAGAGCGAAGGCTCTTTTTTGCCGCTGATCAGCATGGCGGCAATTCGATAAAGGCTGCCGGCAACAAAAACAATCAATGCCACCCAGGCGAACGGACCGCGCACCAGTTCATATATATCCATTGCCTTACCTCGTTTCGAAGCCATTGGGAAATTTTTTGGATCAAGAGAAATTGTGTGGCAGACTTTTGGCGAAATGTCAATAGCGTGCAATCTCCGACCGTTACGGCAGGGGCTTACCCGGGCAATCCGCCATGCTCTGGAGCGGGGAACCCTGCTCCGACGGCGCCTGGGGATAAGAAACAGCCTGAAGCGCCCGGGCGTTTAGATTGGCCGGGGGCAAGACCTACCGAAACGGTCCCGAGGAGGCCTTGCCGCCCAACCGGTGCCGCCTGGATCGGCCTAAGGAGGCGGGGGTAACGCTCCGGTGCTTTTGGGGGGACCATAAGGGTGGCCCGGCGGCGGGGGCGGCGGAACCCAGCGTGCCTGCCTGGCGGGCCTTTTCAGGCCCGGGATCTGGTGCCCTTTGGAATACATGCACTGCTGGTAGGCAAAATCATAGCGTCGTTGGGCTTCCCAGCCGGCTGTGTAGGCCGGACCCGACGCTGCTGCGGCGCCGCCGATAAAGCCGCTGCCGGCGCCAATTGCGGCACCGGTGGCGGCGTTGCCCGAGGCTGAGCCGATCGCTGCACCCAGACCGGCCCCGACCAGCGTCCCAACAGCCGCACCACCGGCAATATTGCGGTTAACAGTTTCATGCGGAGGCACCTGGATTTGCTGCAGGGCCCATTGTTTGCAGGTGCTGTCGTCAGACTGAAAGGCCTCGAAGGGAATGCCTGGAGCCGGCAGCACCATGACGCCCGGACCGGCCGGAATCGTCGCACAGCCTGCCAGAACTGCGGCAGCCATCAGTAGCCCAGGATATCGTTTAAAATTCATGCGGCTATACCCTCCTCTATGGACTGGGTGGTGTAACGTCCGGTACGACCTTCATCCATCCGTCCCGGCAACTTCGGATATACGGATAGTAGCCTTCCGGATTGCGGCAATAGTACCAGTAATCCTCCTTCGGCTGCTCGGGCTGGACATATATGGGCTGCTCCTGCTGGATGACTACCGGGGGAGGGGCATAATAGCCATGAGGGTACCATGGTCCGGGTCCTACAACCCATGAGCTGTGCCAGTGATATCGGTGTCCTCTCCGGTGGTGCTTGTAGCGCCCGTGATGTCCCCACCCGGCGTGATACCCCGGATGTCCTGAGTTGAAGTGGGCGCTGATATGAACGCGCGTTTTGCCTGCATATACGGAAAAGGGGCTGGTTATCAGCAGCGCTAGCGCGATAAAAAGCGCCCCAAAAATATTTTTCATTGTTTTCTCCTCGTTTGAACTGGTTATGACGCTCCAATCTTCTCTGGCATGTTAGACGAACGAGGATCAAAAAAAGTTTACAAAAAAAATCATTTGTAATGTTTTCGAAAGGAACCTCCAGGAGGGCAACAGGCGGATTAACTTTTTGAAAACAAAAGTTTTATGGTGGAAACGCTTTTTGGCAGCCGCCCCTGGTGTGACGGCTGCTTTTCTGCGACAGGGCGGGGGCCAAACAGACGGGGGTGTCCGGTTCGATTATAATAGTACATGAATTCAGCCTTTTACCGTGTCCGGGGCTTGGGCTTTTGGGCCGCGCGTATCCTCTTCATCATGCGCAACCAGGCCGCCTGGTCGTAGTCAGGTACCCGGCCGCGATTGTGCTGGTAAAACGGCATGTCCAGATTTTGAACATGGAACAGATATTCGTTATTCGAGATGACGGTTTGCCAGTTGCCGGTCAGCCGGCCGACCAATGATCCGCCCACAAACAGCAGGCACACGATCACCGCATAGGCCAGGGGCTTTAGGATGGCGTTGCGCCGGGCAGCTGATAGATAGAGGGTCTCCTTTTCCGGGCACACGGTCACGCATTGCAGGCAGGCGTGGCATTCATCGGAGATCACGCGGGCGGTTTTGTGGACCTTGATGTCCACCGGGCAGGTGCGGGTGCATTTTTGGCAGTTGGTGCAGGTGTCCGTATTGCGGTGAACCTTTAGAATGCTGATGAAGCTGAGAATACCTAACAGGGCCCCGTAAGGGCATAGATAGCGGCACCAGAAGTTGCGCAGGACAATGGACAGCACCACCAGCGCCACCAGCACCCAGAAGGCAAAGGGGGTGATATCGGCAAAAAAATACAGCATCTTGATATCCGCTACCATGTTATAGGGGCTGTAGATAAAATATTCCAGCGCCGCCGCATTCATATTCAGCACGATGGCCCACAGGAAAAAGGCCAGCAGAAGGTATTTTAAGCTGCGCAGGGGATAATCGAGCAGGGCGGGCACCTGGATGTTTTTGCGAAATATCAATTTATGCAGCCGGTTGAGATACTCGGTCAGCAGACCGAAGGGGCACACCCAGCTGCAAAAGCCCCGCTTCAACAGCACGGCCGTGACCAGGGCCATCAACAATATGATCAAACCGGAGGGATGGATCGGGTTGATAATTCCGGTGACCAGCCAGTATTTGAGGCTGATCAAAGAGCTGATCGGCAAGAAAGCCTCTATGCCGGGCGGGCGGGTGACGGTCGGCAGCGTTCCGCTCTCCAGCTGGCTGACAAAGATCGTAAATTTGATACCGATCAGCCCAACGGTTGCCAGAAACAGGTATTGGACTACTTTGCGATACAGCTGAATATCCGGCTGCCTCAGCCGATTGATAAAGGATCCGGATGCTTTCGTTTCGTTTTTGCGGGTTATCATGGGATATGACTATACTCAACACGGCCGGCGGATTCTTTGATTTAAATCAATTTACGCTTGCCGGTACTGAAAAAAATATTGACAAATAGAGCGTTTGTCAAAATAACGTTACGATAGCGGCGGTCCGTTGGGTTTGGTTTGTCGCTTTCGTCTAATATGGGCGGATGCAAACGCTCTAATATTTTTTTCTTTTTGAACAACCGCCTTCGTCTGCGAAAACCCAAATAGAACATATTTTTACAACCGCTATAACCAAAAGGAGCAGCCATGGCCCACAGACGAATCGTTGATTTAAGCATCAGTATCGAACCCGAGCTGCCCAGCGATCCACCCATGATGATTCCCCAGATCGATTACCTGAATCATGAAATGGGAGCTGAACAGATGAAGGATTTTTACCCGGGGTTAAAAAAGGAACAGCTTCCCGGCAGTCTTGGCTGGGCGGTGGAGTTTCTGACCCTGACAACCCATTCCGGGACCCACCTCGATGCACCTTATCATTACCATCCCACCATGGACAAGGGTCAAAGAGCGCTGACCATCGATGAAATTCCCCTTGACTGGTGCTTTGGCGACGGC
The DNA here is from genome assembly GCA_019312835.1 of Deltaproteobacteria bacterium. Lineage (GTDB taxonomy): Bacteria > Desulfobacterota > Desulfobacteria > Desulfobacterales > JAFDCJ01 > JAFDCJ01. Next base: position 16,794 of record JAFDCJ010000010.1, read on the forward strand.
GTGGTTCTCGACTTCAGACACAAGGCCGATGGGGAGCGAATTACGGTCGATGACGTTCACGGGGAGCTGGAGCGAATCCGCTACGAGATCAAGCCCCTCGACATCGTCCTGATTCAAACCGGCGCGGATGATGCCTGGGGTACGGAAAAGTACCTGGTAAGGGGTGCCGGGATGGATCGTGAAAGCACCCTGTTTCTCACGTCCCGGGGCGTCAAGGTGGTGGGCATCGATGCCTGGAGCTGGGATCGGCCCCTGCCATTTCAGGCCAAAGAATTCCAGGCGCACGGCGACCCCAAGGTTATCTGGGAAGCCCATTTTGCGGGCATCGATATCGGCTACTGCCATATGGAGAAAATGGCCAACCTTGCCGCCATCGGCAAACCCTTTGAATTTACCGTCTGTTGTTTTCCGGTCAAAATCAAGGGGGCCAGTGCCGGGTGGACGCGGCCGGTGGCCATTGTGGAGGACTGAGCGCCCATGTTTCATTAAAGGAGATTGCGATGAGCAAATTTATCATAACCGCTGCCCTGACCGGCGCCATACACACCCCGACGATGTCGCCCCATTTGCCGATAACGCCTGATGAAATCGCCGCTGAGGCGCAGCGGGCGGTGGATGCGGGGGCAGCCGTGGTACACGTGCATGCCCGCAACCCGGCCACCGGTCAGCCTTCGGCGGACAGCGGCATTTTCGGTGAGATTTTATCAAAGATCAAAAACAGGTGCAACGCGGTGGTGTGCACCACCACCGGAGGGGGCTTCGGCATGACCGTTGAACAGCGGGTTGCCGTTGTTAAAACCTTCAGCCCCGAGCTGGCTTCACTGAATGCCGGTTCGCTGAATTTTGCCCTGCATCCCATTCTCGATAAGATCAAGACGTTCAAATTCGATTGGGAAGCGCAGTACCTGGGCATGAGCGAAGATTTTATTTTCCCCA
>JAFDCJ010000011.1 GCA_019312835.1 Deltaproteobacteria bacterium
ATAGTATTTTTTAATTGAGTATTGGAGTGATGGAGTAATGGATTATCCAACATCCGACAACGTGTCATCACGTAAATTGAGATTCATTATTAAGCTTAAGCTAATCCTGAATCATATGGTCCGGTCCCAATACTCCAGTACTCCAGTACTCCAACACTCCAATACTCCAGCAAATTCATGCAGCACGATCAGGTTATAGGCTTCTAAAACCAGAGTATTGCTAAATTTGAATTATCGATCTCACGCCCACGTCAGCAAACGGGGGGTGGATTTAATGCGTTCATCACCGTGGGGTGCGACCCGCACGGTGTATCCGAATCGCCCGGAAACGTCGCAAATCAGGTCACAGCCATACAGATAGTTCCCCTTGCCGCGGTCTTCCAGCACCGTCATCGGCTCCACGTGGCTGGCGAATACTTCTTGCAGGGATTTTAAGATGCCGTAATAAAGCTCCACATCGACTTCATCGGCGTGCAGCTCACCGAGGTATACTTCCGCAGTCACCCGAAAGGCATCGCCGACCCGAAAGGGTCCCGCGGCCTGCCGCACCGGAGGCTTGATGGTGATATTCGACCAATGGCTGCGCAGCCGTTTTATTTGGGCGGCCAGCTTTTTGGCCTCGCCGGCCTTCTCGGCAACCAGGGAATCCCAGCGCCTGGCGGATGGGATATAAAAGCGCGATTCATACTCTGACACCATCCGCATGCTGCAAAAGGTTTCCATGGCCATTTTCATGCTGGCTTTCATTTTTTTAATCCAGCAGGTGGGGGGATTGCCCTCCTTGCGGTCATAAAAGCACGGAATGACTTCAGTTTCCAGAACATTATACAGCGCCTGGCTCTCGATGGCATCCTGGTAGCTGTGATCTTCATATTCTTCGCCCTTTCCGATTCGCCAGCCGCATTCTTCCGAATACCCTTCGTCCCACCATCCATCGAGGACACTGACATTGAGCACACCGTTGACGGCGGCTTTCATGCCGGAAGTTCCGCAGGCTTCAAGGGGTCGCCGGGGAGTGTTCAGCCACACGTCCGCTCCCTGCAGCAGATGACGGGCCAGGTGCATGTCGTAGTCTTCCAAAAAGATGATGTTGTTGGCCACCGCCGGTTTGCTGGCAAACTGAAACAGGCGTTTGATCAATTCTTTGCCCTCGTCGTCCTTGGGATGGGCTTTGCCCGCAAATATGAACTGAACCGGCCTTTTTTTGTTGTTGATGAGCGCTTCCAGGCGATCCATGTCCTGCAGGAGCAGGTTGGCCCGCTTGTAGGTGGCAAACCGACGGGCAAAGGCAATGGTCAGCGCATCGTTATCAAGCGCGGCCTCGACCGCCCGCAGCACATTGGGCGGGGCGTTGCGCCGGGCGTACTGCTTGACGAGTTGCTCTCTGCAGGTCCGCACCAGGCGGGAGTGGTTCATTTCATGGGCACGCCACAATTCTTCATCGTAGATATCATCGATGCGTTTGATATTTTCAGATTTACGGGACCCCATATACCAGTCGGGACCCAGGGTGCGATCGAAGATATAGGCAAACTCCTGGGAAATAAAGGATGATATGTGGATGCCGTTGGTAATGTGGGAAATGGGGACTTCTTCCACGGGGCGCCGGGGCCAGACAAAGGACCACATTCTGCGTGCCACCGATCCGTGCAACTTGCTGACCCCGTTGCAATAGGCCGCCATGTGCAGGGCCAGGATAAACATGGAAAGGGGCGCATCTTTACTGGATCCCTCCGGTTGCCCCCAGGATATAATTTCATCAACCGATGTCCCGAGACGTGCTTCAAACGGCTGCACATAGGATTTTACCATCTCCACCGGAAATTCGTCATGCCCGGCCGCCACCGGCGTGTGGGTGGTAAAGACCGTGGTCCGCGGAACGATTTCCAGGGCGGTTTTAATATCGACCTTGTGATCAGTCATGGTCACGGCCAGCCGCTCCAGGCTGGCAAAGGCTGAATGGCCCTCGTTCATATGCAGGACCTTGGGCTTGATCCCCATGGCATTGAGCGCCCGCATACCGCCGATGCCCAGGAGGATTTCCTGGGCCAGGCGAATCTTGGCGTCCCCGACATACAGGCTCGAGGTAATCTCGCGATTGCCGGCCGAGTTTTCAGCGATATTGGTATCCAGCAAATAGAGCGGAATGCGTCCGATCATAATTTTCCAGATGACGGCATGAACGGAACCGTCCGGTCCGTCAACGGTCACCCTGATGTCGTTGCCCGCCTCGTCCTGCATGCGGTCCGCCGGCAGTTTGTAAAGATCGGTTTCCGGGTAGTCTTCCTGCTGCCAGCCTTCGGGGTTGAGATACTGGCGAAAATAGCCGTACTGATACATCAGGCCGATACCGACCAGTGGCAGTTCCAGATTGGATGCGGCCTTTAAATGGTCACCGGACAGGATGCCGAGGCCGCCGGCAAACAGCGGAAGGCTTTCGTGAATGCCGAATTCCATCGAAAAATAAGCAATGGTATCCCCCGGTTGATAGGGATATTCTTCTTGATCCACCGGATCGAGCACCCGATCTTCAAAGGCTGCTCTCACCCGCTCCAGGTGGGCCAGGTAACCTTCATCTTCGACAAGCTGCTCGAAACGGTTCTGGGGCACTTTGGCCAGAAAAGCGATCGGGTTGCGCCCGCAGGCCACCCACAGGGTCGGATCGATGCGCCGAAACAGTTCAATGGCATCCTTTTTCCAGCACCACCACAGATTGCGTGACAAATCCTCCAAAAATTCGAGGGCCATGGGGATGTTGGGAAATACCTGATAAGTTTTAAATTTTTTCATTTATACATCATCCTTGGAATTGTTAACTGGTTTGGCTTTCAAATTCAAAACATATAGGCTAAATTCCAAAAAATCAACTGCCCTTTGACACCGGATAAAGTTTAGTTTAAGTTACCCGGATCTTGATCTTGAGGGCGGATGCCACCTGCCCAAAGCGCTGTCGTGATAATATCTTAAAATTCTCCACATAAAGATCGACATCCGGCGGATATTACCGGGGAGTTAGAGGAAAGCAACGCATGAAGAATTCCGAACCGAAGTCAGAAGATAAGGAACCCGTCCGGCATCTGAAGGCGAGTTCCAAACTATACGAAATAAATACACGGGTTTGGCTGAGAAGATTTGATAGCGGGGACAACCAGGCGAAACTGGACGATGTTCCGATGGCATACTGGGAAGGCCTGGCGCAAAAAGGAATTAATTATGTTTGGCTGATGGGGGTCTGGAAAATCTGCAGCAGCACAATCGAAAAGTATTGCCTTAAGGAGGGGCCGGTTAAAGATAGCTTTAAAACCACTTTGAGGGATTTACAGCGCGAGGACATTATCGGTTCACCCTATGCCATCGACCGCTACGAAGTCAATCCACTGATTGGAAACGAAAGAAGTCTTCTGGATACAAGAACGGTCTTAAACAAATTGGGCATCAAGCTAATACTTGATTTTGTGCCAAATCATTTCAGTGCGGACAGTTCTGTGATCCGAACAGATCCCTACGTTTTTCTCCAGGGCGATTTTGATGAGCTTAGCGATGATTCGACCACCTTTTATAAACCCTTCGAAGACGATGACAGGATCTTTGCCCATGGGCGTGATCCTTTTTTTCCGGCATGGGAAGATACGGTTCAGGTCAATTATTTCAGCCCGGCTGCGCGTGAATTTATGATGAATGCGCTGATGGCTTTAACCAGACTCTGCGACGGGGTCAGATGTGATATGGCCATGCTGAGTCTCAACGATATTTTTAAAGAAACCTGGCATCGCATCGTCACAAAAATGAACGACGACCCGCCGCAGGATGAATTTTGGACCGTTTGCATTAAAGCGGTAAAAGACGCTTTTCCAGACTTTCTTTTTTTGGCAGAGGTTTACTGGGATCTTGAAGGCCGTCTTTTGGAAATGGGGTTTGATTTCATTTATGATAAAAAACTCACCGACCGACTGTATAACGGAAGCGCAAACGAAATCAGGGAACACTTATGGGCCGCAGATGATTTTCAAAGAAAATCGATGCGATTTATTGAAAATCATGACGAACAAAGGGCTGTAACTGCGCTGGGTGAGGAAAAATCCAAGGCGGCGGCCGTGATTATAAGTACGTTACAAGGCATGCATTTTTATCATGATGGGCAGTTTGAGGGCAGGACGGTCAAACTGCCCGTTCAACTCGGTCGGGAACCGTTGGAGCCGGTTAACACGGACCTCATGCAATTTTATAAAAAGCTGTTGACCATCACCAGCGCGACCATATTTAAAAAAGGCCGATGGCTTCTCCTGGAGGTATTGCCGAGTTGGGATGACGATCCGTCATATCAAAATATATTAAGCTGGCGGTGGAAATACGCCCCCGAAAACTGCCTGGTGATTGTGAACTATTCGGAGGCGGTGGCAACCTGCCGCATAAAATTAGATGTCATCGGTTACCCGGGACAGGTTGAAATCGTCGATGTCTTGAATGAAAAAACCTATATGCGCTCGGCCGAAGATTTGGGCCGCGATGGTCTGCATGTTGTGCTCGATGCCTACAAGAGCCATATTTTTTCATTCTAACTCTATCCGACCGTAATTGTCGGCAAGCGGATTCAGATTAGTTCCGGGCCGAAGCCCGATCAGGTAGCCCGCTTCGGGTCTGGGGATGCCATCCAGATCGATGCTGAACCTGTTTGCGCCGACCAGGGCCTCATCAACGGGAATATATTTTCGAAAAACCTTTAAACCCGGAAACAGGCCTGCCAACACTTTCACCGCCTGCATTTTCTCGGTCCTTCCGTTTTCAAAATTCACCATGGCCTCCTCGCATTTACCGTAGACGACAACATCCACCATAAATTCTTCGCCTAGATAGCGAATCTGTTTGGAGCCATTTCTTCTCATTGGATGTGAGCAAATAATATGAGGCCTGTCCGGATCCAGTGAGTCAACCTGCCTGCGGAAAGAATCTCTTTCTTTGAGCCTGACCAGATCCTCCAACAACGCAACCGCCCTTGACGCCGGGCTGACCGGCACTTTATTGGACGGCATTTTTGCCTGCGCGAGTAACGCTTCGATGGTGACCGGCGATCGGGCCGTCCAGAATCCGCTGTGGCCCGGCATATTGATAATCCCTTCATCTCCCGACCCAAAAAGATTCGGCATCATAATGACGGCATCCCTTCCAATGGAATCCGCGATAGAAGCAAGTACCGACCTGAGCAGCTCATGGTTCAACCGATCCAAATCAACATCGGCGTCCGGCGTCAAGTATCCCTGATCAGTCAGGTATTTTATTACCGCCTGCTTTTGCTCTTTGGTCTTAAAATAATATTTTTTTTGAGCCCATTTCTCTTTGCCTTCCCACCATCCACGCAGGGTAATCGTGTCATGGGTGGAAAAACACACATGGCTGTTGGAATCCAGCCGGTCAAACCAGAATTCATTGTGATCGCCTGTAAAATACTGGTAGCCAAAAATCAGGGGTTTAAATTCGGATGCCCCGAGTTCCTGCAAAGAACGGGTAACGGCTTCCGGCACAACGCCCAGGTTCTCGAATACCAGCGTTTTGCCACCCTCCTGGGCGATTTGCATAAAATCGGACAGGATTTCCTCTCCCGGGCCCATTTCAAAAAAACCGACCCGGATGCTGTCAGAGGGGGCCAGGAACATTTCGCGTTCCCGGATGATCTTCTCCAGAAAATCGGTTTCGGAAATATCGTTGGGGCTGAGCAGCGCATAGATAAACCGCTGATCTTGTGCCGTGACGCCCTGGCTGTACCAGCCAAATTGTTCGGGCTCACGGGTTCCATTGGCCGCGCATCGCGCTGCCAGGATAACATTGGAAGGCTTCAGGCTGCCATCCCGATCAAACAGGCGCGCAACAATGTTGGCGGGGAACCTGGCCTGAATTCCGTTCACGATAACATTGTAGATCGCCTTTCTTTTTTCCGCGGGTGAGGCGGGCGTGTTTAATTCAGCCTCAACTTGATCCCATATCCCCATCTTTTCAAGGGTCATCTCCCAGTCATCATCTTCTGTCAGACAGTAAAGCCGGTAATACCCCAGCAGGTGATCGATTCTCAAAAAATCGCAATACTGCAGATAAAACGCGAGCCGCTTTGACAACAGGTTTTGGGCCGATGGGGTCTGCATGTTGAGCGCATAAAACTCCCAATGCTGCGGGATATCGAGCCGGTGGGGCGGGGCGCCCTGGGTGCACCGGCGCTTGAGGGTTTGCGGATCGATCAGGAAGGCGTCCAGATTGCCCCATATATCCGCGCTGCCGAACGCGAAGGGCTGATCCAGCATCAAATCGACGGTCACTTCACCTTCAGCGCATTTTTCACGAACGCAGCCGAGCTGAACATGGAGCAGCCACTGGACGAAAAACTCAAAAAACAGCTCATTTTTATAGGTCCGCTTCAGGTGCTGGATTTTTTCGGCAGAATGAACGGCGATTTCCCGGGGCCACTTCCTGAAGTCATCTGTCTTAAGCTCCCTTGCCAGAATGGCAAACAGGAGCGGATCGACAAGCCCTCGCTGCGACAAACAAAACTCCATAAAGGCCCGGGCCCGCGGGCCGGAGTGCTTCAACTCCAGATCGGACATCGGGCGGGAAGGAAAATCGACCACGATGGAACTATCTTGCTGCAGTTCAGCTGCTTGGAACCCTTCAAAGAGTTCTCTCAAAACCTGATATTTTAATTCGCGGGTTTCATGGTTGGTGGCGTTATGTCGCCGGTTTAATCCTGCCCCCTGCGCATGAAGGGTCGCCACCAGAGGCGGAATCTTCGAAAATGAATCATTTGGGTTTGGGGGGATATCAAAATATTCCAAGAGCATTTTCATCCCGATGTAAACGGGATCGAATACGAACGCACTGACGTTGCTGTAGGGAGAGTTGTCATCCATGGGGAGATTGAGCGGTAACAGCGACATGAGAGACACACCGGCTTTCTTCGCAAATTCAACCCACATCAGCAAGGCGTCCAGGTCTCCGACACCCCAGTCTTCTGCGGTCCTCAGGTAAGACAACGGAGCGAATAAACCCATTGACCGCACACCGAGAAACCCCCTGGACACCTTATCAATACGATAACGACGATTCGATTTGACCCTGCTGTGATTCATGCCAACGCCACCGCCTTGTTGAGTCGACCGGCGATATCGCCCTGTTTAGCCAGTTGTATAATTCGGCCGGCGGCGATCGCCTCCCAGCCCCAGTCCCTGCCGTAGGTTTCATAGCCGAACTCGTGGATCGCTCTGGCCAGAATCCAATAATTGACCAGGGCTCGGGCAACATCGCGATTCCAGCTGCTTAAGATCATATTCCCCAACCCCTGTGACTCGATTTCATCAAGGTAGCCTTCAATGAAAAACGCGGTCATATCCTTCAGCCACGACCGCAACACCCCCGTCAAATTTTTATGCAGCCCGGTTATGCGGGCGTTGCCGAGGGGCTGATGTCCGAGCAGAACCAGAGACGCCTTCCGCTGAGTTTCATGATCATCCGAATTCTGATAGTTTAATCCCAGGTATTCGTAAAGGGTTGTATGGACGATATACAGCAGGGATTGAACCAGGCCCGCTAGATCCACCGGAAGGCTGGCGCGCACATCGTGGTTTGAGCGGACCAATTCTCGGGCCGGCGGCCCTTCGAAGTCGATCCACTTGATCTGTGAGGTGATCTGGGTCGATTGGTGTCGGATTTGCTGAAGGTTGCCGCTTTGAATCGCATCTAATAACGTTTCGATGGTCGCAGCGTTTTCGGCCGTTTCGAGCAAGCCCTGGTCCAAATGAAGATCGCCGTGAACCGGGGCTTTCATGGTGATGCCGTCCAGATTTCGCAGACTCACGATGGCATTGGCAATGGGTCCCCGCGGGGAATCAGCACCACTAGCCGCGGTTTTGACCCCCGAGCCAAAGTGATCGAGCATCCCGGACAACTCCTGCAACGCTGCGGCACCCCTGGAATCCCGGCACCTTTTCTCAAGCGCCGCCATGGCCTTAATCAAGTTGTTTCGGACCGTATCCGACCAGTTACACAAATCATCAGTTGCCGCCGGGCTGGCACCAAAGCCCGCCGGGCTGCTATGGGCAAACGCCTTGTGCATGTCAACAACGGTTCTTAAAACCCCGTGAATAAATATCCGCATGCCCTGTTTGTACGGGTCATATTTTTTAAACGCTTCGCCGGATCCGACCGCATCCCGATCATCCAGCAATCTGGCCAACCCTGCACTGAAAACATCGCCCAGCTGACCGCCGCTCCTGATGGCTTGGGTCATCAGGACCAGGGGGGCCCGCTGTCCGTCGGGGGATATATAGTCGGCAGCACCCAGCAATTGGGGAATGTTGGGGTAGCTGGCGGCCGCCAGTATTTCATAGCGTTCGGGTTCAGGATTGGGTGGCCATATTTTACCCGGGCGGCCGGAGGCTCCGCGCAGGTCTTTGTAGGTTTTAGACACCACCGACTGCTGAGCCGAATCAAGGAAGGTCAATACATTGGATGAAGAAAAAGCCATCGCCGTTGGATTGATAGACAGTTCGGTTTCATCAATTTCGGACAGGATGCGGCCGGCCGGCCGAAAGCGGACCGTTGCCCCGCGGGCGGTGGGTATCACCGCCGAATTTTTAAAATACGGCAGGATTGCTTTTTGATGCGCAAGGAAATGTTCGGCCCAATAAAGGTGCCTGACGCCGTCGACAAGCTGTAAGACAAAACCGTCCTCTGTGGAAACGGATTCGATCGGAGAGGCCGAAAGGATGACCGGTACAAAATACCGCTTAACCAGCATTGATTTGTCGTGGCTTCTTAAATCAAAGCGTGCGATAACCCCCTCGGTTATAAGGCCGCTGGTTTCTGAGATGCGAAAGCTGTCGGCGACCACCACAGCATCGATGACAGCGTCTTTTTCCAAAAACCATCTTTTATCATGGAATCGGTGTTTCAGGTAAGGAACAACCAGACCCGGGTTGGCATCTACTTGGCGGCCGCTTAACTTTATGTCAATATGGCAAGGGGCACTAGGGTCTGAATCATTTTGAGATATGTTCTGATCGGGTC
>JAFDCJ010000012.1 GCA_019312835.1 Deltaproteobacteria bacterium
ATCGCAGCTGGCTGAATTTGTGCAAAATTGCCTTAGCCCGTGCCAAAGTGATGAATAACGAAAAGGAGGTTGATCTGGCAGAGCTCTGTGGTTTTGTGTCTGAAAACAGAATAAAATGTAATGAAGGTCGGATGAGAAAACACATGGCTGAGATTTTACTAAACCTTGACAGTGATCACCTCCAATCTGCCGCAAAATGGATTCATCAGGCCATTGAAGTCGATAAAATTAACGGATTGAAATTTGATTTGGCAGGGGATTATGCTATTTTAGCTGAAATCAACCAACGCAAAGAAGAGCCGATAAAAGCACGGGAAAGCATGGACAAAGCTATTAAGATCTTTAAAGAATGCGGGGCAGATGGATGGGTTGAAAAATATACAAAAGAACCGGCGTTACGGGAGAATGCAACCCGCACCCTGTAAACCTGCTGAATGACAGATAGCTGTCTGTTTCGTTGTCCAAGAAAGGAACCATAAATGAGTACGACACAAACAACCACAAAAATATCAACCGACGACCTGCGTGAGGAGGTTCGCAAAGAGTATGCGGAAGTGGCCATGGACCCTCACAAAGGTTATCATTTTCATACCGGTCGTGCGGCGGCCGACCGGATTGGCTATGATTTATCAGTTTATGAAGGCGTACCCGAGGATAACATTGCTTCCTTTGCCGGGACCGGCAATCCATTTAAGCTGGGACCGATTCATCCCGGAGACATTGTGGTGGATGTCGGTTCCGGCTCAGGCTTCGATTCCCTGATTGCCTCCAAAATGGTGGGCCCTGAAGGCAAGGTGATCGGAATCGATATGACCGATGAGATGTTGAACAAGGCGCGGTCCGGGGCCGAAGCCATGGGTGCGGCCCATGCGGAGTTTCGCAAGGGCTTCGCCGAAAGCTTGCCCCTGCCCGACGGGTATGCCGATGTCGTCATCAGCAACGGGGTGCTCAACCTGACACCCGATAAGGTCAAGACCTTGAGCGAGTGGGCCCGCATTCTCAAGCCAGGTGGGCGGCTCTATATCGGTGACATTTTGGTAGCCAAATCAATACCGCCGGAAGCACTGGAAGACATATCCCTGTGGACCGGCTGAATTGCCGGTGGCCTGCCGGAGGCAGACCTTTTAGACGCCGCGCGGGCGGCCGGGTTTGAAGATGCCGCCGTCGTGGAAAAGCACAATATTTTTGCCGATGTCCCCAATCCGTCCAGCGCCATGGAATTTGGGACCCTGGGGATTAGCTTGAGGGCACGTAAGCCTGAGTAGCTGAAAGCTTCGAAATGTTGAAGTAATTAATGTATTGATCGTGGAGGCGGCGTTCCAGCCGCGATCTGTAAAACCGATTCGCGGCTGGAAAGCCGCTCCCACAACTAAACCGACACTTAGGAGTTTAAATTTGACGCCTATGTGCCTGGACAGAAATCCAGAAGCTGGCTGTCGCCTGTGTGAAATGTTACTTGATGCCCTCCTTCGAGGGGATGGCAGGTGAAAACTTACAGGCTGTTCAGGTGGTTACAACCATCGTCTCGACTTGATCAACCTGGCGGAAATGGCGATCTCTGGTTACCAGCGTACCGCCGGCTTCCATGCAGCAGGCGGCGATCCAGACATCATTAATCGGAATTTTGGTGCCTTTTTTAACCAGAGATAAATAAATAATCCCGTATTTGCGGGCAACGTTATAATTGACATCAATGATTTCAATCTGCAATTTGCGGATGAATTCCCGGAGTTTTCTTTCATTGAAACGCTGGCGGCTGCCTTTCATAAAGCCGTAGCTTAATTCACCTAAAACGATCGATGGGAGATAGATTTCATCGCCGTGGATGGCTAAAAAATCAACAACAGCAGGAAGCCCTTCAGCGTAGTCACTGTAAATATTGGTATCGAGAACAAGCTTCATTCCCAATCTCCTTCGTTTATTTGACTGAAGACTTCAACTGCTTGCCGCAATTCAAGGGCCTCTTCGTGGGTGAGCCAACCGGCCAGTTCGCGAATCACTTGTTCTCGGGTTTTGGTTAAACCCAGTTTTTCATCCACGGCTTCAAGAATAATTGCGGTTTTCGTCGTGCCGCATTTCTTGGCCGCTTTCTGGATCATTTTCTCCTTTTCGGGCGGAATTCTAAGGCTTATGGGCATAAGTAATTCTCCTCGTATCGCAACTGTAAAAAATGTATCGCATATTTTTGAATTTGTCAACTGCTCACCGACCTGATCAACAGGAGATAGCTCTTAAAGTAGATTAAAGGAAATAGATATGAATAAGAATTTATTGGATCAAAGCAAAGCAGACGCATTTGCCGATCGTATGCTCAATCTATTAAATGAGGGTGCGCTGGCACTGATGAGCTCCATCGGCCACCGTACCCGCCTGTTCGATGTCATGGGTGAACTGCCGCCCTCCACCAGCCGACAGATCGCTGAAGCAGCCGGATTAAATGAGCGCTATGTGCGCGAATGGCTGGGGGCCATGGTCACCGGCCGTATCGTGGAATATGATGCCGACAAGCAAACCTACCGGCTGCCCCCGGAGCATGCCGCCTTCCTGACCCGGGCGGCCACCCCCGACAACATTGCCGTGTTTGCCCAGTACATCCCGCTGCTGGGGACCGTCGAAGATCCGATAGTGGAATGCTTTAGAAACGGCGGCGGGGTGCCCTATTCGGCCTTTGGGCGCTTCCAGCGGATTATGGCCGAAGACTCCGGGCAGACCGTTGTGGCGGCGCTGACCGATGCCATTCTGCCCCTTGTTCCGGGTCTCATCGCCGACCTGGAAGCCGGCATCGAGGTGCTGGATGTGGGCTGCGGCAGTGCCCGGGCCCTTAACCTGATGGCCAGGTCTTTTCCCAACAGCCGCTTTACCGGATACGATATTTCAGAAGAGGCCATTGGAACGGGAAAGCAGCTTGCCGAGCAACAGCAGCTGTCCAACCTGCGGCTGGAGGTAAGGGATGTGACAGCACTCGATGCTTCTGAGCATTATAAGTTGATTACAGCCTTTGACGCGATTCACGATCAACCTCAGCCTGACAGGGTTTTAGAAGAAATTGCCAGGGCCCTTCACCCGGACGGAACCTTTCTCATGCAGGATATTGCGGCCTCCAGCCACGTGCACAAAAACATCGACCATCCCATCGGTCCCCTGCTTTACACCCTGTCGTGCATGTCCTGCATGACGGTGTCGCTGGCGGCCGGCGGCGCCGGTCTGGGTGCCATGTGGGGCGAGGAAAAAGCCCGGGAGATGCTTCAGAATGCAGGCTTTACCAAAGTTGAGGTCAAAAAGCTCCCCCATGATTTTCAGAACGCCTTTTATATTATCCAGAAAAATTGAACATGCCGGGGTATAACTGTTGCCCCAGAAGCTGTCAGAGCCAACCACAATTCTACCATGAAAGGTCTGGCCAACAGATCGCCATATAAAAACCAGGCAGGTTCGGTTAAAAAATTACGTGCCAATTTGCAAATTCAAATTACATAATTACTTTTAATTATTCTTGAAAAAAAGTATTAAAGTTCTTCTCCGATTGGAAAAAGAAAAATGCAGTGCCCTGAATGCCAATCCGATAATCCCGCCGATGCCAGTTTCTGCAACAAATGCGGCCGTAAACTGGAGATAACCTGTCCGCATTGCAGCAGGACAAACCCGCCGGACAGCAACTTCTGCAACGGCTGCGGCCATAAATTGGTGCCTGATAAACCGCCGGTTGAACAGCCGGCGCCGGCCGCATCCGTCGACGGTGAACGCAAGCACGTTACCGTGCTTTTTGCGGACCTGTCGGGCTATACGGCCATGTCCGAAAAGCTGGACCCCGAAGACGTCAAGGAAATCATGACCCGGGTATTTGGCCGCATCAAAGACGTCATTGCCAAGTATGACGGGTTTATCGAAAAGTTTGCCGGCGATGCGGTGATGGCGATTTTCGGCGTGCCCCGGGCGCACGAAGACGATCCGGTGCGGGCCATCCGGGCGGCAAAGGAGATCCATGACCTGGTGAAGTTTATCAGCCCCGAGGTGGAAGGCAGAACCGGCACGCCCCTGTCCATGCACAGTGGCATCAACACCGGCCTGGTGGTCACCGGAGACGTAAATCCGGACGAGGGCACCCATGGGGTTGCCGGAGACCCACTCAACGTGGCCGCACGGCTGTGCAGTCTGGCAGCCAGCGAAGAGATTTTGGTGGGCCAGGATACCTACCGGCGCTCCAAAGGCTATTTTTCCTTTGAGGCGCAGGAGCCCACCCAGGTGAAGGGTAAAGCCGATCCGGTGCCTATCTACAAAGTTCTGGCGGCCAAGGAGCGGCCGACATCCGGGCAGCAACCATCGGCGCCGTCCGGTCAACTCATCGGCCGCAAATTTGAACTGGCGCAGCTGGCCGAAGCCGCCGAGCAAATTCAAAACGGCAAGGGTGCGATCATATCCATCAGCGGCGATGCCGGCACCGGCAAAAGCCGGCTGGTGGAAGAATTCAGAGCCGGCCTGGATCAGGAGAAGGTGCAATGGCTCGAAGGTCATGCCTATGCCTATTCCCAGAACATGCCGTATTTTCAGTTGATCGACATGTTGAACCGGGCCTTGCTGATCGAAGAGAGCGATTCCCCGGATAAAGTGAGAGAAAAACTGGAATCCGGCCTGGCCGTGCTGGTGGGGGATCAAAATAATGTGGTGCCCTATATCGGCAGCCTCTATGCCCTGGAGTATCCGGAAGCCGAGGCGGTTAGCCCGGAATTCTGGAAGTCACAGCTGCGCGATGCCATGCAGACCGTGCTGACGGCGCTTACCCGCAACCGGCCGGCGATTATCTGTCTTGAAGATATTCACTGGGCCGATCCCTCCTCCATCGATCTGCTTCGCTATATTTTATCGGATTTTAATTATCCGGCCCTTTTTATCTGTGTCTACCGGCTGCCCTTCAGCCTGTTTACCAGCCACCAGCAAAGCGGGCTCGGGAAATTCTACCGGGAGATTCAATTGCAGGACCTCTCGGCCTCCGAGGCCCAGAGCATGGTGGAGGCCCTGCTGGCCAGCGATAACGTTCCCGCTGATTTACGAAAATTCGTCCAGGAAAAGGTGGAAGGCAATCCGTTTTATCTGGAAGAAGTGATCAATTCACTGATCGAATCCCAAATCCTCATCCGCGATAACGGCGCCTGGAAGCTGACCCAATCCATCCGTGACCTGGAGCTGTCGTCTTCGGTCTACGGGGTCATATCCAGCCGCCTCGATCGTCTGGAGCTGGACACCAAGCGGGTGCTGCAGGAGGCCGCGGTCATCGGGCGTGCCTTCCTGTACGACATTTTAGAAAAGATCTCCAAACTCCAAACCAGGGTGGACCGCTGCCTTTCCGGACTTGAGCGGCTCGATATCATCAAGGCACGCTCGGTGCAACCCGAGCTGGAATACATTTTCAAGCATGCCATCACCCAGGAAGTGGTCTATAACAACCTGTTGAAAAAAGAGCGGCGGGAAATTCACGAACGCATCGGTGCGGTGATCGAGGAGCTTTTCAAGGATCGGCTATCAGAATTTTATGAAACCCTGGCCTATCACTTCAAACAGGGTCAGTCTGTTCAAAAGGCCATTCGCTATCTGATGATGTCGGGTGAAAAAAGCATGCGCAAATATGCCGTCGAGGAGGCCGATCAATATTACACCGAGGCATTTGAAATTCTGTCTGCCAGGACGGACCGGACGCCGGATGAAGACTGTCTGCTGATCGATCTTTTGATCAAATGGGCCTATGTCTTGTATTACCTGGGCGATTTTAAAAAACTGAACAACCTGCTCGCCGATCAGGTGCAGCTGGCCGAGTCCCTGGATGACAGCGCCAGGCTGGGAATGTTTTATGCCTGGATGGGCATGGCGGTGTGGGCCCGGGGAAAATACCAGGATTCTTATGATCACCTCATCCGCGCGCTGGAACTGGGTGAAAGGGCACATAACATTGAAGTCATCGGCTATGCCTGCACCTGGCTGTCCTGGGCCTGTACCGAGTTGAGCCAGTTCGAAGATGGCCGTCTTTATGGCCGGAGAGCACATGAGATTTCAAAAGAGCTAAAATCCGATAAGTACCTTTATTTCAAATCGTTAGGGGGCATCGGTTTCAACGCCTGGGCCAGCGGCCAGAGGGATGCGGCTTTTGATGCCGGCAATCAGCTGCTGAGCTACGGCCAGAAACACTCCAACATCCGCAGCTCGGTGATGGGTTATTTCATCAAGGGTAACAGTTTTTTCATGAACGCTGAATTGGAACCGGCCATTGAATGCTTTCAAGAGGCCGTCAGGATATCTGCGGATCCATATTACGAACAGTTTCCCAGGCTGATGCTGGGAATGGCTCACGTAATAAATGGTGACATCAAATACGGCCAAGAGAACCTTGAGCAAGTGGTGGATTTCAGTCAACACAATGGCACCGAAACACTCGGTTCGGTGGCCCAGGCGTTTTTGGGCCTTTGCACCATATCCAGCGGCAGGCTCAACCGGGGCATTAAAATTTTGGAAGCCGGAACAAAGTTGTTTTTGGAAAATAATTCAAAATGGCGCTGTGCGCTGGGCGAACATATCCTGGGGAAAGTTTATTTTCAGATGACCGATAAGGATGCCCGGATCAGTCCGGCGGCCATGGCCAAGAACATCGGCTTTCTGCTGACCAACATGCCGGTGGTCCACCGCAAAATCGAGCAGCACTTCAAAAACGCTATCAAAATTGCTGAAGAGGTTAAGGCCAAAGGAATCCTGGGTCAGGCCTATCTTGATTTTGGCATCTACCATCAGACCAAAAAGAGAACCGATCAAGCCCGGGAATGTATCAACAGGGCCATTGCGCTTTTTGATGAATGCAAGGCCGATGGGTACTTGAAGCAGGCCGAAAAAGCCCTGGAATCCCTGCATCAATAGGCGGATTTTAGGCAATTTGAAAACCTTGCCATCTTGAACATTGGTCTTATTTAAATTTGATAGCTTGTATCCGAGTGCCGGGAGCTTCTTCATGATTCGTCCAAACGTTTCAAAAATGCTGGTGTTTCGTAAAACCATTTCCAGAATCCCGATGAAATTCTCTTTGCCCCTGGTTTTCACGGCTCCGGTGATTGTGGTGGTGATTGTTTTGTCGGCCATTGCCTATCTGGAGGCCAACTCCGCGGTCAACGATTTGATGGCGCAGAACCTGGTACAAATTCAGGACCATATTGAAGAACGCCTCCACGATCTTTTAAATCTGCCCGGCCGGATTCAGCGGGTAAATGCCAATCTCATCCGGCAGGACCAACTCAACCGCCAGCATTTGCGTTCCTGGCGCACGACCCTGTTTGAGCAGGCCCAGGCCTTCAGGGGGCTCAGCAGCATTACCTGGGGAAGCGCCGACGGGCGCAGCGTGGGCATCGCCCGTCATCCCAGCAAGAACGGTTTTGAATTTACGATCAAGGACGAGGAAACCGGTCCCGATCTTTTCGAATACTACACCGACAACCACGGGCGCATGAATAAAGTCCCGACCGAAACCCTTCCCTATGACCCCCGCACCCGGCCCTGGTATCAGGCTGCGATTTTGGCGGATAAATCAACCTGGACGGAGCCCTATGCGAAGGTGCACAAAGATGGGGCAGCTGTCACCCTGGCTCTGGGATACGCGCAGCCTTTTCGGGACAGCAACGGCCGTCTGCTGGGCGTCATGAATGCCGAGCTGACCCTGAACGACATTACCCATTTCCTTGAAAATCTCAGTATCGGCCGAACCGGCAAGGCGTTTTTGCTGGATCAAAAAGGACGGTTGATTGCCACTTCCTCCGGGGTTCCGCTGACCGATACAAGAAATTATCCAGTGGTCGCGTCGGCCTCCGTAGACAGACAAATCGCCAGGGCAGCCGCGTTTCTTGAGAAGGAATTTGACTATTATAAAGCGATTGATGGGAGATACCAGCTCAGGCTGAAGATCAATCGCAAGCCTTACCTGCTCATGGTTTCGCCATCGGCCCATGAAACCGGCCTGACCTGGCTCATCGCCACCCTCGTGCCGGAAAGCGATTTTCTGTCCAGCATTAAGGCCGGACGGTATCGCAATGTTAAAATCGGGGTCGTCGCCGTTTCCGCCACCCTCCTGTTCGGCATCGTGTTGGCGGTAATTGCGCTCTTGCCCATGCTGGATTTAATCGCTTATTTCAACAAGGTCGGCCGGGGACAGCTGGATCACGAAATAAAACTGGAGTATTCCACCGAGTTCGTGGATCTATCAAAAAAAATCAACGCTGTGACCGCCGATTTAAGGGACCGCATGCGCCTGCGTCAATCGCTGGCCCTGGCCCAGGAGGTGCAACAAAACCTGCTGCCTTCCGGCACACCCGACATAAAGGGCCTGGACCTTGCCGGCCACGCCACCTACTGCGACGAGACGGGCGGGGATTATTATGACTTCCTGAAAGTTGCCGGACATCCGGAGACAACCGCCACCATCGTTGTCGGTGATGTTGTGGGACACGGGGTGGCCGCCGCCATGCTCATGGCCACCGCCCGGGGAATTCTGCTCAGCCGCTGCCGCACACCGGGAAGCCTGGCCGAATTGCTTGCCCATCTAAACAATCAGCTGGTTGACGACACCGGGGAGGATCGTTTCATGACGATGCTGCTGATGTCAGTGGACGCGGAGCGTCGGGAGATGCGCTGGGCGTCGGCCGGACACGATGCGCCGCTGGTGTACGATCCTGCCACGGATCGTTTTCAGACCTTAAGCGGCAGCGACCTGTCCCTGGGTTTGAAGAAAAAATCCCCATACGAAGAGCGTGTTTTCAGCGACGTCAGGTCCGGCCAGATTTACCTGGCCTCGACCGACGGATTGTGGGAAGCTTTCAATGCCAGCGGGGAAATGTTCGGCAAGGATCGCGTTCGCAATCTAATCCGCAGCTGCGCTGATCTTACTGCCGTGGAGATCTGCGACCGCATAAACGCCGAGCTTTCCCACTTTCTGGGGGATACCAACCCGGATGATGACCTGACATTCGTTATCGTAAAGGTGCTTTGAGCGGATGCGCCGCCAGCGCAGGAGGGTGAAAAAAAAGGCCACAATACGGAAGGTATGTGGCCTTTTCAGTGCTGAAGCTGAAGATTAATCCGCAGGCTTTTTTCTTCTGGCAAAATATACAACCGCCAGGAGGATTACAATTACTGCTATCAAGATACCGAAGATTTGAACGTTGGCGGCGATGAACATGGCCTTGCCAATGAGTTTCTGGTGGTCGGCGTCCGTCTTGGGAATCATGCCGAGGTAATCGCCGACCTTGGAAATGGCCCGATAGACAAAGCGCCCCTGGGGGATCTCCTTGTGGCAGGACAGACACACCCCTCCCCGTTGATGCCCAGCACCGGATTTTCCCACCGCAGATAAGAGCGGTTTTCAGAAGTTTTGCCATAGGCGACGCCCGGTGCCACCGGGGGTTTGACATCCCGCATTGATTCCGCGGTGTGACCGTTGGCAAAATGGGTATTGCCGGCCGCCACCCAGTCGGTTGCGGTCTTTTCACCGGCAAAATCCACGTTGACATGGCAGCCATAACATTGCGGCGCCCATGACGAATGGCAACCGTAACATTCGATTTTCTGCAAGTGCTCCGGGGTCTGGATTTTGGCGGCATAGGCCGCATCCCTGTTCTGCCATTTGTCGCTTAAATTTATCGATTTGAGGGTGGGTACTTCAAAATCCAACCCGCTGTCGGAGTGAACGATGACCTTGTCACCTTCGCGCACCACGTTGCCGAAGGGATTGCCCCGAGTGGTCAGCAAATAGCCATCCTTGGGGTCATAATTTGTTCCGAAGGCAGCCTGATTTTCCAGCAGCGCCGTGGGTCAACCCCCGTGGTTTCTGATCAGAGAGATCCTGGCCCGGAAGTGTCAAGAATTAATCCAGACCGTGCTTGCTGGCCAGCGCCTGCAGGTTCCTTCCCAATACACCCAGGTATTCGATCATATCCAGTTGATCCAGTTTTTGGACGGTTTCGCGAGGAAGTTTATCCTGACCTGCTGTTTGCATTATAAAGTCGGTTTCTTGCGCTGAAAATGTTGGGCCATCGACGATCCATTTGCGAACGTTTTTGTTAACCGGACAGACTTTCTGACAGACCATGCACCCCACCAGGCAGTGGTGCCAGGAAGGGTTGAGCCAGGCGGGAAATTCGGGTGGGCGTTCATTGTGAAAGGTCAGGCAGCGTTCGGCATGCAGCAGAAAGCGGTCGGCACCGATGGCACCGCCCGGACAGGCCTTGGTGCAGATATCACAGCTAGTGCAGTCATTTAGAAAACCAAGTTCCTGCCAGCCGTCCTCGGGGCACGGTAAATCCGATACAAACGTCACCAGGCGAAAAAAACTTCCCAGTCCTTCAATATAGGTAATATTATTTTTGCCGTATTGAGCCAGACCGCTGCGCACGGCCAACAGTTTCCGGGGGATCATGGTCATCTGAACATGAAAATCGGCCGGTTCCAGATGTGTTCGCAACAGATTTTCAATTTTGCGATCGGTTGCATATCTGTAGGTTGGCGGAATGATGCAGGGCAGCTCTTTATCCTCCAGCGTAAAGGTCACCCGCACCTGGGGTTGGGGAGCAGCCGCAATGATCAATGATTTCGCCCGGGGGATACCATCGGGGAGTGTAAAATCAAAACCGCTCAACTCTTCGGCAACAAATTCTGCATCAAACAGGCCCTGTCGGTGAAGGGTGTCGATATCGTTTTTAAGATTGCCCAGGTGTTCAACGGATACGATTTTTCCTCGATAGCCGTTCTGCTCCAATGCGCTTATCAATTTTGTTGCCAAATTTGTGGCTTCCATTTTATTCCCTCCTGGAATCAAGCGCACAGCGCTTAATTCACGTTTTCAAATAAACTTCTTGACGGGGGTATAACCGTCATATATCTTTATACCAGTTATAATTTAGATCATCAATTCTAACCTGTCAAGACTTTTTTAATGGTTATATAATCTTCGACTTTTTACTAGGCAAAATTTAGTCTTGAATTCGGGGGACTGCAACTCGCCAATTCATAGTTTGTGGGAGCGGCTTCCAGCCGCGATAACAGCCTCTGAATAAGTCGCATCGCGGCTGGAAGCCGCTCCCACAGGAAAAAAAGAGCATCAGTTCAAGCCTTCAATGGTGCTTTTATGAGTCAACGACCACCCGCAAAGCGGGTGGCTTGGATTTTCCCGCCTCTATGGGCGGGGAAAGGCAAAAGCACATCCGTGCTTTAATCGTTGCGGTTGTAATCCGCCTCAGGCGGATTTGAAAACAACCAATCTAATTGAGGGCAATTATGACAGACAAAACAAGAAACGCCGGAAATCTGAAACTGCTGGGGGGCCGGCTGTGCCTGGATTTTATCAACACCTTGGACTGGCGGGGAACCGAGACGCCGGTGGAATTTTTAAACACCTACCCGGATCTGCTGGCCTGGAGCCGGCATGTCGGCATCTGCACCCCTTCAGAAACCCGGAGAATGACGGAAATGGCCAAGGGCTGCCAGGCGGAAGCCCGCCGGGTCTGTAAACGGGCCGTTGCACTGCGCGAAACCATCTACCGGATATTTGTGGCCATTAACCAGAACAAAAACCCGGCCCCCAAAGACCTGGCCGAATTCAACCAATATCTATCCGGGGCGTTGAAAGCGTCGCAGATCATCAGGGCGAAAGACGGCTACAGCTGGAATACGGCCGGAGATAAAGCCCGGCTGGACTGGGTCCTCAACCCGGTTATCCGTTCCGCGGCCGACGTGCTGGTATCCGATGATACAAAAAACATCAAGGCCTGTGCCGATCCGGCCTGCGGGTGGCTTTTCCTGGACAGCAGCCGCAATAAGCGCCGCCGCTGGTGCGACATGCAGGACTGCGGCAATCGCGCCAAGGCCAGCCGGTTTTACCGCAAAAAAATACGCCAGGGCTGAAGCCCGGTGTTGTATTCGCTTGCCTGGGGCCAAACGCGCGTCGTGCACGTCGTCTGCTTGTGTCCTGTTGCAGAATTTGCCAGAGTAAGAACCGATATGCTATAGAGGACCCATGGAAAAAGAGACGCCCCCGGACACAATTTCAAATATCGGAGATTCCATCCGGACACCTGCCGGCCGGGAATTCTCAAACCCGGCTCGCATCAACAATCTGTTCAATATTCCAATCGATTTTTCCGATTTGCTCGATGAAATAGCCATCGGGGTTTTGGTCTTGAGCCTGGAGCGCAAAATCATTGCGATAAATCAAACCCTGGAAACCCTTACCGGGTTCAGCCAGGAGGAGGTTTCTGGTCTTCAATGCGCCCAGATCCTGCGAAGCAATATTTGTCTTCAGGATTGTCCGGCCTTGGGTATCAATGAAAACTCCAGCCCCAAATGCATTGAAGGCAACCTCATCAACCAAGAGCGCCAATTAATTCCCATCCGTATCACTTCGGCACCGTTAAAAGATATAAACGGCAAGATTACTGGATTTCTGGAAACGGTGGAAGACATCCGCCTTCTGCGGAAACTGGATGAAACCGTCAGCCATGCCTACAACTTTAACAACATTGTCGGCCGAAGTCCGCAGATGGAAAAAATTTTCCAGATCCTGCCATCCCTGGCTCAAAGCGACTCATCGGTGTTAATTACGGGAGAAACCGGAACCGGCAAGGACATGGTGGCTGAAACCATTCATCATGCATCAAACCGGGCAAAAGGTCCCTTTGCCAAGATCAACTGCGGTGCGCTGCCAGACACCCTTCTGGAGTCGGAATTATTCGGGCATCGCAAAGGCGCTTTTACCGGCGCCGTAGAGAATAAGCCCGGTAGAATTCAGCTGGCCAATAACGGAACCCTGTACCTGACGGAAATCGGCGATCTTCCCCTGGCGCTTCAAGTCAAGCTCCTCACCTTTCTGGATGACAAAGAGGTTTTCCCTTTGGGCAGCATCAAAGCGGTTAGTGCCGACGTGCGAATCATTGCCGCCACCCACCGGAATCTTGAACAGATGGTCAACGAGGGGCGATTTCGCAAAGATCTGCTGTTCAGGCTAAATGTGATCCGGCTGCACCTGCCCCCATTGCGTGATCGGCATGGTGATATTCATCTGTTATTGGATCATTTTTTGAATACCCTTTCCACCCAGCTGGGCAAAAAAGCCCCCACCCTGTCGCGCAAGGCATTAAAAATTCTTTTGACTTACCATTACCCGGGCAACGTAAGGGAGCTGAAGAATATCGTTGAATATGCCCTCAATATCAGTGGCGGTCGACAAATAAAAACCAAACACCTGCCCTCCTACCTGATGGAGCCGGACCCCTTTGGGGCCACCGACACTGAACAGCCGCCCGCCACGCCGCTGGCGGCAAATAGCGAGCAGATCAGTTTTATTCGATCCGGACCGGACCAGAACTGGTCCGACATTGAAAAACGAATGATCATGGAGGCCCTGGTAAAAGCCGGCGGGCGTAAAAACAAAGCTGCGGTTAGGCTGGGTTGGGCCAGAAGCACGCTGTGGCGCAAAATGAATCAATACGGTATCCGCTGATGACCCCCAAAAAGATCCTAATTCCCTTGCATGAAGATGATGTGGCCCCCCGATTTGACCTGGCCACCGAGGTTCTGATTGTCACCGAACCCGGCGCTGACGGTTTGGCGGATAGAAGGATGGTGGTCCTGCCGCGAGCCTCGGCCGAGCAGCTTTGCCATCTCATTATCACTGAAAATGTCCAGACGGTTATCTGCAGCGGCATCGAGGAAGATTACTATCAATACCTCACCTGGAAACGGATTGACGTGATTGACTCCGTCGTTGGATCCAGCAATTCGGCCCTGAAGCGCTATCGCGAAGGGCAGCTCAAGCCCGGCGATATTTTATGACCACCCGTATCGATCCCCAGTCCACCGTGGGCGGTAGAAACGCCACGAAATAAGTTTCATATTGTTTCAATATGCATCACCCCACACGCCTTAAAACGTTTCATATTGGTTCACGAACGTCCTTCCTGCACACGCTAATTTCTAAAAATTATTGAAATTATTGACTAAATAAATCTTGGCACATGTCTTGCTGATGCATGGAACCTGTAGTTTTTAAAGGTCAGCAGCGCAATGGATATCCGTATATTAATTATTGAAGCTGAAAACCGCTTTCGTAAAAATCTCTACCAATGTCTGCGGAATAAGGGCTTTACGGTGGAAAAGGTCACACCCAATGATGATGTGGTGGCCATCGTTGCCAGAGAGAACGTCGATGTCGTTTTGCTGGGTGTCGATGGGCTGGGTATGGAAGGACTCGCGCTGATTCGGCCGCTCAAAGCCACCAGCCCCGCAACGGAAGTCATCATCATAAACGACTCCCATCATATGGATCTTTCCATCGAAGGGATGGATCTGGGGGCTTTTGACGATTTTCTGATCCCCCTGGATATCGACTCATTGGCCAAACGTATCCGGGAGGCGGTTGGGCAACAGGATTAACATAATTGAGGCGGATAGGCTCTGGTAGCAGCCGCAATTGAACGGAACACTTAAATTAGGAGCTTTTGAATGGACACTCACGGGGAGAAAACGGGAATATTCGCTAAAAAGGGGCTATGGATCGGAATCGGCACCGGTATTTTTATACTGATCGCCTTCATTTTGCCCACCCCTCCGTCGCTGGTCGAGGTGATGGAAAAATACGGCTACGTCGAAAAGATGATCGAATGGGAAATCGCCCACAATGCGGCGGAGGCATCGGCCAAGACGATGATTGTTCTTGGCATAGTTCCCATGGCGGTCGTTTTTTTTGCCATCGAGGCGCTTCCCATCGGGGTGACGGGCATTCTGATGCCGCTGATGGCTTATTTTTTCGGGCTCTTGCCGTTTAACATGATCGGCAAGACCTTTGCGGGTGATGCGCCGATGTTCATGCTGGGCGTTTTTGCCCTGGGCGCCACGGTGGTGGAGGTCGGTTTTCACAAGCGTTTAGCGGTCTGGCTCCTTGGCTGGACCAGAGGCTTCTGGTTGCCGATGATCGTGCTATGCATCAGCATGTCCATTGTGGGCTCATTTATGTCGGCGCCGGCCATGTGCTCCTTCATGGTGCCGGTGATGATGGCGGTCTATTACGGATCGGTGAAGGCCACCAGTCCTGAAGGCAAGGTGGTGCACGATCCTGCCCTGGCCAAATACCTGCTGTTTTCCCTTTGCTTTGCACTTAATATGGGAGGACCCGGCACACCTTCGGCGGGCGGCCGCAATGTGATCATGATGGGCTTTTTCACCGAATACGGCATCCCGATCACCTATTCCAACTGGATGCTTTACGGCTGGCCGCTGGTGCCGCTGGGCAGCATGATGCTGCTACTGTACATGGCGACCTTGTTCAGCAAGAAGATCAAGACCCGGGACCTGACCCCCGGTCTGGAGCATATCAAGGAAGAAACGCGCCGGATGGGCAAGATGAAATATCCGGAGTATGTCACGGCCGGCACGCTTTTTGTGATCGTGGCGCTGTGGATATTCGGCGGGGAGGCAACGGGTCTGGGCGGGCCGGCGCTTCTGGCCCTGGTCATACCGGTTTTGTTCAAGACGGTTAAATTTGAACAGATCATCGAGCGAATATCCTTTAACGCCTGGTTTATGTACTGCGGGGCGTTGACCCTGGGGGCCCTTCTCAAAGAAAGCGGCGGGGCCCTGTGGCTGGCGACAACATTTTTAAACGCCTTGTCGCAAGTCGGCATGGATCAGGGCTACGGGCTGTGGGTCGGAATGTCCGCTTTTTCCGGCCTGGTGACCAATTTTATGTCGGATGCGGCCACGGTGGCTTTGATCGGTCCGATTGTGGTGCCCATGGGGATCATGACCCAGGTCGCCGGCGAGCCGTGGGCCATCGGCATGGCGGTGGCGCTGGCCTCATCCTATGCCCATTTTCTGATCGTGGGCTCACCGGCCAATGCGCTGACATTTGCCCTGGGGGTTTATCCGGATACCAATAAGCGGGCTTTAGAGGCCATCGATTTCGTTAAGTACGGGTTCGGATTTTTTATCCTGTCCATGCTGCTGCTCTGGTTGGTTGAATTTCTGGTGGTCTACCCCATCGTCGGTTTTCCGGAGGGAGTTCTTGAGCAGGCAACCCAGGTGCTTCAGAGTGCGTCCAACTAGACCAGAAGGATCAGAGACAAATATACTTGAGCAGCACGATGCGTCGGCAAGGAGGATTAGACATGACAGAGCCATCAATAATGCTGGTGGATGATGAAGTTTCCTTTGTGGAAACCATGGCCAAGCGGCTGGCCAAAAGAAACATTGATGCCATTACGGCCTTCAGCGCGGAAGAAGGCCTGGAAAAACTGGCCGCCCATCCCGATCTGGACGTTATCGTCCTGGATATCAAGATGCCGGGCATGGATGGAATAGAGGCGTTGAAGGAAATCAAAAAGTTGGCCCCCCTGACCGAGGTTATCATGCTGACCGGGCATGGTACCATCGAATCGGCCATCGAAGGAATGAAACTGGGGGCGTATGATTTTCTGAAAAAACCGTGTGACATTGAAGAGTTGGTCGATCAGCTAAATGGGGCTGCCAAAAAGAAACGGGCGCATGATGAAAAGATAGATGCCTGGCAAAGCTTTATGAGATCTTCGACCTTGAAGGGGATAATGGTTCCCCTGGATGAATATGCAACGGTTTCTGAAAACGCCAACGTACTGGAAGCGATCCATGCCCTGGAAAAAGCCCAGAAAGCGTTTGATCCGAATCGTTACCCCCACCGGGCTGTTCTGGTGGTGGATGACAAAAACCACGTGGTCGGCAAGCTGAGCCAGCACGATATCATCATGTCTCTGGAGCCGCGCTACAAAGAGACGAAAGAACATAAAAACAGCGCCCTTGAACATTTAGGATTCGGTCGCCAATTCATCGAAGCCGTTTCGCTTCAATACAGCCAGTGGGATCGGCCCTTGCAGAACCTTTATAAAAAAGCACTCGAACAAAAGGTTAAAGCGTTCATGTATCAACCGACCGAAGGTGAATACATAGACGTGGCGGCATCCATGGATGAAACCATCCACCAGCTGATCATCGGCCAACATCATTCACTGCTGGTGACCGATGGCGGTGCCATCGTGGGCGTCGTACGCCTTACCGATATTTTCGACTTTATTTGTCTGCGTCTCAAAACCATGCAGACGGTTGCCAGTAGCGAAGAAAAGGCGGCCAGCTGAGAGGTGCTCAGTCAGCAAAGGAGATGAGGCGGCTCAGGGCGATCAAAGACCGTGGAACCCGTGATGAAAGTGGTGAAGGTTGATTTTTATCTTGCCCTTTCGGAGACTCAGCCGGACTGTGAGGGAAACAGGAAATATGGATGCTCAGATTTCATCAAAAAGTCAAGCCTGGAGTGACACCCTGAAAAAACTGCTCTCCGACGAGCATACGATTATGGTTGTGCTGGGTATTATGGTCGGAGTGATCGGTGGTTATGGAGCGGTCGGATTTCGCTACCTGATTAATTTTATCCAATCGATTGCCTACGGTTCACCGGATGAATTGCTCGGGATCATAGAGGCCGTGCCGTGGTACATGCGAATTGTCATCCCTGCCATCGGCGGGTTGATCGTCGGTCCCATCGTTTACTTTTTAGCCAGAGAAGCCAAGGGGCACGGCGTCCCGGAGGTCATGTACGCCGTTGCCCTTAAACAGGGCATCATCAGAAAGCGCATTGTTTTCATCAAGGCTCTGGTATCAGCTGTTTGTATCGGAACCGGCGGCTCGGTTGGGCGAGAGGGCCCCATCGTTCAAATAGGCTCTGCCGTTGGATCTTCCCTGGGACAATTATTCAATGTATCCAGCAATCGACTCAGAACCATGGTGGGTTGCGGTGCTGCCGCAGGTATCGCCGCCACCTTCAACGCCCCGATTGCCGGCTCCATTTTCGCCCTTGAAATCATTCTGGGTGAATTTGAAATTATGAGTTTCAGCCCGATCATTGTCTCAGCTGTTTCGGCCACGGCGATTTCACGCCATTACCTCGGGGATGTACCGGCGTTTATTCTTCCGGAATATATCCTGCACAGCCCCCTGGAATTTCCGCTGTATGCCTTTTTGGGGCTGTTTTGTGCTCTGGTGGGCGTCGGTTTTACTTTATTTCTCTATCGCACCGAAGATGCCTGGGACGCCGTTAAGTTTCCGGAATACCTGAAAGCCGTGGTAGGCGGATTGATGATGGGATCCCTCGGGCTTGTTTTTCCCCAGGTACTGGGGGTTGGATACGGCGCCATAGATCAGGCGCTTATGGTCAAGCTTTCCTGGTGGTTCATGGGTCTGCTGGTCCTGTGTAAAATCTTTGCCACCTCCATCACAATCGGGTCGGGGGGGTCCGGCGGAATTTTCGCGCCTTCGCTTTTCTTAGGTGCCATGGCAGGGGGCGCTTTTGGCACGGTGGTTAATTACCTGTTCCCTTCCGTGGCCGCCTCGCCGGGGGCCTATGCCGTCGTCGGCATGGGAGCGGTTGTGGCCGCGACGACCCATGGCCCGCTGCAGGCGATATTGATTATTTTTGAGATGACCGGGGACTACAAAATAATTCTGCCCCTGATGATAACCTGCATTATCAGCTGCCTGTTTGCCAGAAAGCTGTGCGGCGAATCTATCTATACCTTCAAGTTGATCAGAAGGGGGATAAACATCAGGGGCGGCAAGGAACTCAATATATTAAGTTCAATAAGCGTAAAGAACGTCATGTATCATACGGTGGAAATGATACCGGGGAATTTTCTCCTGAAGGATCTTGCCAAAACCCTGCCCAAAAGCAGATCCAATAACTTCGTGGTTGTGGATGAAAAAGAGCATATTACAGGTGTGCTTACATTTCTGGACTATTATGATTATTTATTCAACGACAAGCTGGATAATCAGGCGACGGTCAAAGATATCATGACAAAGGATGTGGTTACGGTATCTATAGAGGATAATCTCGACACAGCCATGAAAAAAATCACCGCAGGGGATTACTCCATTCTTCCGGTCGTTACAGCGGAGGATCCCTTAAAAATGGCAGGGATCCTGACACGCAGGGATATCCTGGAAGCATATGATCAGGCTGTAATTAAAAAAGCGATTGTATAAAAGTTGATGATACAGTTATCCGTAATAATTATCTTCTACAGCAAAGCGGCAGTAAGGAGAAAGACCCATGGCAGCGCCATTTATCATGCTGGTGGACGATGAGGTTTCCTTTGTCGAAACCACGGCCAAACGACTGGTCAAACGAAACATTAAAACGATTATGGCCTTCAGTGCTGAAGAGGCCCTGAAAAAACTAAAAGAAAATCAAGACCTCGATGTGATTGTCCTGGATATCAAGATGCCGGGCATGGACGGCATCGATGCTCTGAAGGAAATCAAAACCGTAGCGCCCCTGGTAGAAGTCATTATGCTGACCGGGCATGCGACGATTGAACTGGCAATCGATGCCATGAAATTGGGGGCACATGATTTTCTAATGAAGCCGTTTGATATGAAAGAGTTTGTCCTTAAAATACAAGAAGCGGCCGAGAAAAAAAAGCAGCAGGAAGAAAAGATCCAGAAAGCTTTTAAAGAAGAAACCTTATCAAAGTATGGCCCGTTTTATTACACCTAAACGATGTTTTACCGGCGGTAATGGTGAGCCAATAAAAAAAGCGACGATCAGGGCGCACGTTTCTAGATTGAATAACCGGCAGATTGTCTGGATTGCGGACAGCACTCAAGTTTGAATTTCTGAACGAAAGCACAAAAGCATTCTATTGCAGCGGTAAGGAGGATTGGTCATGAAATCACCTTTTGTCATGTTGGTGGACGATGAAGTATCTTTTGTGGAGACCCTGGTCAAGCGGCTGGCAACTAGAAACATTGAAACCATAACGGCCTTCAGCGCCGAAGAAGGCCTGGAAAAACTGGAAATGAATCAAAATCTCGATGTTATCGTCCTGGATGTCAAAATGCCGGGTATGGACGGGCTTGAGATGTTAAAAAAAATCAAGGCTGGCTTTTACCGGGCAGAGGTCATTATGCTGACCGGCCACGCCACCATCGAATCAGGCATTACGGGCATGAAACTGGGGGCTTATGATTTTCTTACCAAGCCTTGTGATATCGAGGAGCTTGTCAGCAAGGTGGAGGAAGCTACCAAAAAGAAACGTGACCACGATACCAAGATACAGGAAGCCGAGCGCAAGAAACTTCTGCGAAATTATGAACCTTAATTTTTTTTGATGACGATTGCACCTGCATGGCCATTGCTGCATTCGCCCGATAATTTGACTCATTCCGACGATCCTCCGTTTTGCCGGACCTGCCGCGACTTGTTATCGACACTGTAAGCCATCTCAAAAGGCGTTCCTCTGATGATTAAGATGGGTGCCTCATCGAAAAGTGTTTTGGCCCAAAATCTTTTTTTGAGATGGCTTCCAGGCATTATCGCACTGACGGATAAAACCTCCCGGGCCCGGCAGGGGATGCCTCCAAAACCGGTTGTCGACAGCCACGGAATTATCTGATACGATACGCGTTAATTTTGTTTCATATTTAAGTTGCAAAGCACATTCAAAAGAATATCTTCTTCATAAGTTTCAGCGTTGTCGAGAAACAAATTTATGGGTGTAGAAAGAGCATCTGAAAAGCTGTATCGCAGGAATTTCACCAGAAATATGGTGTTGATCGTCATCGTTGTTTCATTTGTGCCCATGCTCCTGGTCAGCGGTATGATCCTGCATCAGTACAGACTTTCCTACAACGAGAAACTGTATGCGCACCTGAGGGAGGTGGTTTACAGACACACCCAAGACATCGATACGTTCCTGAATGAACGACTCAACAACCTCCAGTTTCTGTTGGATTCCTGCCATGATGAGAACCTGCTGGATGAAACCGTTCTGCAGGAGAAGTTGTTCCAGCTGCAGCAGAAATATGAAGGTGATTTTGAAGATTTAGGGCTTATCAATGAAAAAGGCGTGCAGGAGGTATATGCCGGACGGTTCAGCCTGGAAAAAGCCGAGTATTCGGATGCCAGATGGTTTCAGGAGGCGCTGACAAAGCCCTATTACATCAGCGATGTTTTCCAGGGGCTGCGTTCGAGATCTCATTTCATCGTTTCCGTGAAAACCGTTCACCAGGGCCGGCCTTTTCTATTGCGATCCACCATCAATTTTGAAGTATTCAATTCGCTTGCCGAAAACCTTCGCATCGGTAAAACCGGGTTCGCCTTTATTCTGAACAGAAACGGCGATTTCCAGACAAAACCCCATTACGATATGGTGCCCAACAAAAAATCCTATATGGATTTTATAAAAGCCGGTAAAAAAGCAACGCACGGCATCTATATGGGGGAGATTCAGGACGCGTCCGGTTCAAATCCGGCCATATATCTGGCGGCCCTTCTTAAAAACGACGATTGGATTCTGGTGTTTCAGCAGGAAAAGAAAGAAGCCTTTTCAGATTTGATACAGACCCAGATTGTTGCCGTCGTGATTCTTTTGTTCGGGGCCTTTCTGATTGTGGTGATGAATTTGATTTTGTTTCATAAAGTGATCAGCCACATTTCGGAAGTAGACCGCGAAAAAGAAATGATGAATCGGCAGGTGGTCGAAACCGGAAAACTGGCATCCGTGGGCCGGTTGGCGGCCGGAACTGCCCACGAGATCAACAATCCGGTGGCCATTATGGTTCAAGAAGCGGGATGGATAGATGATTTGCTGAAAGAAGAGGAATTTCAAGATGGCGAAAATCTGCAAGAAATCAAACGTGCGCTGAAGCAGATTGGCGTCCAGGGAAAACGCTGTAAGGAAATTACCCATAAACTCTTGAGTTTTGCCAGAACATCCGATTCGCAAATACAGAACCTCCAGATAAATGAAATGATTCGGGAGGTCGTCGCGATTTCCGACAAAACTTCTTACACGGGAATCACCATCAATACGCATCTGGATGAAAGCATCCCCGTGATTTACGGATCCCAGACCGAGATCCAGCAGGTTCTTTTGAATCTAATCAATAATGCCTTGTATGCCCTGGAAAAGGATGGTGGTAACATCGACATCGCCACCCATTTAGCCGGCCGCAATGTCATGGTCATTGTTGAAGATGACGGACCCGGAATTCCGAAAGCCAACCTGGACCGAATTTTTGACCCCTTTTTTACCACCAAGCCGGTGGGAGAAGGCAACGGACTGGGCCTATCCATCTGTTTTGGAATCATACAAAGAATGGGCGGAAGTATCACCGTTCACAGTACCGTCGATGTGGGGACCCGGTTTGAGATTCTGCTTCCCCTGAAAAAACCGGCAGCCCTGTCGGACGATACAGCGCTAGCTTCGGGAGAATGACATTGCCTGATAGCCAGAAGGTTAACGAGAAGAAGATCAAAGTTCTGCTGGTGGATGATGAAATCAGTTTTGTCGAGGTGCTCTTCAAGAGATTGAATAAAAGAGGCATCGATGTGACCAAGACCTTCAGCGGAACGGAAGGTATTCAGGCCCTTCGCAACGTGGATTATGATGTGGCTGTCATTGATTTAAAAATGGAGGATATGGACGGGTTGGAGGTCCTTAAGATATTTAAAAAGATGTACCCAAAAGTGGCGGTCATCATTCTGACCGGCCACGAGTCCGAGCAGACAGCGCATGAGGGAATGAAATACGGCGCATTCGCCTACCTGACCAAACCATGTGATTTTGAAAAACTAGTCGATACCATTCGAAAAGCCGCCGCTGATTAATGATGAAATCCCTGGCAAAATTCTAAAAACGTCTTGTGTGGCTATGCACATAGTCCCCTATGCGTTGCATCCGCTCCATATCTGCTTCATCGAGCGGCCCAAGTTCCAACGCCTTGAGCGCCGCCCTCATCTGCTCCAGGTTTTTTGGGCCGCACATGCAGACATCCACTGCCGGATTGGACAAAACGAACCGGTAGCAGTCACTGGAGGCCGGCACAGAATCTCCGGGCGGCATCTTCTTGGGGTTTAACAACTGGCCCCAGCGCGTTGCGGTATAGGAAACGATTCCCGGCCGGTCATCCCCTGTCAAGTGGGGAAATATGTCATTTTCAGCACCACGATGGGCGGGATTGTAACGGACGTGAAACAGATCGAAGACCCCGTCGACGGCCATTTTCGGAAACAGCCTGCGCTGGTGGCCGGACATGGCCAGAAACCGGCAAAGGCCTTTGGCCTTCATCGCCTGTGCCCGCCTCACAAGCCCCGGCGCCGGTGGGCGGTTGTGCCAGCCCAGAATAAAAATTTCGGCCTGCTCCAATCCCATGAGCCGCAGGCTTCTCTTGAGATACCATTCCATCAAAATACCGAATCGGGCGTAAGATTGGATGGCAATCACCAGATTGTCCCGCCGACCCTGACGGCTGAGGTTGCGGATAGCCGTGCGCATACCGGACCGGTGGCGGCCGGATCCCAGGTAGAAATAATTGCAGCCTTTTTCAAAGGCGGCCTCAAATGCTTCGGCCGGCGCGCCATAACTGGCCGCCACGCCCAGGGGCCCAACCGTCAAACCGGTACGGCCTAATTTTCTCTTACTAAAGCCTGTCACGCATTATCTCCATTGTATTAGTTGATTAAGTTGACTAGTTGATAAGTTGATTGGGTTGATTAAGTATGTAAATCAGATGATGCGGAAATGGCTTGTTGCGGCAAGCCTCAGAATCTCCGACACCGGCTGACCTGCTCAATCAACTTAATTAACTTAATCAACCAATCAACCAAAATCCACCTCCGGTGGATTTTTTGGCAGGGTGACCGTAAATGTACTGCCCCCACCGGGAACACTGGCGACGGTTATCTTCCCGTTGTGAGCCCGGGCGACGGCCCGGGCAAAACTGAGGCCCAGACCCGTACCGGGCTGGGACCGGCTGGGGTCACAGCGGTAAAACCGCTCGAAGATATGCTCCCGGTCCCGGGCGGAAATCCCCGGACCGGTGTCGGAAACCGTTATGGCAACCGACTGGTCCGCGCCGGCACTTACGCTCACGTCGACGCTGCCGGGGGCCGGCGTGTATTTAATGGCATTGTCGAGCAGGTTGGCAACCATGCGCTGGATCAGGCGCAGGTCGCCGTAAAGGCCGATATTCCGATCGGCGCTGCAAACCAGGGTGAGACCTTTATCCTCGGCTGCGGACTGGAAAATATCACAGGCATCACGCACCAGGTGAGCAATATCCAGCTGCCGGCATTCCAGTTGATTCACACCGGCCTCGGTCCTGGAAATGACCAGCATGGTGTTGATCATGTCCAGCAGCCGGTCGCATTCTTCAATGGTGCCGGCGGCCATGGATTCGTAGTCTTTGAGGGACGCGTCGGCGGTCATTGAAACTTCAGCGATCCCGCGAATCCGCGTGATCGGGCTTTTAAGGTCGTGGGCAATATTGTCGCTCATTTCCTTGATGCCGGTGACCAGTTGTTCAATCCGGTCCAGCATCTGATTAAAGGTCAGGGCGAGTTGATCAATCTCATCGGCCTGTTTTTTTACCGGGACCCGTTCTTCCAGACTGCCTGCGGATATCCGGCGGGCGGTGCGGGTGACGGTTTCGACTCCCACCAGGGCTCGCCGGGCCATGAACCAGCCGACCACAACCGCCAGGGCAAAGAGGATCACCATGGTGGTGATAAACACCCCGCGAAACACTTCAATGATGCGGGTGTGGTTTTCCATGGATTGGCCCAGTTGCAGAATCATGCCGGGTCCGATGACGGCATAAAGCACCCGTACGTTGTGCTTGCGGTCAGCAACGCTGATGGTATCGAATACCGGCTCCCGGCTGTCCAGCAGACGATTGACAGCCGCTCTGCTGACCCCGATATCGCGCCAGTATGACATGTTGGATGACGAGAACACCTCGCCGGTAATGTAAAGCAGTCTGAAGAATATCTTTTTCTCTCCGGCCGCCTGGGACTCCAATAACGCCTGACGCTTGACCGCTTCGGGACCCTGGGCCGAGAGAATCGAAGAAAAAGCTCTGACCTCACTGAAAAGCGCCTGGTCGGTCTGCTGGCGGATGACCGAGGTGATCAACAGGTAAAAGAAAAAAAAGGCTAAACAGGCCGATAGCATGAAGATGCCGGCATACCAGAGCGTCAGGCGAAAGGCCAGGGTATGACGGATATCAGTTATTTTCTTCTTTAAGGACATAACCCACTCCGCGCACCGTATGTATCATCTTGGAGCTGAAACCTTTGTCGATTTTTTCACGCAGCTTGTAAATGCGCGATTCCACCACGTTGGTCTGGGGATCAAAGTAATAATCCCACACGTGTTCCATGATCATGGTTTTGGAGACCACCCGGCCGGCGTTGCGCAGGAGATATTCCAGCAGGGAAAACTCCAGGGGCTGCAGGTCGATTTTCTTGCCGGCCCGCACAACTTCCCGGGTAATCAGATTCATGCTGATCTCTCCCGCCGTTAATCTGGTGGGCTCCGTAACAGCGCTGCTACGGCGGATCAAGGCCTGAACCCGGGCCAGCAGCTCGGAAAATGCAAACGGCTTGGTGAGGTAATCATCGCCACCGGTCTGCAGGCCTTTGACCCGGTCATCGACCGAGCCCCTCGCACTGAGAACAATCACCGGCGTTTTGATCTTTTCGCGCCGCAATTGCTGGATCAGTGTCAGCCCGTCCAGGTTGGGAAGCATGATATCCACAATCGCCGCATCATAGGGCTCGGTCAGCCCCAGATGCAGTCCGTTTTCACCGTCCGCCGCGTGATCCACGGCAAACCCCTCGGCTTTAAACCCTTTGATGATGAAAGAAGCGATTTTCTCATCATCTTCGACTAGCAAGAGTCTCATCATAACTCCAAGAAAAATTAATGGTGGCGAACAGCCCACGGCGCGTGTAGGGCAGCCCACCGTGGCTGCCATCTGAGGTCGGCACGGTGGCCGACCCTACTGCTTTTCAGAACCATACACCTTGAGCCCTGCGCCTTAAACCTTGAGCCAATATTTTATTGTGGTGCGCCCCTATCTTTAAACCTGCTACCGTCCGCCTTTTACCTTCAACCCGGCAGCAATCGCCACCCACTCGTCTTTAACAGCCGTCTCCAGAACATCAAAGCCTTTATTTCGCAGGGCCGCGATTACCTGGCCCTGGTTTTTTTCGATAATTCCCGAACAGATAAAAATGCCGCCCGGCGCTAACACGCGCCGGATGTCAACGATCAAATCCAGTATCACCCGGGTCAGAATGTTGGCGGCTATGATATCATAGGTTCCGCTGGTTTCATCAATTAGATTGGCTGTCTTCAGTTCACACCGCTGGGGCTCGATTGAATTCAGCTTTAAATTGGCAGCGGCGACCGCTATGGCAGTGTCATCCCTGTCGATGCCGCAAACCCGGGCAGCCCCCAGCCGGGCGGCCGCAATCATCAGAATCCCCGAGCCGGTGCCCACATCCAGAAAGCGATCCCCCTCTTTTAAATGCGTTTCAATCATGGCGGCACACAGGGCCGTGGTTGGATGGGTGCCGGTCCCGAATGCCATTCCGGGATCCAGCTCGATAACCATCTCGTCGGGTGCGGGCGTGTACGCGCGCCAGGTCGGCTTTACCACCAGGCGGCGGCTGATCTTCTGGGGCCAGAAATATGCCTTCCAGGCATGGGCCCAGTCTTCATCGTCCCGCTTTTTATAGCTGACCCGCGAAACAATGCCGGACTGTGTCTTGAGGTGGGCCAATTTGCTTTCCAGGGTCCGGCAACGCGCTTCGGCCCGGCTGTCTTCCGGCAGATAGGCGACAACCGCATGACAATCCGCGCGGCCGACGGCATCTTCCGCCCAATCTTCCTGGGGGTCGATATCGGGGTCTTCCACAACCACGCCCTGCAGGCCGAAATCATAGAAAATGTCGGCGATCAGGTCGGCGGCCAGCTCCCGGTCTG
>JAFDCJ010000013.1 GCA_019312835.1 Deltaproteobacteria bacterium
AATAAGGATGCGTCGCATCGATGTCTAAAAGCATCAAAGAAACATTCCCCATAATGCCCATAAGGAGGTTGTTAAAATCGTGGGCAATGCCGCCTGCAAGGGTCCCGATGGCCTCCATCTTTTGTGCCCGTTGAAGTTGGATCTGCAGCTCTTCCTTTTCCTGGCTGGCCCATTTGAGCTCGGTGATGTCATTGCCGATGCAAAGGATCTCGATAAACTGGCCGGCTTCATTGAAGATGGGTTTATACGTCCATGCGATCCAGACTTTCTCCCCTGTCCTGATTTCGGTCTGGTTTTCGCTGACGACCGGTCGCTCCGGATCCGTTTGCAGGGATTCGGCCAGGTTTTTAAAATTCAGCCGACTGGGTCCCGATGGCGGCAAAATGATATTGGCGGCATTCTCCCCAATGATTTCCGCTTCAGAATAACCAAAAAACCGTTGGGCGAATTCATTGAAAAAGATAATTTTCCCGTTCCTATCCATTCTCAGGATAATACTGTTGGCATTTTCCACCAGATCGCGATATTTTTTCTCGCTGCTCTGGAGTTTTTCATAGGCCATGGCATTGTTGATGCTGATGGCCAGCTGGGATGAAATACCCATCAAAAGGCTCAAGTCGCTTTGTCTCAGGGGCCGGCTGGACTTACTGTTATCAACCGCCAATATCCCCAAAGACTCTTTTTCATAAATAATGGGAACACATATCAACGACTCCCCACCGATTTTTTTAGCCAGCTCCACACTGCGTTTTGAAAAAGAATTTTGGATTTCCAGCAGATTATCAACCAAAAAAGGTCGTTGGTCTCTAATGGCAACTACAAAAATCCCTTGTGATTTGGGGTTATCCAAATTAAATTTTGTTTCTCTGAATAAAGCCTCTTCCGCATCGTTCTGGCCGTAGCCAGCCGCATATCTCAACTTTGCATTTTTTTTATCGACCATCATGATCATCCCACGATCAAAGTCCAACCGCTTTTCCATCAATCCGGCAACGGTTTTAAGCAGTTTGTCAATGTCTAGGATACTAGAAGTGGCCTGGCCAATTTCCTGAATCAACATGGCGTTGTTGTAGCGCATGTTGCCTTCATAAATACTGTCCTGCGCAGATTCGGTTTGGGTTTCGATCGTTTTGATCAAAGCTCTATTTTCAAGGTATTGGGTGTAATACGAGAGTAACATGGTGATACAAGCACAACTCAGTGCGATGATCACCCATGTGTTCAATGAAAACACGAACAAAAATGCAATCAAGGCCACAATGTTAAGCAATAGAATATAATTTCGAATCCGCTGCCACAGATTTTTTGAGGACTTCTTCCACTTGATGATATAGCGGCAGGAACTATCTCCGTTGTGTATGCAGGAGGGATGTTCGATCTTGGCAAACTGATCCGTAAAAAATTTCGCCGTTGATTCGAATACGCCTATGCGGTTCGCACATTGGTATGGTTTTTCATCAACTCCCGGTTTGGGGACAGAAACAATTTCCACCGAGTTGGGTCCAATCTTTTTGGATCTGACCTCCGCCGCTCGGCTTAACAAAGGGTAAACTTTACCGATTAGCATGAAAATTGCGGTCGGGTTCATCAAGCCAAGAATGTATTGTTTGGTTGCGCCCAAACCTCCGGATGAGGTGGCATACCGGCCGGCGTCTCTGGCGATATTTGCATTGCCGGTATGTGCGACTATAATCTCATGTAATCGATCCTGCTGTTCCTGGGTAAACCAATGGGAAGGATCTTCCAATTCCCATTCGGTGATGCCTGTTTGGGCGAGAATTGAATCGACATCTATATCTGTATGATATTTCAACAGATATTCAATATATATCTTGGCTACGCGACTGTTGTATAACGGTGCCGATTCTTTCATTTTTCTTTTGATCGTAAATTATCTGTTCCGAATCAGATGGTAAGTCTCATGCCCATATTAGAAGCTATCTCAAAAATGTTTTTTGGCCCAAACTCTTTGTTGGTGCCTTGTTTTAAATCCTCTAAATACTGAAGTATTCCTCCGGTTTAAAACACGGCCCCGCCGCGATTTTGACCCAAAATCCTATTTTTGGATTGGCTTCTAGTAAAAATAACAAGGGATTAAATCATTTGCAAGCAGTTATTCATTGAGAGCCCTCTGATGGCATTTCTCGATCTCAAAGGCATCGACCCGTGAAACGGTCGCAAAAACGGGACCGTCGCCATATCAATTTGGGGTGCTATTGGCATTGACTCTCCATCCATCCTGATATAAATTGCATTTCCATTAGAGCATTTAAGCAACCTGCGAAATGCTATCTGAGCCTCTCGGATACCTTCAAAATGAGATTCAAATCCGCTTTATGAAAAAATTGTTGCTAATCAATCCGGTCAGCCGCAGGAGCGGTCTGCTCTTGAGCCGGTTTTCGTCCTTTGCGCCGTTGGGTCTGGCGTATGTCGCAGCGGCCACACCTTCCAATTGGGAGGTCAAAATATCCGATGAAAACTTTGATGAATTTGAATTCGAAGAAGCCGATCTGGTGGGTATTACCGCCTTTACCAGCAATATCAATAGAGCTTATGAGATTGCTGAAATGTACCGGCATCGAAAAATAAAAGTTGCTATCGGCGGCATCCATGCCTCGATGCTTACTGGAGAGGCGCAACGATACGCCGACACCGTCGTGGTTGGAGAGGCGGAAAGCCTATGGCCCAAAGTGATCGCCGATTTTGAAAGCAATCACTTGACCAGCTTATATGTCGGTTCCAAAGTGGATTTCAATCAACACGCCATGTTGCCCCGCCGCGATTTGCTCAACCCGCAGTATTTTTGGCATTCCGTGCAAACTTCACGCGGCTGTCCTTTTAACTGCTATTTTTGTTCGGTTTCAAGGTATTTGGGCAAGGAATTTCGGCAGAGGAAAGTAGATCACGTTCTTGAAGAGTTATCCGAATTAAAGGGCAAATTCATCGCTTTCGTTGACGATAATTTAATCGGTTACAGCCCTAGAAGCAAAGACCGCGCTGTCAAATTATTTAAAGGCATGGTCGAGCAAAACATGAATCAAAAATGGTGGATGCAAACCTCCATCAACGCGGCTGATGACGAAAAAGTGATCGATTTAGCAGCCCAGTCTGGCTGCCTGTTTGCTTTTATCGGATTTGAAACCATCAGCAAAGACACCCTCATAGACATGAAAAAAGGCGTGAATATTAAAATGGGTGTCAAAAATTACAAAAAAGTTGTGGAGGTTTTTCATCGACACGGCATAGCCGTCTACGGAGCCTTTATTATTGGCTGTGACCATGAATCTGCGGTGTATTATAAAGAACTGGCTGATTTTTTAATTAATTCCGGAATCGACATCATTCAACTTACATTGCTAACGCCACTTCCCGGAACCCAATTAATGGAGGATTTGCAAAAAGAAGGCCGTATTATTTACAGCAACTATCCTCAGGATTGGGATAAATATAGATTTTCCTACATGGTGCATCAGCCCCGTGACGTGCAACCGAAGACAATCTATATAGGCAACAACTATGTCAAAAAGCGAATCTATTCTTTTCCGGCCTACCAATACCGCCTGCTGAGGTCGTTTTTAAATTTAAAAAGCAAATCCAGTTTTTTGGCCACTTATAAATTTAACAAAGCCCTTAAAAAGGGCTGGGAAAATTCACACTACTATCAGGATTATCCTTCCGATCTGGCCGCAGCCGAGGAAGAACAATCAAGTATTTGATAGCATCCGCTCCGCCCCCCGGCCAAATCAGCTGACGGGATGCACAATCTCGGATGCCGGGACCAGTTTAACCTTGTTTTCCAGCTCGGGCATCATCTCCCGTAGAATTTCATAGGTAATGGGATGCGGATGCCCGATCCCCACCGCCTGGCCATTGTGCTGGGCGATGCGAATCAACTCTTTTATTTGCTTGCGGATAAAATCCGGATCCTGGGAATGATCAAGAAAAACATCCCGCTGGGCGAAGGGGATTTGAAACAGGCGGGCCGAAGGCTTGCAAAGGCTTTTGTCGGAGGTCCGGCTGTCGATAAAAAACAGGTTCCGTTTCTTGAGAACCGAAAAAATCTGATACATCTGGCTGGATTCAGCCGTCATTTTAGAGCCCATATGGTTGTTGACGCCTTTTATGTTCGGTACGGACCCCAGGTTTTTCTCCAACTGGCGGATTAACTCGTCCGGTGACATGGTTGTCAGCAGGGTTCCCGGTCCCGGATCGATGTGCGGATATTCGAACGGCTCCATGGGCAGATGCAGCATGGTGCCCAACCCGTTTTTATGTGCCAGGCGGGCGATACTCTCCTGGAAAGGGCTGTGGGGCAGGATCGAAAACGTAATGCCGCCATTTAGCCTGCTTAATTGTCTGGCAATTTTCTTGTCATAGCCCATGTCATCAATAATAATGGCCACCAGGGGCATCTGCTTGGCGTCCTTGGGCGGTTTTGTGAGCGGCGGTTTTTCCAGCGGGATCTCTTTGGGTGGATAGATCTCGTAAGGGGGAATTTTTGCCGGCGGTTTTTTGGCCTGGGGGACTGATTTAACCGGCTGATCGGGCCGGGATGGTTTTTCAGCCGGAATGAGAAAATGCGCCAACAGGCCGGCGGCCGCCACCAGTACGATTAAGATCGCCAGACCGGCAAAAGCTTTGGCAATGGAACTTTTAAATAATTTGTTTTTGCGGGATTTTCGGCGGGGCTTTTTTTTCGCAGTCGGTTTTCGTTTTGCCATTTATATAAAAAGTCAGTAGTCCGTCGTCAGTTGCCAGTTGCTGGCGGGCACGATACAGAATCGGCTATTTTTTTCAAATCAATTCGTATGATTTTTGCGTTTCGTATTTTTACCGTCGTTAAAGAACAACCACGGACCATTGACAACCAACCACGGACACTGCTGTTTATCCTTTCAGATTCTTGAATATTGCGTATCCCTCCAGCATCTCCAGAGCCCGCATCACCTGATTGTCCGATTGGAGCGCCTCCAATGTCAGCGGACCTATCCTCATTTGAGCGTCGCGCATTCTAGTATCGCTATCCTTTTTGTCTTCATCCTTTTCGCTCTGGTCATCTGTGTCCGAATCCCGGAAGGGTTCGGCCTCCAGATGGTTTTCCAGGTCCTTTTCTTTTAGCAGTCCCTCTTCCGCGCGAGCCATTTCTTTTGGATCCAGGCGACGATGCTTTAAATATATATCCGGCTCAATGCCTTTGGCCTGAATGGAACGATCGTTGGGGGTATAGTAGCGTGCAATTGTTAATTTGAGGCCCGAACCGTCGCGCAGTGTTTCGACGGTTTGAACCGAACCCTTGCCAAATGAGGTGGTTCCCAGGATCAGGGCCCGTTTGTGATCCTGCAAGGCCCCGGCAACGATTTCAGATGCGCTGGCGCTGCCGCCGTTAATCAAAACCACCAGTGGATATTTGCGTTCTACGCTGGAGCGGGTGGCATTAAAAACTTTGGTATTTTTTTGGTTGCGACCCTTGATGGACAAAATGGCGCCTTCATCCAAAAAAAGGTCGGCCACTTTAATGGATTGATTCAGCAAGCCACCGCCATTGTTGCGCAGATCCAGGATCAATCCCCTCAAGGGTATCTCGGCGTTCTCCATTTTTTCAAGCTCTTTTTGCAGCTCGTCGGTGGTGGTGCCGGTAAAATTTGATAACCGGATGTATCCATAGCCAGGTTTCATGTTTATGGACTTAACGCTCTTGATGGGGATCACATCCCTGATCAATTCGAATTCAAGGGGCTTTTTAACACCCTCACGCATGATGGTAACCACCACTTTTGTGCCTTTGGGTCCCCGCATCATCTTTACCGCTTTCCTGAGATCCCGGGTCGGTTGGCCGTCAACTTTAATAATTCTATCCCGGGCGATTATGCCGGCATTATAGGCGGGGGTGTCTTCAATAGGTGAGATCACCGTTACGAAACCATCCTGCATGGTAATATGTATGCCGATACCGGTAAATTCGCCCTTGGTATCAATCTGTAAATCCTGAAAGTCATCCACAGGCAGCAGCGAGGAATGGGGATCGAGACTGTGGACCATTCCTTGAATGGCCTTTTGAATCAACTCTTTGGTGTCAACTTCATCGACATATTCTCTTTCAATCAACTCGATTACATCGGAAAAAACTTTTAGCTCTTCATAGGCTTCTTCGCTCTTGGCAGATAGATCGCGGTAAAATCCATTGCCGACTGTCCAGAAAACAACGGCGATTACCATCAGCAACCACAATTTTACGTGCCGCGTTTTTTTACTGATCATTTAAATACTCCTTGTTATACCTAATTTAGTAAAGGTTCACAGGTTCAGAGTTCACCGTTCAGGGTTATCCAGTTTTGCTCGAACTGGCACGCTGCCATTAGGACCTATCGCCACGCTCAAAACCATTTGATTGGTTTGGTGACGGGCTTTTTTGTTTCGGTGTCAGCCCTGAACCCCGAACCTTTGAACGGCTGTCAATTTTTAAGCCACGGCATCGGATTTACCGGTTTGCCGTGGTGGCGAACTTCAAAATAGAGTTTGGTGCCGGTCATTGATCCCGTATCACCCACGGTGGCAATGACCTCGCCGGTTTCGACTTCATCGCCCTTGGCCTTAAAGGCCTCCTCCAGATGGGCATAGACCGTATAATAATTTTTGCCATGGTCAATAATAATCATGTTTCCATAAGTTTTAAACCAACTTGAATAAAGAATCCTGCCGTTGAAAACGGATCGCACGGGCTCGCCGTTGTCGGCTTCGATATCGATGCCGCTGCGGAAGTTGGTGATGTCATACTTCGGATTTTTATACGGGCCGTATAAAGAAATTATTCTACCGTTAACGGGCCGGATTAGCAAGCCTTTATGAGCCGAAAACGGTAATCGTGAGGCTTTTTTATCTGCAGCCGGGCTAGTGCCACTCGTATTGAGCAGGTTGATTTTACGATCCAGTTCGTTCGATGCCTGGGTCAAGGCATCGATGGCCGCCAGCTCCAGGGCCTTCTGGCTGCGGATATCCGCCAGCAAACGGGTGCGGGCGGATCGTTCCGTTGACATCTGCTGGATCTGTTTTTGTAATTCGTCGGCAAGGATACTTTTCTGATCTTTCAGTTCGTTGAGTCGGCTTAGTACTTTTTCCAGCTCGTCCTGGTCTGATAGCAGTTCCTGACGGATTTTTTCATCATGGGCCAGTATGCGTTCCAAGGCGGCCTTGCGTTGGATAAATTCGTGCATTGATCCCGCCGATGCCAACAAATGAAATCTTCCCAACCAGTTCATCTTATAAAGGGCAATCAGGCGCTGGGCCACGTATTTTTCATTGGTCCGAATTTGCGCTCTCAATTTATCGGATGCGTCGGTCGCCTCGCGAATGGCGCCCTGCAGCTTTTTGATCTCTCTTTTGGTGGCAGCTGTTCGCTGTATGCTTTTATTGAGGGTCTGCTCCACCTGATTTAA
Source organism: Deltaproteobacteria bacterium (assembly GCA_019312835.1). Taxonomy (GTDB): domain Bacteria; phylum Desulfobacterota; class Desulfobacteria; order Desulfobacterales; family JAFDCJ01; genus JAFDCJ01. Next base: position 7,434 of record JAFDCJ010000013.1, read on the forward strand.
ACGCTTGATGGTATCGCTTTCTTTGCGGCTAAAGGCCTCGACTTCCTGCTGCCCCTGTTCTATTTCGCGGCTGATGTGTTCTTTGCGTTTCTGATATTCGTCCAGATGCTGTTGCTGCTCTTGAGGCCGTTTTAAATTCTTCCGATCCGTTTGAATCTCCCCGCTCGGAACAATTTTAATGGTCTGGGCCTGCGCCTTGATGAAACCCACCTCACCATCATGCAGAATCTGGATCCATCCCGGCCGACGTTTGATAATTTTTAGGGTTGATCCTCGTTTCAGCGTTTTTTGCAGGAGGCCATGCCTGCCGGGCTCCGACTGCACCCGAACCTCGTCTGCAGTCACGACGGCGACGGCCCGTCCGTCAGCTGCACCTGCCTTCCCTGTGCCGATCACCGCAACCGCGCCGGCCAGCACTATGACGGCGGTTAGAATTGTATGTTTAAATAAACAGGCCATCTTGCTAATTTAGCACTTTTTACGCGTGGTCACCAAAAGGCTTAGTGCTTCAAATATTGCTTCAACGATATAAAGCATCCCAGCCATCCCACCAGCATGCTGACGACCAGAATCGCCAGCAAAATGGTGGGGGACAGGAAATGAAAACGAAACAGCCCCGGGAAAAAGCCCTTATCAACATTGGATGAAACAAACATAAAGGCGATATAGAGCATGGCAAGGCCTATCATCGCACCCAGGGCACCTTGAATGACACCCTCAAAATAAAATGGAATTTTAATGAAATTATCCGTGGCGCCCACCAGGCGCATAATCTCAACTTCCTCGCGCCTGGAATAGATAACCAGGCGGATTGTATTGGCCACGATAAATATGGTGGCCATGAAAAAGAGCGCTCCCATGGCATAGCCCGCCAGCCGAAACAACGAAATAATCTGGGCAAACCGCCCGACCCATCGCTGGCCGTATTCAACTTCGTCAATTTGCGGCAGTGCTTCAAGTTGAGCGGCCAGTGTATCAATTTTTTGCCAGCTTTCAGTGGCGGCCGTCATGCGGATTTCAATGCTGTCGGGCAAGGGGTTTTGGGTCAGGTTTCTAAAAAGGGATGATTGGTGCTTCATTTGCTCTTTAAGCCGGTTGAGCGCTTCTTGCTTGGGTATAAAGTTAAACCCCTCGACATCATCCAGGGCAAGGATTTTCTGTTTCAGCTCCTTAAGCCCATTGTTATCAATGCCCGGCTGAAGGTAGGCCATTATGCGCAGACCCTTTTTCCAGGAGTTTATGATTTCGCTGGTATTGACAAAAAATAGGATAAAGGCGCTGGCAATTAAAATGGACAGCGAGATGGTGATGATGGTGACCAGATTCAAAAACCTGTTTTTGAAAATGTCATCCAGGGCGCGTTTAAAAAATAGCGTTATCATATTGCTTTTCTATATAGGTGGATGCTTCCAGCCGTCCCTGCTGCAGGTGCAGAACCTGGCCGCCGGTTTTGCGCATCAGCCCTTTGTCATGGGTGGCGATAATCACCGTTGCTCCCCGGATATGGACCCCCCGGAGAAGCTCCAGGATTATTTCGGCTGATTCTTCATCCAGGCTTCCGGTGGGCTCATCGGCCAGAATTATTTTAGGATCGCCGACAATGGCCCGTGCGACGGCAATTCGCTGCTGTTCACCTCCCGACAGGCTCGGCGGCAAAGCCTTCAATCTGTCTTCCATGCCCACCAAGCGCAAAACGCTTTTGACCTTTTTTTGAATCAGGCGCGTTTTGACGCCGGCTGCTTCCAGAACCAGGGCCACGTTGTCATAGACATTTTTGGTTGGGATCAACTTATAGTCCTGGAATATAATGCCGAATTTGCGACGCAGCTGGGGGATGCGTTTGCGGGGTATACGCGCCAGGTTGATGCCGTCAATCAGAACCTGACCCTCGGAAACCGGCTCGCCCAAATAAAAGAGTTTAAGCAGGGTCGTCTTGCCGGCGCCGCTGGGGCCGCTGATGAAAACGAACTCATTTTTGGTGATGTCAAGGGTAATATCGATCAGGGCTTTTTTGGAGCCGTAATTGTGGTGAACATGAAACATCCGGATGATGGAGCTTTTTTCATGGGCATCGATCATTCCAGCATTTCCTGTCCAAGTGCCCGGTAGAGGACGGCTTTGGCAATTTTAAAATCATATAAGGCATTATAGTAATTGGTCATGGTTTCCGTCAGCAACGTTTGCGCAATCAGCACGTCGGTGGTGGTCGAGACCTGCTCCTTGTAACGCTCCTCGGTGATCCTTAAATTTTCTTTGGCCTGCTCGATGGCCTTTTCAATCGTGGTAATATTTTTTTGCGCCTCCTGGGTTCGCAGATAGGCTTCTTTGACCTCCAGCTGGATGTTATCCAAAACCTGCTGCTTGCGAAGCTTGGCCTGGGATAGACGGCTAAGCTTTTCCTTGACACCGTATCTTGTTCGGCCCCATTGCCAGAAATCCCAGCTGGCCGTGGCCCGGATATCCCAGAAATCCTGATCGCTGATACCGACCCCGCCGTCCACATCCCAGTCGGTGCCGCGTTTGGTATAGGTACCGGTCAGGTTGACCGTCGGGTAATAATCCCGTTCGCTGAGTTTATAATCTTTCTCCGCGATTTGTACCTCCAGGTCGGCCACCTCGATTTCCAGCCGTTGCTCTTCGGCCAGCGCAAGGCAATCGTCAATGTCTTGCGCCCAGGGCGTGTAATCCAGAATGTCGACGACGTTTACCGGGGAGTTTACCGGACGGCGCAGCAAGGTGTTGAACTGGGATTCGGCAATGTCCAGGTTGTTTTTAGCCGTAATAAGCCCCTGTTTGGCATTGGCCAGCTGAACCTGACTTTGCAGCAAATCATTTAAGGGGCTCATGCCGACCTGGTACATATTTTCAGCCACTTCCTTTTGGGCGGATATTTGCTTGACCGTGTCATCGGCCACATCCAGCAGCTTTTGGGCTTTTAAAATCAAAAAGTAGGCATTTTTGGCGTCTAAAATGACATTCTGGCGCGTAAGCTGTTCCGAATACTGGGCGATGTCGAGCCCCAGCTCGGCAATTTTATAGCGGTTGTACAACCCAAATCCGGTAAATATGGGCTGGGAAAAGGAGGTCACAAAATTATATTCGTCCTCCGGATTGATGATGACATCAACTATCTGGCCGCTCTGGGTTCCCAAAGCCTGGGTGGTCGGCTTGTCACGCCGAATATAACCGTACCTGGCATTCAAAGTCGGAAAAAAATCGCTGGTGGCCGCATTCTTGTTGGCGACAGCGGCATCGATTTCCTCTTTTGATCTTTGAAGTTCCAGATTGGCTTCCAGGGCAGCCTCAATGGTCTGGCGCAGGTTCAGCGTTTCAGCAGATACCAAACCGTGCGGCAGGAGAAGGCAGCCGAGGGTAATACCGTAAACTAAGTTTCGCCACTTTTTGTGCATCATATATTATCCCAATCCATTAACCGCACCTGGACAATTTGAGGATTTACAGCGCGCATGCTATTTCAGGGCCACTTTATTCGCTGCGCCACAGAAACTATGGACTCATTTATAGTTTGACCCCGGTCACGTTTACTGGTATGAAGCCCTTGAGTTCAGGGAGTGCCGCTGCCGGTTTTCCTTGCTCAAGCCTCCACTGCACCCATTAAACTGGCTTCTTCCAACTAAGTGGAGGCTTTTTTATATCGAATAACACTGTGGGAATCAATAGTTTCTTAGAATCTGTCGCCATCCGGTGCGAACCCGGCTGAAATTTCAAAAGAAACCCTGTATTGTCATTAAATTGTCCTAATTTACAGACAATTCAACCGCCAGGACCCATGCCATGAAAGAAGAATTAATTGATATCCTCTGCCGCCGCTCCTTTAAGTACACCGAAGAGCCCAGCTTTAAGCTGGTGTCCGGCCGAATGAGCCGCTTTTATGTGAACTGCAAGCCGACAACCTTAAGTGCCCGCGGGATGTACCTGGTGGGTCATTTGATGTTTGATGCCATCAAAGACAGCCCGGCAACCGCAGTCGGAGGGTTGACCTTTGGAGCCGATCCCATCGCAGTGGCCACGGCCTTTGCATCCGCGATCCAGGACCAACCGGTCAATGCCTTTTCGATACGCAAAACCCGCAAGGATCACGGCATCATCCGCTGGGTGGAGGGGGACGTCCAGCCGGGGCAAGCGGTGGTCATTATCGATGATGTGGCCACCACGGGCGGGTCCACCATCAAAGCCATAGAGCGAGCCCGATCCGAGGGCCTTGAGGTCGTCAAGTCAGTCATACTGGTAGATCGCCAGGAGGGCGGGCTGGACAATATCCGCGAACACGTAGCGGATGTATCTGCCATTGTGACGCGTGACGAGTTGATGAAGAGGTGGAAGGGACTAAAGAGGGGCGAATGACGAATGCCGAATGAAGGTATTCTGTCAATTATATTACAAACAGAGAGAAGTAGGTCGGGCCTCCGTGCCTGCCATTTTTAAATCACCTTGGTTTAAAAGGCGGTGCTTGGCTTGCGATGAGCATCACACGACCCGACCGAATGCTTCGGTCATTGAAATTTGAGATTTATTTGTAATTTGGTGCTTGGGTTTTGTGATTTAGTGCGCTATATCCGAACGACACGCACTGTGGCTGGATGTATTATTGCGCTTGATCAACAATATAGGTTGCCGACGCGTCATCGGACTCCCAGGCCGTCACGCGGCTGATCCTGACCGATGAGTTGTCGATTCGTTGCTGCAGTTGGCCGGCAACGAAAGCAGCGATGTTCTCTGATGACGGCTGGCGTTGTTGAAAAAATTCAAGCTCATTGAGGTATTTGTGATCCAGCATTGACATGATTTCGGCCACGTGTTTTTTAATTTCGCCGAAATCCATGACCACCCCTGCATCGTCCAGTTTATCACCGGTCACACAGACTTCCACCTTCCAATTGTGCCCGTGCATATTCTCGCATTTGGCGCCCACCATGGTGAGTCGGTGCGCGGCGGCAAACTTGGTGACAACTTTTAATTCATACATCGGGTTGGGCTCCATGCAATATTAACATATTGCGGTTCGGTTTTTCTTAGGTTGGGGACCAAATTCGTATTTCGAATCTTCAAACCATCATGCTGTCCGTGTTCGAAATTCCCGCTTCAAAAAGGCAGGTGTCCACATTGTTTGAATGCGATCAGTTGCTGGCTTGGGGTGCTCCCCCCTTGAGGATGTTTTTGAGCTTTTTGGAAAGTTTGCCTGCTTCGAGCTCGGCGAATTCCCTGAGCAGGGCTTCCTGACGTTTGGACAAATGGGTCGGTGTTTTTATTTCGACCTGGATGACCTGGTCCCCGCGCTTGCCCGTTCGCAATGATGGGATTCCTTCTTCCTTGAAAAAGAGGACATCCCCTGGCTGGGTGCCTTTGGGAATTCGCAGCTTTTTATTGCCGTTTAAAGTCGGCACACTGATTTTATCGCCCAGGGCTGCTTGAACAAATGAAATCGGTACCGTGCAGATAATGTGATTGTCGCGGCGTTGAAAAAAATTATGCGCCTCGACATGGATGAAAACATACAAATCGCCTTTGGGGCCGCCCAGCCGGCCGGGCTCTCCTTCGCCCGTTAGCCGTAAGCGCGATCCATTGTCAACCCCGGCCGGGATTTTAACCGATACTTTTTTGGCGACGGCCACCTGGCCGCTTCCCCGGCACCCGTTGCAGGGGTGGGTGATGGCCTGGCCTTCGCCCCGGCATACCGGACAGGTCGATCGTACGGTGAAAAATCCCTGGTTTCTGGTAATTTGTCCCAAGCCTCCGCATTGACGGCAGGTCTCTGGGGCGGTTCCCGGCTCGCACCGATCCCCGTTGCAGGTCGGACAAGTTTCCATTTTCTCAACCTTGATTTCGGTTTCGGTTCCGAAGGCGGCTTCCATAAAACCAAGGGTGAGATCGTAGCGCAGGTCGGCTCCCCGCTGCGCTCTGGAGCCGGAACGGCGCCGGCCGCCAAACCCGAAAAAATCCTCAAAGATGTCCCCGAAACTTGAAAAAATGTCTTCGAATCCGCCAAATCCCGAGAATCCCGACCCCTCCAGGCCGGCGTGGCCAAACTGGTCATAAAGTCCCCGCTTTTCAGGATCACGCAGAACTTCATAGGCTTCGGCGGCTTCTTTGAATTTTTCTTCGGCGGCTTTATCACCGGGATTGCGGTCCGGATGGTATTTTAAGGCAAGTTTGCGGTAGGATGATTTCAAATCATCGTTGGTGGCATCGCGCTGGACGCCTAAAATTTCGTAGTAATCCCGTTTGGTGCTCATTTGCTCTTGTGGTGGTTCCTGGATCGATTGATCCATCCAAAAAGTTTTTCCAGCACAGCTGGATGACCCCTCATTTTTTATGTTCAGCGGTGGGCCTTCCAGCACAGCTGGATGACCCTTCGGTTTTAAATTTTAAATGTGGGCCCATGAGATGGCTTTTGATTGTTAGACCGGTATCCCCTCTAAAGGTTGTTTCTAATGTAATGCAATATAGTTGGTTGTCAATTTGCAGAAATTGTCTCCAAATTACATTTTATCCGCCTCAAGCGGACAATCTGCAATTTTTAAACGCTTTCTATTTCAATTTTTAATTTTTCTTGATACTTGTGCCGCCCAGAAACAGGCCGGTGCAAATCAGCATAATCCATCCGCCCAATGGAAAGACGGTCTGCAGCTGAAAAAAATCCATCATCATTCCCCCCATCAGGGCACCGCTGAACATTCCCAGACTATGGGCGACCGTCATCAAGGCCATCATGCTTCCCATGGCGTTGATTTTCTGGCCCTTTAAAACCGCCATCGCCATCAGGGCCGGCATCGAGACCCCCCCGCCGAGACCGAAAAGAATGGTGGCCCGGATTAAGTCGGCCAGCTGTTCGGCCCAGACGAACGACAAGACGGCATAACTCACGATCAGGCCGCCGGCGACCACCATCAGCTGTTTGTTGAGCCTGTCGGCCAGGTAACCCATCGGCAAATGGATCAGGCCGCTGACAAATACCCCCAGCATGATCAGGATCCCGATCCAGGAGCTGGAAGCCTCAAAACGCCAGTCCGCATACAGGGGGATGAATCCCCAAATGATGCCCACACAGAATACGTAGGCAAATCTGAACGTAAAAAGACCGATCACATGCCAGTCATAAACAACTGCTTTCCATGAAAAGGGCTTATCGGCCTGGGCGATGCTTTTTTCGGATCGTGCGGGCGGCAGCAGGATAAGACTCAAAAAGAATCCGACCAGCGCCAGCAGCCCCATGCAGAGAAATGAGGCCTGGAGGCTGAAATAATCTTTGATGACCCCGCCGATTAACGGGCCGAGACTCAATCCCAGAAACAATGACATGTTAAAAATGCCCATGGTGATGCCTTCGCGCCCCCGGGGCGTGATATCGCCAATGTAGGCCTGGATTACCGGCATCAGCATGGCTGAGGCAATGCCGTGAAAAAAGCGAATGACGATCAGGGTGCTGACCGCGCTGGAATAAATAAACGCCAGGGAAATAAGGGCGTAGGCGAGAAAACCGGGGACAATGAAGGGCTTGCGCCCCCGGACATCCGAGAGTCGGCCGAACCAGGGTAGGAAGAAGGTTCGTGATATGGAAAAAGATCCGAAGATAAGTCCGATGTACAAACCCGAGGCGCCCAGATCATGGGCATAGATCGGAAGCAGGGGGACGACGACACCGACGCCGGTTACCGCCGCAAATATCGAAAAGAAAAGGGTGCCGAAGATTTTTTTGTCCAGTCGCTCCATGTGATGACATCCAAAAAGTCAGCATATCACCCGGATAGACTGGGGACAAGAATCAATCTAATTCGGAGTGATGGAGTATTGGAGTACTGGAGTAATGGTTGAAAAGCCGACTATCATTTTCCAATACGCCAATACGCCATCACTCCATTACTCCTCCAGCTAAGGACTCACTGAATGCGGGTAAACCTTTATTTACCTTACTATTAACTATGTGCCGTTTATATAATTATCTCCCCCGTTTTATGGGTGCTGTAACCGCCCAGCGCTGCCACCCGGTTTTTGAATTCCGTGCTACGAATAGTTTCCAGCAGCAGTTGAATCATTTCTGATTCAAAGTGAAGCGCCGGGATTATCAGATCGTATTGCTCGGTGACCACCGGGATAAAATCGAGATCCAGGGCCGCTGCTGCCGCATGGATGCCCAGGCCGGTATCGACGGTTCCGGAAAGTACCGCCACCGCCACCGCCATATGGGTGAACTCCTCATGCTGGTAGCCGTTGATCTGCCCGGGATCGATTCCGACCTGGCCCAGGCGATAGTCCAGTAAAATTCGGGTACCCGATCCCGCCTGCCGGTTGATAAAGGCGATATCCCCGCGGGACAAATCCTCGATTCCCTTGATCCCTTTGGGATTGCCGCGCTGGACGATCAGGCCCTGATCGCGGAAAACCAGATTGACCAGCTTGACATCCAGCTGCGCTAAAAATTTTTTCACATAAGATCGGTTGTAGGAACCATCGGCAGGATCGAGCAGATGCGACCCCGCCAGGTGACAGACGCCTCTCTTGATTGCCATTATACCGCCCATGCTGCCGACGTGACTGGATGAAAAGGTCAGGTGGCTGTGCCGGGCCTTGATCTGGTCGGCCAATACATCCAGGGTGTTGTCATGACTTCCTACCGCTACAATGGTGCGGCGCACCGACGGCAGGGGGCGCAGCAGTTCGGCAGTGGCCGGTTCGTTATCTTTGAGCCCCTCGATGTGATTTGGGATGCGAATAATGCCATCGGCCTCTGTGATAGAGGTGATGCTGCCGGCACCCCTGGGCAAGGGGGTCGCCACGATTTTTTCGCCGACCTGCCCCAGCTTTACGCGCACAAATTCCTCAACCCCCAGTTTGGAGGCAATCTTGCGCGTCGGCGTCACCTCGACGGTTTCCCTGCCTTGATCGGGTTGTCCCAGCATCTGATGGATCAGGGGCCGCACAAACTGCTCAAAAGCCATGATGGCGGAAACAGGATAGCCGGGGATGCCGAAAACCGGCGTGTTCTTGACGGCGCCGATAACCACCGGTTTGCCGGGCATAATGGTCACACCATGGACGAAGACCTCGCCACTTTCAAGAACCACCCGTTTGGCATAATCTTCAGATCCGGCCGAGGAGCCTCCCAGTATCAGAACTATCTGAAAACCACTTTCGACGGCCTCGCCGACAACCGCTTTGATTTTTTCCAAATCATCCATGAGCATATCGTGGCGGGTGTAAGTGCCGCCGCAGCTTTCGATCAAGCCGCCCATGACGAAGGAATTGGTCTCAAGCACCTGGCCGGGCTTGAAGTCATCCATCGACGACACCCGCCAGTCGACCAGCTCGCTGCCGGTGGGGATGATCAAAATTTTCGGTTTCCTTTTAACCGGCACCTCGAATACCCCCCCGGTCAACAGCGCCCCCACACAGATAGGCGTAACCAGATGGTTGCGGGGAAACAACAGCTCGGTGGCCACGATGTCCTCGCCGACTTTGCGCACGTTTTGCCAGGGAAACACCGGCTTATCGATTTGAACCTGATCTTGATCCAGAACATGGACCTGTTCGATCATGATGACGGCGTCCGTCTGCACGGGCATGACATGGCCGGTGTTCACATAGAATGCATCCTGGCCGACTCTGAGAATCTTGGGCCTTGATTCATTGGCCCCGAAAGTGATGTCAGCCTTCACCGCCAGGCCGTCCATGGCGGCGGCATTAAAATGCGGGGAGGACAGCCTGGCATAGACGGGTTCTGCCAGAACCCGCCCGACAGCTTCGGGCACCGGCACCGTCTCGGATTCCAGGACATCGGATAATGCGAAGGCCTCATCGAGGATTTTGCGAGCCTCCGGCAGGGTTTTCATTTTCAAATATACGTTGCGAGATTGACTCATGCTTGCACCAGTTGTTAAGTATTGGAACTTATCCTAATTATTATTCAGGGGTAATGGAGTGTTGGAAATCCATCGAACTGCATCAGAGCACTTCAGTGTTATCTTCATTACTCCATCACTCCAGTACGCCAATACGCCAGCTAATCCTTGGTATCTAATTTCCCTACTATCACCAAATCTTTGGTTATCATAAATACTCTAAAGAAGAATAACTTCTACTTCTGAGCCTTCATCCAGCCCTTCGGTGTTCATTCCGATCTCAATCAGCCCATCGGCTTTGACCATGGTACTGATCAGTCCGGACTTGCCCAGGATCGGATCGGCCCAGGTGGCACCGCTCGCCTGCAACAGCCGAACGCGAACGAAATCGACCCGGCCCTGGGCCGATGCCACATTTCTACTCAGGCGGGCCTTGAGTCTGATGGTCTGCTGTCTGTCGCCGGCGGCGCCGCTGATATATTCAATAAACGGTTTTACGATTCTTGCAAAGACGATCATTGCCGATACCACATGTCCGGGAAGCCCCCAGAACTGTTTGTTTTGAATTCTGGCCAATATGGTTGGCTTGCCAGGACTGATTGAAATGCCGTGGAAAAGGACCGCCGAGTCTTCCATGGCGGAGATGACATCGATGGTAAAATCCCGGGCCCCCACCGAACTGCCGCCGGAAACCAGGACCAGGTCGCATTGCGCCACGGCCTGGGAGCATTTCGCCAGCAGGGCCTCGTAATCATCGCCCACGATGCCGAAGGGGACAGCGACGGCGCCGGCTTCGATAATATGGACCATGAGGGTATAGGTATTGACGTCGCGAATTTGGCCCGGTCCGGGCACCTGGGCCACCGGTACGATTTCATCCCCGGTGGAAATAATGCCGATCACCGGTTTCTTGAACACCATGACGTTTTGCCTGCCCAGGGCGGCCAGCAGACCGGTTTCCTGGGGTCTGATAACCTGACCGGCTGACAGGATGGCATCCCCTTTTTTAATATCTTCGCCCACCGTCACCATGTTTTGCCCGGGGGCAACACTGCGATAGACCTCAACAGTGGTGTCGTCGATGGCTTCGGTGTGCTCAACCATGACAACGCTGTCGGTTCCGGGCGGCAGCATGCCGCCGGTTGAGATTCGAACCGCCTCACCCGGGCCCACGGATAAATTCGATGATTCGCCCATGGCAATGGAGCCCGTGACAACAAGATAGGCTGGGTTGCCCTCGCTGGCACCAAAGGTCGAACTCCCACTCACGGCGAATCCATCCATTATCGAACGGGGAAAATCGGGCAGGTCGATGTCGGAATGAATATCTTCGGCAAGAATTCTTCCCACCGAATCGGCCAGGGGAGCCTTTTCACTGGCCATGGGAGCAAACTGCGTCCGGTACGCGAGCGCTTCCTCGATTGTTTTAACTTTGAAGAATTCCTTCATGATCATCCTCGTTACATCTGCTGAATCTGTAGACGGGTCCAATATGGTCCAGCCCATCCCACTTGTCAAGCGGTACCGATTGCTGGTCGCTGGTTTCTGAAAGCTGGTCACTGGCAGTAAGAGTTGCGGGTTGCGCGTTGCGAGGTGAGCATCGGAACGAACCGAAATTCTGAATTGCGAGCCGCGCAACCCGCAACCCGCAACTCGAATCCCGCGCCTCTTGCATAAATGAGAAATATGGGTATAATGAAAACATATTAACAGGAGTATATTACTGATAGCAAAATCCATGGCAGAAGATCCCCAATCATCATCCCAGATTCAACGAGCGGAAAAACCTGAATTTTTAACCGCGACAAGGTTTGACCAATTTGACCTGCCGGCCGCGGTTGTCGACGGTTTGCACGACGCCGGGTTCGTCAACTGTACCCCGATCCAGGCCCAGACCCTGCCGGTATCGCTGACCGGACGCGATGTGGCCGGTCAGGCCCAGACCGGTACCGGAAAAACCGCCGCCTTCCTGGTTACCCTTCTGACAAGACTGCTGGCTTTGTCCCCGGAAGAGCGCCGATTGCCTTCGGCCCTGATCGTTACACCCACCCGTGAATTGGCCCGGCAAATTTATGAGGAGGCCGAAATACTTGCCCGCCACACGGATTTAACCATGGTGCAGGTCGTCGGTGGGGTTGATTATCAAAAACAGGCTGATATCCTTCGCCAGGGGGTGGACATCATTATCTGCACCCCGGGGCGAATTATCGATTATTACAAGCAGAAAATATTCAAACCCGAGGGAATCAAGGTCCTGGTTATCGACGAGGCCGACCGCCTGCTTGATCTGGGATTTGCCAAAGACATGCGCTACATCCTGCGCAAGCTCCCCAATTATGAAAAAAGACAATCCATGTTGTTTTCAGCGACCCTGGCCTATCGGGTAATGGAGCTTACTTACGAATTCATGAATTTGCCCGAGTTTATCGCCGTCACCCCCGAGACGGTGACGGTGGAGGGTATCGAGCAGTCTATGTATCATGTGGGCAGCGACAAAAAAGTATCTCTGCTTCTGGGCCTGTTACAACGGGAAGACTGGAGCCGGATGCTGATTTTTGTGAACACCAAGGTCGGGGTGGAGATGCTGACGCACAAGCTTAAAGGCAATGGATGGCCGGCCGAAGGGATAACAGGGGATCTTCCCCAACGCAAGCGTTTCCGGTTAATGGAGCAGTTTAAAAAAGGTCAGATTAAAATTCTGCTGGCCACCGATGTGGCCTCGAGAGGCATTCATGTTGAGGATATCAGCCATGTCATCAACTATGATTTGCCCCAGGATTCGGAAAACTACGTCCATCGCATCGGACGAACGGCCCGGGCCGGCAAATCCGGTCGGGCGCTGTCTCTGGCCTGCGAACATTACGTTTTTCATCTAGAGCCTCTGGAAGAGATGCTGGGTTACAAGATTCCGGTGGTCTGGCCCGGAGACGACTGGTTTATTGAGGACCGTTCCAAACCGCTCAGGCTCCGAAGAAGCTCACAACCGAAAAGAGCCGCTCAGCGCCGCAACAAAGGCGTGGCCAGCAAACGGCGGGAGCATCGCAGACCCCGAACCAAGCCAAAGTCCTCTCACTTTCCCGGGGCCTTTTTTGGCTTTGGGCCCTCGGAGCCCCAACCGGAGCCCCAACCGGAATCCAAAACAGATTCTTCCCCCAAGAAGAAGCAACCTTCCCGCAGGAAAAAACGCCCACCCGCAAAAAGTAAAAATTTGCCCGCCGAATCGAAGGAAGATTAACTCCCGGTTCAACGTTCAGGGCTATTCTTGAACCTCCGTACTCCCGAACCTTTGAACCCAGAACCCAGAACCTCTGGACCCCGCGACAGGATTTCCCCTTGATAAAGTCGGATTTATTCCTTAAATTACCAAATATGGGACATGTCTTTGATTTTACTGAAGCGAAAAGCTATGAGCGGTGGTTTAACAGCCCCCGCAATAAGCTGGCCTTTGAGCTGGAAACGCAGCTGATGAAGGACTTACTTCAACCCATGCGGGGTGAATCCGTGTTGGATATCGGCTGCGGTACAGGGGCCTGTTTGTCCGCCTTGCATGAGATGGGACTGCAGGTTACCGGTCTGGATCCCTCCACTTATATGCTGGATATGGCATTGGAAAAAATGGGAAATCGCGTTGAACTGTACCGGGGTTTTGCCGAAGACCTGCCCTTTGATGACAATTCGTTTAACTACTCCTGCCTTTTTACGACCCTGGAATTTGTGAATGATCCGGCCCAGGCCCTGCGGGAGGCCTTCCGGGTTACCAAAGATCGCGTCTTTATCGGTGTGTTCAACCGCTATGCCATCAAGGGCATACAGCGGCGGGTCAAGGGGATTTTTTCACCCACCATATTCAATCATGCCCAGTTTTTTAGCGTCTGGGAGCTGAAGCAAATGATCCGGACGATTATCGGACAGGTGCCCGTTTCCTGGCGTACCGTTTGTCAGCTGCCGATACCATCGGGCAAACTGGTCACCAATTTGGAGCATTCCAAGATTGTTCAGCGCTGTCCGTTTGGTGCCTTTGCCGGGATGGTGGTCGTCCTGGTGCCCCGATTCAAGACCCGTCCGCTGGCCGCTCCGTATCAGGCGAAGGATCCCACGGGCGCCGCAACGGGTTAATTTTCAAATTATTTTTAACCTGGCAGTCCGCAAAGAGGAATAGCCTTTTCCTCATTTCCTTAATTTTTTTTTAAATCCGAAATCAGAATATCGAAATCCGAAACAAGCTCGAACATCAAAATAATCAAATTCCAAACCACGAAATCTTAGTTACAAGTTGTGATAATTTCCCCTGCCAGCTGGGCGTTTTGAACATCGGCGTTCAGATCATTCGGATTTGTTTCGGATTTCGGATTTAGAATTTCGAATTTTTTCGACTTTTACTCATAGGAAATACATTGCTAAATTTGTTTAGGTCTCGCATCTTGGATGGAGAAGAAATATGAAAGCCTATCTTTGGGAGTCGCTGGAGGACAGCAAGGTCAAGTGCAACCTGTGCAGCCATCGCTGTGTGATCAAGGACGGCCGCCGCGGGATATGTGGGGTGCGGGAAAACAGCGGCGGTATTCTTGAAACCCTGGTCTACGGCAATCTGGTTGCCCGGCACATTGATCCCATCGAAAAAAAACCCCTGTTTCATTTTCTGCCCGGCACCCTGTCCTATTCCATTGCTACGGTGGGCTGCAACTTTCGCTGCCGCTTTTGCCAAAATGCCGACATCGCCCAGATGCCCGCCGATCAGGGGGGAACGATTATGGGGAGCACCAGTACCCCCCGGGAGGTGGTTGCGGCCGCCGAGCAGGGGGGGTGCCGAAGCATTTCTTACACCTACACCGAACCCACGGTTTTTTTCGAATTCGCCTATGAAACCGCCCGGCTGGCCCGCGAAAGAGCGCTGCGCAATGTGTTTGTCACCAACGGCTATATGACCGCCGAAGCGCTGGAGATGATCAGCCCCTATCTGGATGCTGCCAATGTCGATCTGAAGGCCTTTACCGACAAATATTACAAGGAGCTGTGCAGCGCCCGGCTCAAACATGTCCAGGAGAGCCTGAAACGGATGCGAGCGCTCGGTATTTTCGTCGAAGTGACCACGTTGATCGTTCCAGGATTGAATGACGATCCGGCCGAGCTGGAAGATTTAGCGGCATTTATCGTTGAAGAACTGGGTCCGCAAACACCCTGGCACATCAGCCGTTTTCACCCGACCTACAAACTCACCGACCGGCCGGCCACACCGGTTGCCACGCTCACGGCTGCGAGACAAATCGGCTTAGAGGCCGGCCTGAGATATGTATATACCGGCAATGTTCCCGGCGATGCCGGCGAAAGCACCTTTTGCCATGGCTGCGGTGAACGCGTGATCGAGCGCTGGGGATTTCGGGTGGGGAAGCTGGACATCGAAAAGGGCCGCTGCACCCATTGTGGAGTGGAGATTGATGGGGTGTGGCAGTAGGAGCCTTGGGGGCGGCGGATTCAAGGTTTCTGGAAATAAAGTGAAGGTGTCAGGTGTCAGTTTGAAGCATCGGAGCGGGCTGTATATTCCAAAGCTGACACCTGAAACCTGAAACCACAACATCACGGCTACGAACCATGAGCTTTTACCGGTACCCGAATGAGTTGCACCGCCAACAACGAGACGGCCGCCATCACAGCGCCGCCGACAAAGGGGATGCGGTAGTCGATCATCCAGAATATGCCTCCCAGGGCCGGCAAAAAAACCGCGGCAACGTGATTGATGGTAAATCCCACCGCCATGGTCGGCGCGATATCTCGTGGATCGCCCACCTTCTGAAAATAGGTGCGAATGGCAATGGAGAAATTAAAAACTATGTGGTCCAGTATATAAAGAAGGGCGACGATCCATTTCGATCCGGTGGCGGCGTAGGCCAGAAAAATGAAAATCAGGCTCAGATATTCCAGTGACAGCACCTTGCGCTCCCCAAAACGGATAATGCCCTTGCCGATCATGGGGCTCAAATAATAATTGATGACATTGTTGACGGCGAAAAGAATGGTGATTTCCTGAACGGCGTAATTGAATTTTTCCACCATCAACAAAACCGAAAACGCCATAAAAATCTGGCGACGCGCCCCGGCCATAAACGTGAGAAAGTAAAAAAGCCCGTACTTTTTGCGCAGAATCATTTTTTTTCGCTGGGGCACGAGGTTGGTGTCAGAAGGGTCCCTGGTCAAACCCCAGAGAGCGGCCAGCATTATAAGCCCGCCTACCAGCAGGTAAATTTGGTTGAAATCCAGCCAAAAAGCTGCAAAATAGATGACAATACCGATAACGATATTGGTGGCCGCCGCGTAGCTTCGCTGCTTGCCGAACACCCAGGGCGATGTTTGCGCATCGAAGTACTGAAGGGTTAAGGACATGTTGGTGGTTTCGTAATAATGAAAGCCGAAACTCATCAACAAAGTCGTCAACATCAGTCCCGGATAAGAAGGAAACAGGCCGGTGACGGCGATCCCCAGCCCCAGCAACAGAATTGACAGGGCGGAAAGACGGTGTTCTCTGATCAGCCAGATGACATAGACGGCCATAAGGGCCAGAAAACCGGGAATTTCCCGGACGGATTGAATCATGCCGACATGCTGGCCGCTCAGTCCGGCGGCCTCGACGGCAAAATTGTTAAACAACGTCCGCCAGGCCTGCAAACCCATAGTCGAACAAATTGACAGGACGATCAGGTACAGGTACATTGGATTTTTTCGAGCCTGGTCAAAGGATTTCATCCGGCTGGGTTGCTCCTTGGGAAGAATTATTTTAATATCCTGATTGCGGTGACCGCGGTTGTGCCATAGCAGGAATCAAGTCCGGCATGACAGGCATAAATGATGCGTTTCTCTGAATTGGCGACACCGTTCGGCAGGCGGAAATTCACGAAAATTTTTGTGTTCACGCCCCCGATTTGGAGGTTATTTTATCCCGGGTTCAAAAGTGTGAATCCCAAAAAAATAAAGAAATTTAGATAGTTATGGCTTTGAATGATAAGGTCCACGTATCGGGTTCAAAATTTTGAACTTCACCTCATATTAAAAAATTGCATTAATAACAACAGGTTTCTTAGATATTACCCCAATTGGTTAATAATTATGAACCCAACCGCCCTTTGGGCGGCTTTTCAAAGCCATTGAGCGAAAGATTTTCTGAGGGGATAGAAATTTTTATCTATCTGAAATTTATATTTATATTTACTAATATCGGATTTTTTTAATCTTTTTAACGAGTTTGGCAAGGCTATTGCAATAACCCATTAGCACAAAGCCTAATAATTTCTTCATCTGTTCTCCTCCTTAACGGCCAACTGGCAAAATCCAGTTGGCTGTTATATTTTTGTCCTTCCTTTTCCGGTTGGTTCTCAACATCATGCATGATACAGGTTGAAAGTTCCCGCAATCTCTATTAAGTAAACTTTCAATATCAATCTGAATTTTGCAATAGAACGGAATACGCCTAAATGATCATCGACGTTCACACCCATATTTTTCCAGCCGAAATTCGCCGGAACAGGGGAAAATTTTTCCCATCCGAATCCGCTTTCCAGCTCTTGTACCAGTCCCCCAAAGCCCGTCTCATCGGTGGCCGGGAGCTGATCAGCGTCATGGATGCCAACGGTGTGGACCGGGCGGTGGTGTTCGGCTTTCCCTGGACCGATATCGAGCTGGCCAAGACACACAATGATTACATCCTGAACATGGCTCAAGCCTATGCCGATCGGTTCATCGGACTGGGCTGTTTCGACCCGGCCAGCGCCGGGGCGGCGGCGGAGGCGGAGCGGTGTCTGGCCGGGGGGCTTGCCGGAATCGGTGAGCTGGCCTTTTACAAGTCCGGCATTGACGATGTGGCCCTGGCGCAACTGGTGCCTGTCATGGGCATGTGCGCTGAGCGCAACCGGCCGGTATTGATCCATACCAATGAACCGGTGGGGCATGACTACCACGGGAAGACCCCGATTACCCTGTCGCAAATTTACGGACTGATCAGACGCTTTGCCGACAACAAAATCGTTCTGGCCCACTGGGGCGGTGGGCTGTTTTTCTATGCCCTGATGAAAAAAGAGGTCAAACAAATCCTGCAAAATGTGTACTTTGACACCGCCGCCTCTCCCTATCTTTATGATCCCGAAGTTTATCAAATGGCCATCAATTTGGTGGGTATCGACAAAATCCTGTTCGGAAGTGATTACCCCCTGTTGGCACCTGAAAAATATTTCAGTGAAATGCAACAAGCCGGTCTATCCCGGAAGCAAATCAGTCAAATTTGTGGATTGAATGCCCAACGCCTTTTCAATCTGTAATTTCCAAGCCGTTTCAATCTGGAGGATGTCTATGAGCAAAAATCTGGTTGCCATCGTGCGCTATGACGAACCCCTGGAATCAGTGCGCCAAGCCGTTGAGCTCTCCCGGGGACTGGATCACCTGCCGTCCAAGGCAAAGGTGTTCATCAAGCCCAATATCGTGTTCTGGACCAGGGCCGTCCCGTTTCCCAAATGGGGGGTCATCACCACCTCCCGGGTGGTGGAGGACGTGATCGTTCTTTTAAAGGAGCGCGGTATCGATGACATTACCGTCGGGGAGGGCATGGTCACCATGAATCCCAGGGACCTGGCCACACCGGCCCACGCCTATGAAACCCTTGGCTACGGGAAGATGAAGCAAAAATACGGCATTAACGTTATGAATATTTTCGAGCGCCCCTTTAAAAAAGTGGATTTCGGCGATGGGGTCGTGCTGCGCTTCAACGCCGATGCGCTGGACAGCGATTTTGTGGTGGATTTGCCCGTCATGAAAGCCCACAACCAGACGGTGGTCAGCCTGGGAATAAAAAACCTCAAAGGGTTGATTGACATCCCCTCCCGCAAAAAATGCCACAACATGACCCCGGGAAGGGATCTGCACTTCTGGGTGTCCAAATTGGCCGACAAAATGCCGCCCATGTTGACCCTCCAGGATGGCATTTTTACCAACGAGCGGGGCCCGGGACCTGACGGCAAACTGCATCGCTCGAACCTGCTGGTGGCCTCGGCCGATGTGCTGTCAGCCGACCTGGTGGGCGCAGCCGTGCTGGGTTACAGCCCCGAGCAGGTACCCCACCTGATGCATGCCGCCGAAAACCACGGGCGTCCCTGGGACTTTTCAGATATCGAAGTGGTCGGTGAAAGCATCGACGCGGTTGCGCGTCATCATGCCTATGACTTTGAATACAGTGAAACCGCTGAAGTAATTCTGCCCACACCGCTGGTCAAGCAGGGCCTCAAAGGGGTTTTTTACCAGAAGTACGATCTTTCCATGTGCACCTATTGCTCCCAGGTCAACGGCCTGATGATGTCCGCCATTCGCTTTGCGTGGAAGGGCAAAGCCTGGGATGATGTCGAGATTCTGACCGGAAAATCCATGCAGCCGAGCCCGGGCAAGAAAAAGACCATCTTGTTGGGCAAATGCATCTATCAGGCTCACAAGGACAATCCCGGCATCCAGGAGGCCATCGCCATCAAGGGCTGTCCGCCGAAAACCGAAGATATGCTCAAAGCCCTGCACCGGGCCGGGATCGAAGCCGACCCCGGGTTGTTTGAGAATGTTGAAGCCCTGCCCGGATTCTTTATGGGACGCTACCAGGGCCAATTAGAATATGATGAGGGGTTTTTTCAGGTGGAATAAGGTTTAGTAGGGTATAAGGGATAAGGTGTAAGGTCTGGCATTCTGACGTTCGACCTCATACCTTAGACCTTTTACCTTCTACCAGATGGTCCCAGCGAACATGCACCCACGGCAACTGGAGTGGATTTAGGAATCACGCTCTGGCAACCGGGCAATACATACCAGCAGGCAGCCGCTTCTGAGCTCAACCGCGGCGATGCGGCCGGCGAACACGTTGCTGATGCCGCGGGTTGAGCCGAGCGGCAGGGTGGCCTTTTCAAGGGGGTATTCCAGACCGGACAGGGTGATGCCGTCGGCCGAACCGTGCAGCGGTGCCAGCGAGAGCACATCCCCGGGCCGACCGCTGAATACGGCCTTTTGCCCGCCGGCCAGGCAGGTGATTTCCTGGCGGCCATCCATAATCCGCGTTCGAACATCTTTCAGAGAAGGGGTCGTGAGCACCAGGACATTGGCCAGGGTCATGTCCCAGCGTTTGCCGAGGGCGCCCAGAATGATGATTTCCGAGGCCTTGCGATCCAGGGCTTCTTGCAACGCCAGCTCCAGGTCGGTTTCGTCTTTGCGCGGCGGGTAGGCTTTGATTTCGACCCCCTTCGATTCAAGATCCGCCAGGGTCTCCGGTTCCAGAGAATCCAGATCGCCCACCACAACATGAGGGGACACCCCCCTGGCCAGGCAGTGGTGGGTCCCGCCGTCGGCTGCGATAATCAGGTCAGTTGTGGGTGCTAATTCAAAGCCGGCCGGCCATTTCTCCAGAATTCCATTTGCAAAGATGATTGCGCGCATCGCTATCCTCTATCTTAAATATTTAAGATGACTCAATAACTACCATGCCGGATGGTTTCAGGTTCAGATCCACCTGTCGGCCGACGGCCGGCGGGGGGGTTTCATTGGGCAGATCAAATACCATTTTCACCCCCGACGACATGTCGACCCCAATCCGGTAGCTTTGCCCGGTAAACAGCCGGGATGACACCCGGCCTGAAATTACCGGCATTGGTGCCGGGCTGGAATCGGGCGATGCCACCCGGGCGCATTCAGGGCGCAGGACCAGGGTGACTGAATTTTGCGTCACATCCGACAACAGGGGCGGATAAAAAAGTCCCACATCGGTTTGGACACCGCCATCGGGTGTTATATTGCCGGGCAGCAGATTTTTAAAACCCAGAAAACGGGCCACAAACATGCTTTGGGGATGCAGGTAAAGTTTTTCGGGTGAATCGACCTGCTCCAGCCGGCCCCGGTTCATGACCGCAATTTTATCGGCCACGGCCAGGGCCTCGGACTGATCGTGGGTCACAAATATGGCTGTCATGTTCAAGGTTTTGAGAATGACCCGAATTTCCAGCATCAGGCGTTCACGCAGGGCGCGGTCGAGGGCGCCCAGCGGTTCATCCAGCATCAGCAATCCCGGTCGGGGCGCCAGGCTGCGGGCCAGGGCCACGCGCTGGCGCTCGCCACCGGACAGGTCAGCGACATTGCGCCCGGCCTTGTCGGTCAAACCGACGAGCTCCAACATCTCCTGGGTCAACCGCTGAATTTCATCGGGTGGTTTTTTTTGAACCTGGGGGCCGAAAGCGATATTGTCATAGACGCTCTTGTGGGGAAACAGGGCAAATTCCTGGAACATCAATCCGAACTGGCGCCGATGGGGTGCCACGCCCTCCAGGTCCTTGCCGTCAAAGATAATCTGCCCCTCATCGGGCTGCTCCAAACCGGCGACCAGCCGCAACAGGGTCGTCTTGCCGCTGCCCGATGGGCCCAAAAGGCACAGGATACGGCCGCGTTCCAGGGTAAGGCTGATACCTTTTACCGCGGGTTGTTCATAAATTTTTGTCAGGTTTCTCAGCTCGAGCAGGGCCACATCAGTAGTCTCCAGGGCTTAGAAGTGGTTTCAAAACCCCATCTAACGCCCAAATACTGCGTTGCGATTTGATTTAAAATGCTCACGTACTAACGTGTACGCTCCGCTTCTAAATCAAATCGACGCCTTGTCTTTGGACGTGATCTGAGGTTTTGAAACCACTTCTAGCCTTATTTTTTCCAACAGCACAAATCCGATGGCCGTCGTCACCATTAAGATACAGCACATGGCCATAGCCTGACCGTAATTCATTGCACCGGGGTGCGTCAAGTACCGATAAATGGCTAACGGCAGGGTGGGCGTCTGGGGGCGCGCCACAAAAACAGTGGCCCCGAATTCGCCCATACTGATGGCGAATGCAAAAATAGCACCGACCACCATGGCGCGGCCCAATATCGGCCAGTCAACTGCCTGCCAGACCTTTAGCGGTGAGGCGCCCAATACGGCGGCAGCCTCCCGCAAGCTTTGAGGAATACCGCGCCAGGCCGGCAGCAGGCTGCGAATGACAAACGGAAAAGCTACCATGGCATGGGCGACAGCCGGCAACACCACAGAGGTGCGCAGGTTCAAAGGGGGTTCATCCAGGGCAATGATGAATCCAAACCCGAGGGTTACTGCCGATGTGGACAGCGGCAGCATGAAAACGGGATCGAAGAGGCCGGTCATCCAGCTGCGGCGCCCGGCCAGAAAGGCAGCCGAACACCAGCCCAGAATCAATGCTATTGCGGTGGCGGCCAGTGCAAATCCCAGGGAGTTGGCCATGGCCCTGATCGGTGTGACATACAAAATAGACTGGGCGCTGTTTTTAAACAACCCCAGATAATAGGTCAGGCCCGCTCCACTGCCCGTCAACAGTGAACTGAGCACCAGGGCTGCCAAAGGAGCGCCCAGCAACAGCAGTAGAAACGTTGTGCTGCCGCCGATCATGATGCTGTCAAAGCGGGTGCGGGCGGACGCGCGGGTGCCGTTGCGGCTCATTGCCGGCATCAAAGAGACCGCGCTGCGTCTTTCAAGCCCGGTGTAAAGCCACATCAAAGCGAACACAAATAAAATCTGGACCAGCGATAACGCGGCGGCCATCGGCAGGTTGAACAAATGCACGGCCTGACGGTATATTTCCACCTCCACCGTGGCCAGCCGGGGACCCCCTAAAATGAGGATCACCCCGAAGCTGGTGAAACAGAATACGAATATCAACAGCGATGCTGCCAGAACGGAGGGCATCAGCAACGGCAGGGTAACTTTTACAAATACCTGGCGGCGGGAAGCACCCAGCATGCGGGCCGCCTCGTTGACGTCCCGCGGAAGGCGCGCCCAGAAGCCGCCCACCAGCCGCACGATCACCGTGTAGTTGTAAAATACATGGGCCAGCAAAAAAAACCACACCGTGTGATCGATGTTGATGGGCGGCCGTTCCAGATCAAATGCCGTCATCAGGCCGGTATTCACCAGGCCCCCCGGTCCCAGCAGGGCTCTGAAGGCGGCTGCGGTGACCACGGTGGGCAGCACGAAGGGGACCGTCACCAGCGACTGCAGCATCGCCTTGCCCCTGAATTCATAACGGGCAAAGACATAGGCGCCGGGCAGGGCCAACATCAGGGTCAACAGAGTGGAAAGCCCCGCCTGCCAGGTGGTAAACCACAGCACCCGCAGATAATAGCTGTTGGCCACCAGCTGGTAGAGCTTGTCGATTTCCCAGCTACCCCGGGGGGCCAGACTCAAGCCGAAGATACTGATCAGCGGATAGAAGTAAAAGACGCCCAGAAATGCCAGGGGTGGCACGATCAGCAAATAGCGTAGAGGACTTTTCACCTTAAAACCACATCGGTCCAGGATTCAATCCACCTTTCCCGGCCGTTTTCGATTTGTTCCGGTGTCAACAGAACCGGGTTTTGGGCCTGGCGGGTATATTTGCGAAATACTTCCGGCAGCGGCGTGCCGGGCACAGCCGGAAAAACCCACATATTCAGGGGGATGTCTTGTTGCAACTCAGGACTTAACATGAAATCCACCAGTTTGCGGGCCAGATCCGGCTGCCGGGTACCCTTGAGAATGCCGACGAATTCGATTTGCCGGAAAGCCGCTGCAGAGCCGAGCACCGCCGCGGTTGGCGAATCGTCCAACGGTTTATCGCTGTAATGTACCTCGGCGGCCGGACTGCTGGCATAGCTGACGACGATAGGCCGGGTGCCGCCTTTGGCCCGGCTAAACTGACCGTAGTAGGCGTCGGACCAGCCCGGGGAGACATAGACATCGTTGGCACGCAGTTTGCGCCAGAAATCAAGGGCGCCCTGTTCGCCGTACTTGCCGATGGTGGACAGCAAAAAGGCCAGCCCGGGAGATGAGGTCGCCGGGTTCTGGACAACGGTCAGGCTTTTGTACGCGGGTTTGACCAGATCGTCCGGCGTCTGGGGCGGCGCCAGTTGTTTGCCGGCAAACCAGCTCTTATCGTAGTTCAGGCACACATCGCCGAAATCTACCGGCAAAAGCCTGTTCTGCGGGTCCAGCTTCAGCGCATCCGGTATGTCAGCTAATTTGGGCGACGCATAGGCGACAAAAATATCGGCCGCCAGCGCCCGGCTCATAAAGGTATTGTCCACACCGAAGAAGACATCGGCCAGGGGATTGGCTTTGGACAGGATGGCCTGGTTGAGGGCTGCGCCGGCATCGCCGCCTTTTAGGATCTTGAGCGTGACGCCGTGTTTTTCTTCAAAGGTTTTCAGCAAATCCTTGCTGACCGCGAAACTGTCGTGGGTCATCAAGGTCAAAACCGGCCGGCTTTCTGCGGTGACGGCCTGCAACGCCAGGCCCTGAATCATCACCAATAAACAAATAATTAGCCACTTTTTCATAAACAGCCCCCTTCGTTAACTGGAACGTTTGATGTTGGAATTGGTGACGGAAGATGGGAAAGCGGCTTTGAGGGCAAAAAAAAGCCCTCGGCAGAGGGCGGTGCAGATCTGAGTGTTTTCCTCCACCGGCATTATCCGGATCAGGTTCAACGGTCGGATCCATATTGGTTGACAGGATCCCTCTCAGCCCGATTTTTTCCGAGCTCCCGACAAGTTGCCGGTGAAGTATGACGTAATTTATATCAGATGTCCAGACTTTTCTGAAAAGCCCGGCAAATTACTGCGCCAATCCTCGAAGCTCAAAGATGGATGTGGCGCAGCTGCTGCAAAATCGGCTCGATTTTTTCGCGGTGCTCGGGTGGAATCATCAGCACCTTCAGCTCCCAATTAACGATCAGGCCATTGGCTTCGCAATTCAACTTGCCGTTTTCGTAGGCGCGCCGATTGTCATTGGTTGCCATGACCAGCAGCACGTCGAGTAAATTGCCCGAGCAGCCCTCGGCATCGAGGTGCTCGATGACCTGCAAAAAAACCGTGTTGACCGAGGCCGTAAAATCGTCGATATCGGCATAGCCGAGCTCGCCGCAGTTCTGACGCGAAACAAAACACCGGCAGCCAAAGGGACGCAGGTCGTAGATGGTGCAAAGATCGTTGTCGAGCAGGGCGCAGTCCTGCCCCTGGTCGGTGCTATCTTCGGCGGGGATTTTGGCGGACGCCGCGCACAGCTCGGCCATGCGGTTGGTGGTGAGCAAGGGCTTAAACCGGGGTATCTCCTCAATTGATTTCAGGCGGGTGCTGAGCGCCTGCCTGCCGCTTGCCGTTATGCCATCCATGATTTTACAGGCTTCAAGGGTGGTCATCGTCACGTTGGCGGTGCAGCAATGGGCGCAGCTGGCCTCGCAGGCCAGATCCAGGGCCGCACTATAATCATCATAAATTTGATACACCTGGTTTAACGCTTCCAGTCTTTTTGCAAGTGACACGATTTTTCCTCTTTATAATTTTTGATTTATTTCGTAATTAAAGGAGATTTTATATATAGATCAAGGAAAATCGATTTCGAATTCTGTCTTGATGTCACTACTGATGCTATTTTTTATCATCGGAGGATCTGTATGCCAAGCACTGTTTACTTCATCGATTTGAGAGCCAGCTACAGGGAAAACTTTGTCAGCAAACTGGGAAGATTACTGGAAGCCGCCGAACTGCAGCGGGTTGTAAAGAAAAGAGACCTGACGGCCGTCAAGCTGCATTTCGGCGAGCTGGGCAATACGGCCTTTGTCCGTCCGGTTTTTTTGCGGAAAATCGTCGACTGCATCAAGGCGGCCGGCGGCGTTCCCTTTTTAACCGATGCCAACACCCTTTACGTCGGCACCCGCAGTGATTCGCCCCATCACATTGCCACCGCCCTCCGCAACGGATTCGCCTACCCGGTGGTGGATGCGCCCATCATTATTGCCGACGGTTTGCGCGGCAAAAGCGAAACCGCGGTGACCATCAATCAAAAGCGGTTCAAGAAGGTCTACATCGGCAAGGAAATCGTTGAAGCCAATTCCCTTGTCTCCGTTGCCCACTTCAAGGGCCACGAGCTTTCCGGATTCGGCGGCGCCATTAAAAACACCGGCATGGGCTGCGCTTCGCGCAAGGGCAAACTGGCGCAGCACTCGGTGGTGGCCCCCAAGGTTAAAGCAAAAAAATGCGTGGGCTGCGGCGACTGTATTGTGCGCTGCTCCCAGAAGGCCATCGCCCTGGTCGAAACCAAGGCCAGGATCAGCGCCAAAAAGTGCATCGGCTGCGGCGAGTGCATCCTGATCTGCCCCAACCAGGCCATTGCGATTCAATGGAATGAGACCGTGCCGGTATTTTTAGAGAAAATGGTTGAATACACCCTGGGGGTTTTAAAAGGCAAGGAGAATCGGGCGATGTTCGTCAACTTTATCACCGATGTGTCGCCGGCCTGTGACTGCCCGCCGTTTAACGATGCTCCCATTGTGCGCAACATCGGGGTGGTGGCATCCACCGACCCGATCGCCATCGATCAGGCCTCGGTGGATCTGGTCAACCAGGAACGGGCCCTGCCGGATTCGTGCCTCAAAAAAAACAGGCTGCCCGGCAAGGACAAATTCAAGGCCATCTATCCCGATATCGATTGGCCCATCCAGCTCGACTACGGTGAAAAACTGGGTTTGGGCAGCCGCAAATACAAGCTTGAAAGGATCTAGTTATAAAATCGGTGAACTTCTCGTGGGTAAAATGCATATTTGAGATGGCTTCTAGCTAACCCCGCAACAGAATTCTCGCCGGTGCACCATCCGCGCCCGTGATCTTCAGCGGCAGACAGAAGATTTCATATTCACCCGCAGGGATGTCAACCAGGCGAGCACCTTCCACCACCAGGACACCGGCTTCCAGCAAAAGGTGATGAACCGGTGACCCCTTGCTCTCAGGGTGTTCTATGGAAAGACTGTCGATACCGACCAGGCGCACGCCACTGTCCACCAGATAACGGGCGCCGTCTTCGGTCAGATAAACCCCGGCCGCTTGATAGGATGACGCCAACAACAACGGACCGTTATCGGTTTTGAGCAAAACCTTCTTGTAATCGGCGACGGCAGCCTGTTCCAGTGCCCGCCGATCAATTTGAGTGCATCCCCGGAGATCGGCCACCACACCCGGTCCCACCAGCGTTTTCAGTTCAATCTGATCGACCGTGGCACCCTTGTCAATGAAATGGGCCGGCGGGTCCACATGGGTGCCCAGGTGCGTTCCCATGGTGATGGTCGACAGGTTAAAGTCGTCACCGGTGCGTATCCGGGACACGGGCTCTTTTTTAAAAGGTGGATCCCCCGGAAAGACGATCATTTTTTCATGGATGGCAAGGGTTGCATCATAAATCTTCACGTTGAACGCCCTCTTTCCACCATGCCAGAAAGCTGTTGGCCGGTGCGTGAATATATCTTTGGATCGGCACGCATTTGACTTTGAACAGAAAAAACGCGGGTGCGGCCAGATCGCGGCTGTAAAGGGTTTCAAAATTGGCCATGCCTTTTGAAATGACCAGGTCGGCTGAAGCGATCAGATCCAAAAAGTCCCTGGAAACCGTATCCCAGTCGATCCCGGCACCGTCGGTGCCCGTGTCCATCACGGCATCAAAGCTGTTTTCGAGCCCGGCGCCCTTCAGCTCTGCCCGTGTCAGGTCATTGAGTCCGGGACCGCCCTTCACAACCAGGATAGTTCTGCCGGACCTGGCGCGAACGTATCTATACAACGGCCCGTCAAAGTAGACCTCGCCGGCGTTGTCGGTGAGATATAAAACCCTGGCAGGTTTTTGGCGTAAACAGGCCTCGAGTTGATCGATGTCATCGCGGAAAAAGGAGATCTCATGCGCAAATGTACGGGGGATTTCGGCCAGGGCCTGCTCAGGGCTGATAAAAAAATCGAGATTGTTACCCAGGGCGGCAAAACTTACCCGCGACCGCAGGGTTGGGCCCACCTTCGCTTCGAGCTGTGTGAAAAGTTGGCGGGCCTGTTCCATTTCCCGTGCTTTGAATTCGGCAAAGGGATCGTCCACCCCCGACAGGCGCCGGATCTCCCGCAGAATTCGGTTGGCAATCTGGGGCGAACTGGTCGGGTTCATTTCAGCATCGGCCAGAATCTGGCGCACGGCTGTCTCTGATTTTTCCAAGAGGCCGGGCCGGTCGTCAGCTGCCAGCGCAACAGCGTTTTGGGCCAGCGACATCAGGCAATCAATACATTGTGGGATGGGGTTTAACGGTTCCATGAAGTTCCTATCTCAAATTCTTGCCAATTGCGTCAGCCAGTCGCTCAGGTTCGTCGGTTCCAATACGATATTTCTTGCCAGACCTCAAGGTGATTTCAACAGCCTGGCGTCCTGAAACGTTGAATAGCCATCCATGTGGCGTTAGTCTTATACCCCACCCGTAATACCATTTGTTGATAACCGGCTGGGCTTCAATTATCTCTGCTAAAAGAAATTTTTTTCCAATCAGGCCGCATCCGAATCGGCACCGGACGAGGCCTCCCTTTACCTCAACCCGCAATGAATAAAAAAGAAGAATACAGATTATCAAAATTACGATGGCGAAGATCCCAAGCGGGTGCCAGCCATACCTGCTGAGTATGACAGCAGCAACGGCGATACCGGCTAATAATATTACCACCAGAGTTGTGCCGAACTGACGATGCCGATAGGCGGTTGTCATAAAACTTTTTCCGATGACAGTTAACTTCAATTTCGGTTTCTGATATCTGCATCAAAGTCTGCCTGCGGGCTTTCAAAGACCATGTTTTTTCCCTGGATAGGGCAACAAAATTGCAGGGATGTGGCAGCTAGTTTTAAACCGGATTTATTCTTGTTGCCGCTGCCGTAAAGAGGGTCGCCGATCACCGGAAATCCGATGGACTCAAAATGACGGCGAATCTGGTGTTTGCGGCCGGTGTGGATCGTCACCTCCACTGACGAGAAGTTCCCAACCGGATCATAGCTCCTGACGACATATTCGGTGACAGCCGGTTTGCCGTCCAGTGGCTGCTCGATGCGGCCTTTAGGACGCCGGTCAGCCAGATTGCCGAGCACCCGGGCGCGATAGTGTTTGTTGATTTGTTGCGACACGAAAAGGCCGGACAGCAAACCGGCCGATTTCTTATCGTGAGCAATAAGCAAGATGCCGGAGGTTTCACGGTCAAGGCGATGAACCGGGTACACTTCGCGCCGGGGCTTGAAGTGCAGCTCGACTTGCCGCAGCAGCGCGCAATGATCGCCGAATTTATTTCCCTGGGTGATCATTCCGGCGGGTTTATACCAGATGCTGTAGCGATGTTGATCGCTGATGCAATCGGGCCGATGGGGCGACAATGCCAGTAATTTGGCATCATAGTGGATTGACAGGTTATCGCCGATTTCAATTGCAGCCGTGGCCCGACGGAGACGATACGGCTTGCCTTTTCCCTTTTGATGCCAGACCGCTCCTTTGTTCATGGCATCCTTTATCCGGGTTTTAGAAAGCCCGGTATGCTGTGCCAGAAAATCACAGGCCGTTGGGGGGTCATCTCTGCCAACCGCCTTTTCTAGGGTGAATTTTTGCATGGCTACCTGTATCAGGTATCGAGTGCTTTTTCTTCCAGCTTATCGGCGACCCGCAGGGCTTCTGCCATTTCAGGAACGCCGTTGCGCCCGCCGTATTCCCGGCAGGACAGGGAAGCCACGGCCACCGAGAATTTGACGGCCCGGGGCAGCTCAAATCCTTTTTTCAGGGCCAGCGCAAAGGCCGCATGAAAATTGTCGCCGGCACCGATGGTGTCCACCGCCCGCACCGCCGGTGGGGCCACCCGGTACAGTTTTTCACCGTCCGCGTAATAGGCGCCGCTGGCGCCGCGGGTTACAATTAAACGCCCGGCCACCATCGCGTTGAGCTTGGCTATTTTTCGATTAAACGGCATATCTCCGAAATTCAATTTGTCGGATTCCAAAAATTCCGCCGAGGGAATGAAATAATCGGCGGCCGCCATGATATCTTCAATGCCCGGACGCCACCGTTCGCAATCATAGACGAT
>JAFDCJ010000014.1 GCA_019312835.1 Deltaproteobacteria bacterium
AGTGATTGACAGGAGAGGGGGAGTAATATTCGATTGAATTGTGCCCAAATTGTGCCCGTCAAGGTCAAATAATTTGATAGACGTTTCCGATTGTTTCCCTTAGGCATTTATTCGAATTTCTATTTTCTTGACATTTCAATCCTCAATTAATAATGGTGAAATCAGATCGGGATTTAAGTGGTCTCCCCTTCAATTTTAACAATAACTTTTGCCTAGAATTGAGAGCTTGGAGGTTTTTATGAACCTCAACGCCTGTTTATTTCACTCCTGATTGAATGCGAAGTTCTTTATTTTCCTTACCAGAATCGCTTTCGAATATTGTTGACATCCCTACGACTCTGCAGCCGATTGCTATGACAACGCCCCCAATTGATGATTTGTCCGATTTCAGAAATCAATAAACATTGCCAAGGCCATTTCTAACAAGGAGGAAATCTCATGAGCAAAGAAATAAATGTCCGCTGGGGATGGTTAAAAGTTATGTACGGGTATACGATTGTCGGAGCCGGCGGATTCGGGTTGGCAATGGTGCTGTTTCCAGAAACGGTTCGTTCCCTGTTTAGATGGCCGACCCAAGATCCGATCGTATATGGCGTTACCGGTAGCGTCTGGTTGGCTTTCGGAGTTATGTCCATATTTGGTTTACGTTCTCCGCTTAAATTTATCCCGATTCTGATGATGCAGCTCTGTTACAAGTCGATTTGGTTCATCGGTGTTGTGTTCCCCCTGCTAATCGCAGGAAACTTTCCATTATACGG
This sequence comes from Deltaproteobacteria bacterium, assembly GCA_019312835.1. Lineage (GTDB taxonomy): Bacteria > Desulfobacterota > Desulfobacteria > Desulfobacterales > JAFDCJ01 > JAFDCJ01. Next base: position 759 of record JAFDCJ010000014.1, read on the forward strand.
CATACTGCATGTTTTTGTCATGGGGTCTTACATCATCGGCGATTTGATTGCGATTCCATTTCCCTATGTCTTTTCCAAAATGGACGCAAAGGACATTGCACTGGCATCAGAACGGGCATGAATGATACCTGTGTTACCCGAAAAACGATGAACTGCGGGGAGCCAATTCGAATAGTTAAGATCTGACCCATTTATTTTTCCTCTGTCTGGCCTGATCCTCCTTAGAGAGCTTGTCAGCCTGGACAATAGAGCTTATTATTCAGCTATGCCTCAGCCAAGCAGCAAGGTCCTGCTCCTGCAATTGCCAATGGGGCAATTCACTCGAGAAGCGAAGACACTATTTGTCTGACTGTAAAGATAATTGTTTGTTGATGGACAGCGGTGATTTTATAATGAGTTGTGAGGCACTATCCCCCGCTTGACACCCGCACAAGAAAGGGTGATTACCATGAAACTAATTTACCTGAAAATCCTCATCGTTATTTTGGCCACCGTCGCGGCTACTGTCCATGCGCAACAGGCAGCGGAAAAATCCTTGGATGCTGTTGTCGAGATTCGCATCTCGGTGCCGGAAAATGCCCGCACAGCGCAAAGATTCGGGACAAAGCGGGTGGCAAGTGGTGTTGTCATCGATAAAGCCGGACATGTCCTCACCATCGGGTTCCAGACGATCGAGGCTGAAAAAGTTGAAATAGTCGGAAAGGATCACAAAACCGTCACTGCCACCGTTGTCGCTTATGACCGCAATACCGGCTTTGGTCTGTTGCGGGCAACTTCGCCGCTGCAAATGAACCCCATGCCGTTTGGCAGTTCATCGGAGGTCAAGCAGGGCGACCCGGTTCTGGCTGTAAGCTATGGGAGCGCTAATGCCGTCCAGGGGGCCGTAGTGATTGCCCGCAAAGAATTTGCCGGTCCATGGGAGTACCTTCTGGAGAATGCTATATTTACAGCCCCTTCGATTGAACGTTTCAGCGGTGCCGCTCTTATTAACAGCGATGGCCACCTGGTTGGTATCGGGTATTTGTTTTCTCCGCTCACGGTTGCGGGTATAGGCGTGATGCCAGCCAATATGTTCGTGCCGATAGATCTGTTGAAACCGATTCTCAGCGACCTGAAGCTTTCAGGGAGTTCCAAGCTGCCGCCACGACCCTGGCTCGGCGTCAGGACGGCAGAATTATACGGCCACTTAATTGTAGAGCGGGTCAGATCAGGCAGCCCCTCTGAAAAGGCCGGAATCAAAGCCGGCGATATCATTGTTGCCGTTAATAAGCAGGAGGTGCAGGGGATGGCGGATTTTTACCGAAAGGTCTGGGCTCTCGGCCAAGCAGGCGTGGATGTGCCGCTGCGCATTCTCCAGGGTGTTCAGTTTCGAGACATTGTCGTTCATTCCACTGTTGCCGATCAATACAGACCGCCTGGGCAGAATGAAAAGCAAACCAGCATTGAATTGTGATAAACGCTGGCATTCGCCAGCCAGCCTTGGCGCCCACAGAAAAATCTCACTGCCCATTATCAGATTGTTGCCATGGTCCTACCGCAGTATCCCCCGGTTCTAATTCAGGCTGCTTTCCGTTCCTTTTCCAATTCGGTTTTTACAGCCATGCCGATTCCCTCGATGGTGTAAGGTTTTTTCACATAGACCCCGGCTCCCAGGCCTTGCGCTTTTTTGACCCTGTCTGTCTCCGAAAAGCCGCTCACGATAATCGCTTTTTGATGGGGGTGTCTGGAAACGATTCTCTTGTAGGTTTCCAATCCATCAATTCCCGGCGACATGATCATGTCTAGAACGACCAAATCGGCCCGTTCATCGTTCATAAGCTCAACGGCTTCTTCGCCACTCGCTGCGATCTTCACCGAATAGCCTAATTGGGACAATATTTTTGACGCGATTTCGCGCTGTTCTCTGACATCGTCAACCACCAGGATTGCTTCGCCGTTACCCCTGTAATCATTTAATTCCGGGGCGTCAGGATTTTCAGGTCTTTCTTTTCTTGTTATGGGGAAATAGATTTTAAACGTGGTGCCTTTTTCCAATTCACTGTCAACGTGTATGTAACCGTGGTGATCTTTGACCGTTCCCCACACAACCGCCATTCCCAGCCCCGTTCCGCTTCTGCCCATGACCTTCTTGGTGTAAAATGGTTCAAAGATCCGATTTATCTCCTCTGCGGCGATTCCCACCCCCGAATCGGATACGGTTAAAACCACATAGTCGCCTTCGTTAATATCGTCATGACCCCGTATCGGTTGATCTAAATACCTGTTTTCCGTTTTTAAATGAAGGATGCCGCCATCGACCATAGCCTCAGCTGCATTTGAAACTAAATTCATAACTGTTTTCATGAGATGAACCGGAGAGCCTGCGATGTTTAAAAGCGCAGCCTCAAGATCGGTTGTTATTTCCACCAGCGGATGAAATGATTGTAATTTTTTAAATTCCGGACTGGTCAGGTATCCAGATATTATATCATTCAGATTCACCACCTCGCTTATCGATACCCCCCTTCTTGCCAGCGTCAGTAAATCCTGAACAATCGCGGCGGCCTTCTTGCCTGAATCCTGAATCGCCCTGATGGAGTCTCTCAGGGGGCTGTCTTGAGGCAGATCCATTAAGATCAGTTCCGGATAGCTGACAATCCCGGACAGGATATTATTAAGATCATGGGCGACGCCTCCGGCAAGCGTACCAATCGCTTTCATTTTCTGGGCCTGCTGAAGCTTTATTTCAAGCCGGATACGTTCCTCTTCAGCTTTTTTCCTTTCGGTAACATCCCGCATCAAGCCCCTGAAACCGGTGATCGTTCCATCGGAAGCTTTAACCGCCGAGGCTGAAAGTTCAATCGCAATCGACCGACCGTCTTTTAGATCAATGTCAAAATCTACGTTTCTTCTGGGCTTGCCTGTCTGGTAGATGTGGTTAAATACCTGAATCATCTTATCTGCGGTGTCAGCACTGGCATACCGCCGGTAGTTCATGCCTTTCAATTCATCTTCACGGTACCCTGTAATTTTGCAAAGCGTTGAGTTGAAAAAAATCAGGTTGCCTTTGATGTCCACTTCAAAATAGCCATCCTCAATCGTCTCAAGAATGTTGCGATACTTTTCCTCGCTGCGCCGCAAAGCCTCCTCAGATTGCTTTTTTTTCGTAATATCAGAGAACATCACCGCCATTTTGTTCTGTTCTGTCTGGAAAGCGTTAACCTCGAATATTCCCTGTATCCGATCATCTTCATAATGAACATGTTCGCCTCTTATTTGCTTGCCCCTTTCACATATTTGCCGGTATAGATTGGGGATATTCGTATCGGCCAATGACGGGAAGGCTTCTTCTATCACTTTGCCGCAAAATTGCCTGTTATCGACCCCAAGAATTTTGTCGGTAGCAGGATTGGCATCGACAAAAACAAGGCGGCCATCTTCCTCCAGTTGATACATATAGATTCCCATCGGAGTAGATTCGACGATTTTGCGAAACTTTTCTTCAGATTCACGCAAGGCCTTCTCTGCCAGCTTACGCTCGCTGTAGAGATCATCAAGCTCCCACTTAACGAGCTCGATGGCGTCGAACACCGGATTAAACGGATGGGAAGGATCTTTTTGCCGGTCGGGGTTAAGTCCATCAACTTCCCAATTGATTTCCTCTAAAAATTTCAGCAGCTCTGTCACATATTGATTGATCTGGTCGTCATTCGCAAATTTTTTAATATTTTTTTTCCTCGAAGCAGCATATAGAGGGTTTTTAACCCTGCGGTTTTGATCTTCAATCAAATTCAGGGCACTATTTAAATCCTTTGCCACTCTGACCCTGAAAGGAGCAAAGGGCCTGGACATGTTAATGGCCGCCCCGAGCAACCGGTTAACACCATAAAAGATCAACATTTGAAAAGGATATTTTTTGTAGAATTCCAAGATGGCCGCGATATAGAGTTTGCGTTCCTTTTGTCCAATCCCCACCGATTGATCCAATCCCAGTATATGATAATAGCTGTCCGGCGGTAAGTTCGATGTTTGCGCAACTTCCTCCAGCAATTGGAAGCAAGGCTCCATCTGGTTCACTTTAATCCGACCGGCAGTGATGCCGTGGAGGACATTGGTATTGATTTTTTCAACCCGCATTGCAAAATTGTCGGTTTTATATTGCCAGGTGGAATCTGCAATGACGGCTTCATCCTGACCCCTATCCGGTTCAACGTCCATTTGATTCGAAGGAGAATCGAACGGGAATTTATTGGTTTCATCCCTGCTGCCAGATAGGATTTTGTGGGCCAGCGTAACGGCATCACTGAAATTCTGGGCAATCTCTATGGTGAAAGCAAAGATTTTAAACCGTTTTCCAAGTTGTATTGCGATTCTTAAAGCCGTTGGGGAGGCGTAGTAGACCAACCCTAATAGACGCTTGCGTCTTCTTAAATCCCTAATATAGAATTTTCGAGCCCGGAAGGATGACCCCTTCAGGTTCGACCAGTCATCAATTTGAACATAGGGCCGATTTCCCGGGAGAACCTTGGCGCGAAAATTTTTGGTGAAATCCAACGCACGCCTAAGATCTGATGATTTTGCGTATCCGGAAGGCCTTAACCAGACAATGTTGTCGGCAACAAGCGTAATGGATATTTTATAATTTTTGCTGGTGCGGATAGTTGCCCATTCAGATTTTTCATACAGCGATAACCTGGTTTCGGAACAAACCGACCCCGAATCTGAATTTGGGCTACAAAAAACCGTGTTAGCCATAATTTCGTAACCTTGTATCTACGTAGTCTCGAGCAGCTTCTTGAGCGATTACGTTTTTTGTGCGGATTTTTTTATCATCAAATCAATCGGTTAATCAGAACTTCGAAAGTCGTTGCGGCGTGCTAATCCATCATCCATCACACGATCGTTTCCTAAAATAATCAATTCCATGGTTTCGGTGGCAAAAACGAAGATCCCATGACCATATTTTCCAAGGAGGCATAAATGCTCTATCGGCATTACGTGCCGAAATCTTTAGATAAATTGGAAACAGCGCAGCCGAGGTCAGACCGGTGGAAGCGCCTGATAATTTGAGCAATTCTATTCGTAATGTTTCAGGACGTGAGCCGGCTCGAACGCGTGCCATTCATCGTGGTCCATATTGTCGGCCTGATTCATATCAGCGGCGTTGAACCATCTCCAGCAATTGACGAATGCGCCGGTTTTTGGTAAGCTGAAAAGGTATTAGATACCAATAAATCCACGATAAAGCCAAAGCAGCTGTGAGGCTGTGACGGAAAGCCGCGGGCCTTGAATCAAGGTGGCTGGGTTGCCAGGGGATGAATGCCAAGCCGGGTAACCCATATGGTGACCCGGCTTCTTGTTTGTGGGTGCAATCCTGACGTAACCGGAGAGTGGGGTTTAAAAGGAATGTTGAAGTTTGAACTGCCTGTGTACGAGGCTAAAAATCCGCACGATGACAAGTGGATCGAGATCTCCGAGATCCATCTCATGGACCAACTGTACCGGACGTATCACAAGGTTACACCGGCCATTAAAGAAATGATCAAGGGCAACGAGGTTGAAACGCCACATGGAACCTATCGGTTAAAATTGAAAGGCGGTGTAAAAGACATAGAACGGTCCGAGTTGACCGCCGCCTGAGGTTGCTGGGTATCACCAAAATCAAACGCCTCCGCCTGATAAAGTTGTATTCCGCCGACAACTATTGGCGCCACTTGATAATCCATCTATTTTTCCGATTCATAATTCAAGGACGAACCATAAAAATTCAAAGGGAGAATTAGAATGATGCAACCCACTTTAACGAAAGGCATGATCTCATTTATAGCAGTCGGCTTTTTCTTTACTTTGATCTTTTTCGCTAGTGGTTGTGCCGGCAACAGAATCCAGGTTGGATATGATAATGACGACAGCTATGAGTCTTCGCAGGAAAATTCTGAGCATAAGCCCCAAAAAGGCGGACCCCCAGCCCATGCACCTGCCCATGGTTATCGCGCCAAACATCACTACCATTATTATCCGTCCGCTTCTGTTTATTACGATAATGAGCGCGAACTTTATTTCTATCTGGAGGGTGACAACTGGGAAGTCAGCGTATCACTGCCCGGCAGTATTCGAGTGAGATTAGGGGATTACGTCAGCATTGAGATGGAAACCGACCGGCCTTACCTTTATCATGCCGAGCATGTAAAGAAATACCCACCCGGGCAAATGAAGAAAAAGAATAAAAAGAAATATAATCAAGGCTGAGCGGGGTTTAACGGATATTCGAAGCAGGGTCCGCAAAGACCCTGCTTTTTTAGTGATTTTTTAAGGTGATGTCGAAATGATTCGATAGGCATGAACGCCATAACTCAACGCCGCGGCCATTCCCGCATGCTTTGGATTCAAGTTTTCCGGTAAAAATCCCGATATTTAATAATGAGCCCAATCTATGCAGGGGTAAATTATAGGGGCAAATCCAATGCAAATCGCCTGTCAATCATGTCGTTTTAATTTCAAATTAGACAGCAACGCTGTAAAAACCACCGGGACCCTGGTCAGGTGTTCCAAATGTCACACCGTTTTCAGAGTTTACCCGCCGGAACTGGCTAGATACCGCCGACACACAAGGGTTAAAACCCAGAATCTGATTTCCTATTTTGCATTTAATAAACACCGCCGCTTAATCTCCCATGGATTGGGAATAGCCGTGGATATCAGCAAGGGGGGCATATTGCTGGAGACGCCCTATACGATCGAGTCGAGTTATCTCGTGCTGACGGCGATTGATAACCTGAAAAATATCATAGAAGTGCAGGGCAGACTGATATATTCAAAAAAATCCCCCCGGGGCACGTTTCTTTGCGGCATAGAATTTATCGGCAACGATGAGCGCGTGAAAGATTTTATCACCAAATTGGTTCTGGAATACAGTGTGCAGAAAAATAACCTTTTCATTAGGCTAAAAAAACAGCTTTGCGGTAAGAATTCACCGTCAAATCCCGGCAGGCCGATGCCGTCCGTGCACCAGCCTTAGGCCTTGGTCATCACATCCAGATTGGTTTGCATACCGGCTTCCATCAGTTTCGCGGGGTCTTCGACCCTGCTTTCTTTCAGTCTGTCATAGTTGGGCTCGAATCCAAGGCCTGGTTTATCGGGTATCTTTACCTGGTTGTTTTCAGGCCCTGGCGATCCCATGAAAAATTGTTGGCCGGCCTGCCACATTCCCCAATGAAATTCAGCCCACATGCCATTCATACAGCCGGCCATCGTGTGCATGTTGAATATCGGCCAGCCGCCGCCGTTGGCGATCGGAAGATTGTAGACCTGGGCCAGATGGGCCGCTTTCTGGGACTCGGTGTAGCCGCCGTTGTAGCAGCAATTCGGCTGTAGAATGTCAATGGCTTCGTTCTCGACCAATTCGCGAATCCGCCAGCGGTGGCCTTCCATCTGGCCGGCGGCAATCGGGATGCTGGTTCGACGTCGAAGGTCTGCCAGCGCCCGGGCATCGTTTTGATGCAGCGGCTCCTCGAACCATGTCAGATTTAAATCCTCGATTTTGCGGCAAAGCAACCGCGCCTCCAGCGGCGTGAATCGATAGTTGGCATCGATCATCAGGTCGATATCGTCACCGACGGCTTCGCGCACCAGGCGAATCCGCATTGCATCTTCCCGCCAGCCGCCCTTGTCACACGCAACCACCATCTTGAGGCGGGTATTTCCCTCCGCGACAAATTTTTTGGCATACTCGACGAGTTGATCCCGATCGAAAAAAGGGTAACCGAAGGTGATATAGGTGCCGGCCCAATCGCGGTATCCCCCCAGCAGTTGGGCAATGGAGCGGCCGGCTTCCTTGCCTTTGATATCCCACAAGGCGATATCAAGGGCGGCCAGGGCGTTTGAGATCACACCGGTATAGGCACGCGGGTTCAGCGTCCACCAGATCTTTTCATGGATTGCCTCGGTATTGCGCGGATCCATGCCTCTTATGGCAGGCAGGATATCGTGTCTCAGGGCCATAACGATGGACCACGGCAAAAATGCGCCTGTTACGCCACAGCCCTTATAGCCTTCATCGGTTTCAACTTCGCAAAACGTAAAAACGCGATGCTCGAGGGGTTTGTCGATCATCGGCAGGTAAACCGGATACTGATGAACACTTGCTGTAAGATTCTTAATTTTCATTGATACCACCTTTTTCCAGAGCAAACGGGCTGCAACCCGGCCGGTTTAAAAGATTGGAACGTGCGTTTTTCTGGTGCAAATATAGGGAGCCTGGTTATGGGTGTCAATACAGCATATTGCAACCGCGCGGGTGTTGACTCCCAGGGGGCGGCTCGCTATACTCGCGCCGGATAAAGACACGTTTCCTAACAACTGGAGGAAAAGATGGCCAAACAAAGCGCCACCTCAAAATTGCGCGCCCTTTTGAAGAGAGGAAAATTTATATACATGCCTGCCGTCATCGACCCGCTGGGGGGGCGCGTTGCGGAGCGAAACGGCGTTAAAGCCGTCTATGCGGGCGGGTATGCAACCGGCAGTTCCCTAGCCGTAACCGAACCGCTGCTCACGATGACCGAACAGGTCGATTTTGCGAAAAGAATTGCCAGCGCTTGTTCCATTCCCATGATTTGTGATGCCGGCGCAGGCTTTGGCGAGCCGCTGCATGCCATGCGGACGGTTCGCGAATTTATTCGCGCGGGGATTGCAGGTATTCACATCGAGGATCAACTTTACCCCAAGCGGGCGCATTATCATAAATACGTGGCCCATACCATTGCGGTGAAAGAATTTGTCGATAAAATTGAAATGGCCTGCCGGGCCCGTGATGCCATCGATAAAAAATTTGTTATGATCGCCCGCTCCGATACCTGCAGATTTGAAGGTCTGGGTGAGGCGATCAACCGGATAAACAGGGCCGCGGATGTCGGTGCGGATCTTGGTCTGGTTTTCCCGTGCAATCACAAAGAGGCGCTGGCCGCCCCCACAAAATCCAAGCTGCCGCTCATCTGGGTGCAGAGTCGCGGCAACCGTGATGGAAGGCCACTTTACAGTAATAAACAACTCCAGGAAATGGGCTATATCGGCTGCATCGACGCCCAGATCCATATCGGCATTTCCTACTATTATCTGGACAAGGCCTTGAGGGAAATAAAACGCAGCGGTAAGTACAGCGGCCTTACCGAAGACCAATGGGTTCAGACTCGACAGCAGATAGAAGACCTGTGTGATCTTGAAGAATATTATGCCGTCGAGGAAGATACGGTCGAAGAGAAAAAATGGGGCAGGCGATAACACCTGGCCTCTAAAAGGTCCGGCGTTTAGGCACCTTTAGTTGAGCCTATTGACCCGGGGGCGATGGCGAATCTTTGGTCACTGCAACATGCAATACAACTATTGCTGCCAGACCATAAATGGCTGCTGCTAAAATAAACACACTGCGCACCCCCAGCCACATCGCAAACACGGCTGCCAGCAAAGGGGCAACGCTGCGGCCGGCTGCCGTTATGCTGGCATTTAGCCCATAGGTAGCACCCTGAGTTCCGGCCGGCAGCTGCAAATTCATCAGCGCACCAATGGTTGGCAGTATCCCGCCATATGCAAACCCCGTCAAAGCTTGAAGCAGAATCAGCTGCCAGGTGGCGTCAACAAGGGCCTGGGGGAGATATAAGCCAATGGATGCCACCAGGGAAAACAATAAAATTCTCAAATGACCGATACGATCACCGATACGCCCCAGCCAGACGGCACTGATGGAGCCGGTAACCGCGTTGATTCCCATCATCAAACCGGTCGCCACCGCCGCTCCCGAGGCTGATTGCATCAGCTCCATGACAAACAGAGCCGCAATGGGAAAAAACAGCATCCGTCCGGTGGTCTGTAAAAAGGTCACACCGTAAAGACTGAGCATATTCGGTGCCGAGAGCAAGCCGCGAAAACTTTCCAAAACCGATTGGCGTTTATCCGTGACGGCAGGCCTGAAATCTTCCCGAACCCACAAAATGGTTGCAAAGCCCGAAAGCGCCAGAAGGCTGCCGGTGATCCAGAAACACTCCCGAAAGCCAAACGTATCGCCGATAACGCCACCAATCAAAGGCCCGATCGCAACACCGATCCATGTGCCTGTTTGCAGCAAACCAATGGATTCACCGGAATGTTCCCTGGGAGTTGCGGACGCCACCAGTGCGGTTGCAGCCGGGATGGTGCCTGTCACCAGTCCCTGCAATGCCCTGAGCAATGTCAGCTGCTCGGCACTATTGACAAACCCCATCAAGGCAATCAGGACCGCTCCGCCCAGGGTGGCCCGAATGAGCATAAGTTTGCGGCCATAACGATCGGCCACCGCCCCCCACAGGGGTGCTGAGATCATCATCGTAATGGCCTGGGCGGAAAAAACCATCCCAGACCAAAATTCGATGGTTCCCCAGGTTCCGACCCCCAGCTCCTTGATGTATAGCGGCAGAAACGGCAGGACCATACTGAATCCGACCATTGAAAGCATTTGGGCACTAAACAGCACGTATAAATTTCTTCGCCAAATCAGCATCTGCAACAATTCATCTAGTAATTATTATTGGTTGAGCAGTAAAGAAACGCACTATAATATTTTCATATAAGCGAAAGCAATTACAAAATAAAGCGATCCTGCAAAAAGCCGCGAACCGCTTCCGTTGCGGGCAGGCCGGGGTGTCCTTGTGGTCAGCATCCGCCCTGCTAATTTGCAGTTTCAGCAAATTTGCGCTAATGATTGGCCGGGAGGATAGTGGTTTGTCCAATTACAAGTCGACAAGGTTTTTCTGATTAACCCTTTCGATCAGGTTGACCTCAGGGATACACCTGGCGGCCGAGGAAGCAAATAAAGGGTCAACTCTCGGCGGATGTATTTAACACAAGCAAGCGAGTAAACCCGAATAGGAGGAATTCCGACGGCTCCGCATAATGACTACCCCAAATTTGAACGGCCATGTTTCTTTGCGGGAATGATATTAAGCGCTGAGGATTTTCAAGCCGAGCAGCAATACCATGACAACAAACGTCGAATGCATAACCGCTGTCTGCATGGGTGCCGGGTGGCTTGTGGTCTTGAGGTCGATTTGCACAAAAATACGGTTTACATAGAGCCGGGAATGGCACTTGATTGTCATGGTAATGAAATTGTTGTATCCGGGCCGGCCGAGATATCTCTGCCGTCTAGAAAGAGCCGCTTTTTTCTGACAATTGCCTATTCTGAAACTGCCACCAGGCCTGGGCCGGGGTTTTCGTGCGATCATGATTCCGAGAAATTAGAATTTTCGCGCATCCAAGAGTCTTTTAAACTCGGTTGGACGGCAAGGGATCCCCTCGCGGATCACAATTGCCAGAAGGGCGCCTGGGTCACCTGCGGCCGATCCCATCCCATTGCCATCGCCAAATTTGTTTTCAGGCGTCGAACCTTAAGGCTCAGCAGGTCCTTTGAAGCGCAAATCAGCCGGGGACGGCAATTCGGGTGATGGTATTTCACGCCGTCGCCTCGGGTCGAATCAATTGGCTCGTACAGGACCATACGGACCATCATGGCGAATTCCGACGCTTCGATCGTTTTCAATTCAACTAAACCACAACCTTAATTGTGAAGGTGTGAAAGGAGAAAAAAAATGGCTAGAACCAAAAGGATGTTTATCAGCGATATCCATCTGAGTTCATTGGAGCGGTACAACGCTGCCGATGCGATGAAAAGAGCCCGCTTTGTTCCTCAAAAACACAAAGCCCGGCTGGTGAATTTTCTGAACAAATCAGTCCTGGAAAAAGAAAGCGAGATAAAGGATCTGGTCCTGGCGGGTGATATTTTTGATGACTGGGTCTGTCCGCCCGATGAAGCGCCACCGACTTTTCAGGGAATTTTCGACGCCAATCCCGAGATTATGGCAGCCCTGAGGGCCATCGCCCAAAGTCGCATCAACCTGTATTACCTGCCGGGAAATCATGATTACAGCCTAAAAAAAGCAGCCCTTCAATCCGCAATCCCGGGAGCAATTTTTCAAAAAGTGTATGATGACAGCCAGCTGAAGCTGCACGCCGAACATGGCAACAACCATGTTCTGTTTAATAAATCCTATTCGATGATCGCCGGGGGGCGTCCGATCGGCTATTTCATCACACGTCTTGTCGAGCATCTGGGCGGTTACGTGAGTCGGTTTCATGATCTTATTTCGTATTCCGATGACGTGATCAAACTGGTCGCGGGCAAATCAAACTTTTTTGCTTTGCTGATTCAAGCGCTGGCAGACAGGGCCGGTGTCAAAGAAATCGTCATGAATTCAATGGGACGCAAGCTTACAATCAAAGAAATAAAAAAGATGTACAAACCGCTTGCCGACAAGCACGCGCCCATCGAAGCCTTGACGAAAATGGCGCTTGAGGGCGAGCTGGAACCTGTCGGCGACCGTCTGTGCCAAAAAAGGGGCTATAAAACGGTGATCTTCGGCCATACCCACAAAGCCAAAATCGACAGAGATTCCTTTCTCGTTGCCGATCGGATCTACGCGAATGCGGGTTGTTGGAGCCAAAAAAAGGCCCACTGCGTTATCGTAGACCGAACCGAGAAAGGGAACACGTCGGTCAAGCTTTGCCGGGTGGAAAACTCCGGGCGGCCGGTGGTGGTCGATAAGGAGAAGACCTAAGGTGGCGGCTGTTTTCAGCCTTTCTGGCGGTCCACGATGGCCTTGAATTCTGCGAGGGTCAGCAGGGCGCGTTTTTCAGCCCCTTGCTGTTTGACTGCTTTTAAAATTTTCGTCACCGTATCGTCGTTGACGTTTTCGATACCCAGCTTTTCAAGGGTATAGGTAATGGACGCCTTGCCGCTTTTTTTGCCGAGGACCACTTCGCCCTCCCGGCCGAAGAACTGCGGGGCGGTGGCGAACATGGCCAGGGGATTTTTCATGACCAGGTCAACGCCGATGCCGGATTCCCGGGTATAATTACCCTGGCCGATAACCGGTTTGTTGGTGGCCGGCTTGACCCCCGAAAGTTCCTCCGCCAGCTTGCAGAGGTCTAAAATTTTGTCAAACTTGTAATTCGTGTCAAAGCCGAGCAGCATCTGCAGCCCCACCATCAGCTCTTCCAGAGCGGCATTGCCGGTTCTTTCACCGAGGCCACTGATGCATGAATGGACGACTTCGGCGCCGGCTGTAACAGCGGCCAGTTCGGTGGCAACCCCCATGCCGAAGTCATTGTGGGTGTGGATTTCCACCGGCAGTCCGGTGAGATTTTTGACTTTCCGGACCATATATTTAATGGCCTCCGGCAGGGCGCAGCCCATCGTATCCACCACACCGACCGAGTCCGGGGGAGACTCGGCCATAATGCGGGTCAAAAGATTGGTCAAATCTTCATCCCGGGCCCGGGTCGTATCATAGGGGAAGTAGACGGTATAAAGGTTTTTTTCACGCGCATAGTTAATGCAGTCGACGCTTTTGCGCAGGACATCTTCCCAGGTCCAGCCGAACTGGTACTTTAACTTGGGATAACCGATCGGTATCTCGACGATGACACCGTGGGCACCACAGTCGATGGCCTTGTCGATATCGACGGTCAGGGCCCGGGCAAAGGTAAATATCTTGGCCTTCAATCCCCGTTTGCTGATGGCTTTGATGGCTTCAAAATCTTCTTCGGAAACAGCCGGCATCCCGGCCTCGATGCGTTCGACGCCGACATCGTCAAGTGCCTCTGCGATTCTGACTTTGTCATCCTTCCTGAACACCACACCGGGTGTCTGCTCCCCATCTCTTAGAGTGGCATCATGGATCTCAACCTTTTGAGGCAGATCGAATTCCGCGGTTACCTCGTCAGCGTAGTTATAAGGACTTACCCACCACTTGTCTTCCACCAGATATTGTCCGCCCATGTTACTTGATCTCCCTGGAAGTATATTTCGAATAGCTTTAATTTTTTGGTATTATAAAAAAGTTATTTTTTAGGGTGACTCCCGCGAGGGAGAGTGTGTCACGATGAAATAAAACACCAATGTTTCTGTATGGTCATTCCGATCTTGACCCGGGATCCAGTATCTTTGGGGTTTGTTACATTCCTGGATGCCGGATCAAGTCCGGCATGACGGGCTGAGATTCAGCGTTCCTTTAAACTATGAAACAGCTTCTAGTTGCGTGCCGCCGCATAATATTCAAACTTGCGCTCGATCATCCCGAGCCCCTCGGCAATCAGAAAGGCAAAGAAAAATAGAAACAACAACAGGGCCCACATATGCTCCATTAAAAAATTGCTGGAATACAGCTCGAACAGCCGGCCGAATCCGACAATGGATACCAGTAGCTGGCCGATGATGACGCCCTTGACGGAGCGGATACATCCGAGGCGAATGCCCGCCAGAATTTCCGGCAACGCCGCCCAGATATAAATTTTGGTAAACGACTGCCAGCGGTTGGCACCAAATGATTGTGCCATTTCCACCAGGGATGGTGTGATGTTCATCACGCCGGCGCGCGCGTCCAAAACGATAATCCAGATGGCGAACAACATCGTGGTGAGGATAATGGTTTTGACCCCGAATCCGAACAGCGTCATGAGAATGGGCACCAGCGCCGTCAACGGGGCACTTAAAAACATATTGACCCACGGCAGCAGCATCCGGTCGGCAAGAACGGAACGTCCCATCAGGATTCCGAGCGGTATACCCGCTGCGATGGCCAGACCGGTGCCGACGAGAAAACATTTGGCGGTGATCCAGGCCGCCTTCATAAAGGTTGCTGTCGGAATAACCTCAACCATCCGAACAATAATGTCGCTCAACGGCGGCAAAAGGATGGACAGCTCGAACTGACCGATCAGCTCCCAGATAATGGCCCAAATTATCAAAGAGGTCATCATCGGCAGCTTGATTCCAAATAGTCTCATAGTATCTCTCTTCGCTATTCCACGTAGGTTCGCAGGCCCTTCCATATACGCTCGACGGTGTCCAGATAGACGGGATCACGCCGGATGGCATCCGGGGATATGTCCCGGCGGATATCGGGCCTGATGATTTCCGAAACACGGCTGGGCCGCGGCAACAACAGGGCAATGCTCTGGGAAACGTAGACGGCCTCCTCGATCGAATGGGTGACGAACAGAAAGGTCTTTTGCTGGTTCTGGACCACGCCCAAAAGGTCTTCCTGAAATTTACGGCGGGTCTGTTCATCAACGGCTGAAAAAGGTTCATCCATCAAGAGAACTTCGGCATCCACGGCCAGGGCCCGGGCCAGCCCCACCCGCTGCCGCATGCCGCCCGAAAGCTCGTGGGGGAAGCGATTTTCGAATCCCTTCAACCCCACGTCCGCGATCTGCTTTTCAGCGATGGCCATCCTCGCGGATTTGGCAACCCCCTGCAGCTCAAGGCCGAAGGCAACATTGCGGATGACCGTCGCCCAGGGCATCAGGGCAAAGTCCTGAAACACAAAGGCACGCTCCCTGCCCGGACCGGTTACCGGTTTGCCGTTGACTTTCACCGCACCGGAGGTTGCGGGCAGCAAGCCGGCAATTATCTTCAGCAGGGTGGTCTTCCCGCAACCGGATGGGCCCAACAATGAGGTCAGCTCTCCTTTGGGAAAATCAAGCGTCATGTTGTTCAAGGCCTCGACGCCGCCAGGATATATTTTCGTAACATTCTCCACAGATACGGCGACCTCAGCCGCAGAATTTGAATTCGATCCAGTGTTGGAACTCATTGTTTTACCCTTTTATCCGGCCTGAAAAATTTGTATTCAGAATATTCTAATATTTCGATGAAAATCACGGCAAATACCATGATTGAAAAGATAGCCGCATACATCTTGTCGTATTCAGCTATCGATTGGTTATAGGTAATCAAATCCCCGATGCCGGTGGGGGTGATCAGCAGTTCGGCCAGAACCGCTCCGATAAATCCCATGGCGGCCCCCAGGCGGAGCCCGGCGTAGATAACCGGACTTGCAGAAGGCAGAATGATTTTCAGGATCACCTGGCGGCGGCTGCCGAGATAGGACTCGCCCATCTCGATCAGGGATTTTGGGGTGTGGCGGATAGCGTTGAAGGCATTCAAAACGATCACCGGCATCGCCATGATGCAGACCGTCATAATTTTCGATGTCAGCCCGATGCCGTATGCAAAGGTCAGCAGCGGAATCAGGGCGGCCAGCGGAGCAGACTGCAAAACAATGAAAACCGGTGCGCCGAACCACTCGGCACCTTCATTGAGCCCCATGAAGATGCCGCAGCCCACCCCGAGGATCGATGAAATGATCAGCCCGATAAACAGGGGCTGGAAGGTGGCCGGGTAGACCTTGGCCATGGAGCCGTCTGCAAGCATGCCCCACAGGGCAGACATGGTCTGCAAAAACGTTGGAAATGCAGGGCTGATGGGAATGCGGCCGGCGTATTCCCAGGCACCGAACACGATGGCGACCGATATTATTCTTAACGTTAATGGATGTCTGAAAAAATCCCTCATGGTGATCCTTATAATGGCAACAGCGCGAAAATTCCACGCCGCCTATTAAGATCTGACAAGATATTGTCTGGCGCAGCTGAAATAAATGCAGGGTATGCAAAACCACCGGTTGCCCCGGACAGCATGTCCGGGGCGACCGAACGGCTGTTTAAGAATTAGTTACCCAGGTCCGCTTTGGCTTGGGCCAGCGGAGCCAGATACCAGTAATCTTCGACCTTGAGGCTGGAGGCCGGACCTTGCATTTGGCCGGCAGCCACATAGAATTCAAAGTCGGCTTTAGCGGCCTCCACCCCCCCGCCGTTGGGATCGTAAAGCCCGCCTTCCACGGCCTCTTTGTAAAAGGCATCCACTTCAGCCAGCAGCTCCTTGGGAAGGTCGGACAGCAGGTTGCGTTTCTTGCGCTCACGGTCAATTATGCTGGGATCCTTGGTCATGTCCCGCCAGGTGCGCAGAAGCTCCTCGACCAGAATCGACACACTCTGTTTGTTCTTTTTCATCCAGTTAATCTCGCCGAACACGACCTCGTCGCTGGCTGGATCATCGACGCCCGGCAGCACGTGGAACCGGTCACCTGCCTTGGCCATCAGGATGTTTTTGTTGGACAGGTCGACAATCGTCGCATTAATCTGGCCCTTCATCATGGCCACAATCCGGTTCTCCGAGCCCGGCACATAGCTGCGCTGACCAAAGGTAATGCCCTCGCGCTTGGCGATGATATCACCGATGGCTTCGGTGCCGGTACCGCGGGCATGGAAGGTAAATGGTTCCCCGTCCAGATCTTTCCAGGTTTGGTACTTGTTGGATGCCACCGGAAAGAAGACCAGCTTGCTCAGCTGGAAGATATTGCGCAGCGGCACCTTGGTCTTCTGAATGACCGAATAGGGGGTACCGACGGCAAGGTCCACCTGACCGTTGATAACGGCTTGAATGGCGAGCTGTTCTTTGGCAAAGGCCGTCATTTCATAGTCCAGTCCCCGATCCTTGGCGCGATCGAGGGCGACGATGAAGCAAAGGGTTTCAACCGATGCCACATCGCCTAAGGCAATCCGGACTTTGTCGGCGGCCTGAGCGTTCAGACCGATACTGAGGACCATGGTGATGACGATGAAAAAAACGGATAATTTTTGGGGTAACCTTTTCATTTTTTTTCTCCTTTTGGTTGGGGTTGTTGGATTAGCGATCCCATCGCATGGATCACGGGTTGATTGAGCCTGCTTAAATCATCGATCTTATGCCGGTTAGAGCTTTTGTAAGGCCTTGTGCATGCTGGCCATGGCCTTTTCCAGGTTTTCATAGGAATTGGCGTATGACAAGCGGATGAAGCCCTCGCCATAATCACCGAATACATGGCCCGGAACCACGGCAATTTTAGCTTCATCCAGCAAATACTCCGCCATTTCCTGGGAAGATTTTCCCGTTTCTGTGATGCTGGGAAAAATATAAAAGGTGCCGGCCGGTTTGGCTACCTGAATACCGGGCATCTCCTGCAAGGCGCTGCTGACCAGCGCACCTCTGCGGCCGAATTCGGCAATCATATGCGCCACGTCATCCTGGGGGCCGTTAAGGGCCGCGACCGCGCCCCATTGGGCAAAGGAGGTCGCACAGATGGTGACATACTGATGAATGCGGACCATCGCCGAGATAGCCACCGGGCTGGCGGCGACAAATCCGAGGCGCCAACCGGTCATGGAGTAATTTTTGGCAAACCCGCTGACGGTAACCGTCCGGTCTTTCATCCCGGGAAGCGATCCAAAGCTGACGTGGCGATGGCCGTCAAAGACCATTTTTTCATAGATTTCATCGGAGAGAACATACAGATCCTTTTCCTCGGCCAGCTGCGCCAGCGCTTGAAGGGATTCAGTGCTGTAGACGGCGCCGGTGGGATTGTTGGGCGTGTTGATCACGATCATTTTGGTTTTGTCCGTGACACGGGACCGGAAATCATCGATGGAGGGCGTGAATTGATGTTCTTGCCTGGCCGGGACCGAAACCGGTACGCCGCCTGCCATCTGAACACAGTAAAAATAATTGAGCCAGCACGGATCCGGTATCAGAACTTCGTCACCGGCATCCAGCAGGCCCATCATCGCTATGAAAACCGCTTCATTGCCGCCCACCGTCACGATGATTTCACCAGGATCGTAGGACATCTGATTTTCCCGCTGCAGTTTATCGGCCAGCGCTTCCCGTAATTGCGGAATGCCATAATTGGATGAGTAGTGAACCTTACCCTCATCAAGGGCCTTTTTGGCGGCCTCCTTGATATGGGCGGGGGTGTCAAAATCGGGTCTTCCGATGTTTAGGTGAATAATTTCCTCGCCGGCCTTCTCACGACGCATCACCTCCTCAAATATTTTGCGAATACCCGAAAACGGTATCGATTCCATCCGATCAGCAACCTTCATTGATTGTTTCTCCCTTTTTTCAATGTCCGTGTTTTTTTAATGCCTGATTAATCCGCAAGTATGACCGTATGGATCAGGTCTTTTAGCAAAGCGGCCGCTGCCCCCGTTGGTGAACTCTTGCCACCGGTTACGGTGACCCTGCCCATGGTATCCGTCAGATAGCTGATGCCTTTTTCGGCATAATTGATGGACGCCAGGGGATGATCCTTGTCCAATGCTTTGGGGCCCACTGAAATCTTCAGACCGCTGTCGCTGCGCTCGGCAGTTCCCACCAGCTTGATCACCTTGCCCGATTTAACGGCTTTTTCTATGTCGGTTAACCCGATGCGGGTAATGCCCTCTAGCGGCACGTCGTCAGGGCCCAGTTGCTCACCGAAAATGCGATTGGCGATGACGATCAGCTTGTTCCTGGTATCAAACCCTTCGACATCCAACGTCGGATCGGTTTCAGCGATTCCCATTTCCTGGGCCGATTTTAAAGCCGTTTCATAAGCGCATTTTTCAACCTGCATGCGGGTCAGGATATAGTTGGTGGTGCCGTTTAAGATGCCTTCAACGGCCAGCACGTTGGCGCCTGCCAGACAAATCAGACCCACATCCAGGGTCGGCAGTGCTGCTGCCGTGGCCGCACTCATGAAAATTCTGCTGCCGTTGTCCCGGGCCAATTTCAAAATTTCCCTGTAAAATAAAACCAGGGGCCCCTTGTTGGCGGACACAACGTCCAAACCGCTTTGTAGCGCTGCGGAAATGTGCCCGCGGGCCGGCTCACCGTCCACCAGGTTGGTGGGGGTTGCTTCCACCAGTATATCGGCTGGAATACGCGACACGGCTTCAACACCCGTTAGGCCGGGTCGCGCGTGCGGCGCAAAGGTCTCCACCGCGCCGCCGGCGTCCAGATGCACCAGCAAATCATCGACGGACAGGGTACCTTGATCCGCCACCGCCGCTCCGCCGATATCAACCGCTGCCACGACTTCGATATCAAGTCCGTACTTTTTGGCAATCTGTCCGCGGCGCTCCGCCAGTAGACGGACAAAAGCCTTGCCGACCGTACCCAGTCCGCATAAAATAATGCGCTTGGTTACTGTACTCATAATCTTTCCGACACCATATCCCTCATGCCGCCAGGGCCCACCAAACCGTCCGGTTTACCCTTGGCCTTCGGCGGCATAATCCGCATAGGACTCCTTGATAAATCTTTCCAGAGCTTCCATCGTGAAGCTTTTTTGATTCTTGACCAGGCTTTCCGCCAGGACCGTATCCTTGGCCTCCAAGGCCTCTATGATTTTTTTGTGCTCCTCCACGGATGCAACGGCTCTCTCGGGTACGAATGAGAACACGCATTGGGTGCGCTCCATCTTTTCCCACAAATCTTCGATGAGTTGCGTCAACGTAGGGTAGGGCGCGGCCCGATAGATTCTGAGATGAAAATCTTTATTCAAGGCGCCTAATTTCTCAAGTTTCTCCGACTGGATGGCCAATTCCATTTCACGATTCTTCTTGACGAGAAAATCGATATCTTTGGAGGTGACATGGGGAACCGCCAGGCGGGTCGCCAGAGATTCGAGCTCGGTTCGAATTAAATACAGCTCGATGATTTTACCTCCGTCGAGTTCAGTCACGATGGCGCCGACGTGGGGCGTAAAATGGACGTAACCCTCGCTCTCAAGCCTACGGATGGCCTCGCGAACCGGTATATCACTCAAACCGAACGCCTTGGCCACCTCACTCATGATGATCTTCTGCCCCGGCTTTAGCCGCCCCTCGATGATGTCTTTGCGAAGAGCTTCATAGACCGCCACATTTTTGGTGATGAATTTTAGCGACATGATTTGCCTCGTAATAAATTGTGATCAGGAAAATAACATCGAAGGAGCAACAAATTTATCTATAAAAAAATAAGTAAGTTATACTATATTTGATCGCGTAGGCTATATTCTATAGAATGTATTTTATAGCCTGTCAACCTTTTTTTCTGCTTGGGAAACCACCCTGTCCGGGCAAAAAGCCAAGCACAAATCAAAGAATCCGGAAATCAGAAAAGGATATGGTCGGGTGACCCTATCTTTTTTTTACAGATGACGTTGCGGCAGGAATAAAGGAACGGATTAGGGCAGCCTGACAACCAGTACCGGGATCGGAGAGTTCTTGATAACCCATTTGGCGGTGCTGCCGACCAGGACATCGGTGAGGGTGCCGTGGCCGTATGTGCCCATTACGATCAGATCACAGTTGTGTTCCTGGGCCGTATCAACGATAACCTCGGCGGGTGTGCCATTTTTGATCAGGATTTCATCGGTCCCGAAGGTTTGCGCCTGGGCATCGTCCTGGGCCTTTTCGGAAAAAGCCTCAAGAACCTCCTTGATAGCCGCCTGATCCCTTCTTTTGCCGATTAATTGATTCCGGGCTTCGGAATAATGCCGGTTTTTGATCTCTTCCCAGGTGTCCTTACTGATCATGTTGGTGATAAATTCTTCACCGGGGAATTCAGCCAACACATGCAAAATCGTAATACCGGCTGAATACATATTGGCCAGGCTGACTGCATAGGCAAAGGCATGAGCCGCATTTTCCGACAGATCGGTGGCATACAGGATTTTTTTGATTTGGATGTTTGGTATATTCATTTTCGTATCCCAACATGCGTAATTCGGAACCAAGGAAACCTCTCGCCAGGACGCAAAGACACCAGGGCTAACTTGATGAAATCCCTTTGCGGGCGATGCGCCCTTGCGCGGAAAAATTTAACCATAAAATGTGAAAAAGTAACAATTATCACAATTGCAAATAAAACACCGATGGTTCGGCAGGCACCAGCGCCGTTACCGATTCTTTATCTCCCGAAGTACAAGTCGGGCAGCCACAGGGCAATACCCGGCAAAAACATGACAATGGCCAAACCCACCATCATCACCAGTACGAAGGGTATGATCGAACGGTAGATATCCGCCAGGGTGACCTCCTTGGGGGCCATGGCCTTCATTAAAAACAGGTTGTAGCCGAAGGGCGGCGTCATGTAAGCAATCTGGCAGGTGATGGTGTAGAGAACGCCGTACCAGATCGGGTTATAGCCCAGATCGATGACCAGGGGGACATAAAGGGGGGCCACGATGATGAGCATAGCCGTGTCGTCCAGGAACATACCCATCAGAATGTAGGACAGCTGCATCATCACCAGGACGCCGAAGGGACTGAGACCCCACCTTTCGATAAATAAGGACTTGATGGCATGCACCGCGCCCAAACCGTCAAAAACGGCGCCAAAGCAAAGGGCTGCCAGAATCACCCACATGAACATGCAGCTGACGCTCAGGGTGTTTTTTAAGGTTTCATCCAGTACGCGGTAATTCAAGCGCCCTTTGACGAGAGCGGCGATGGTGGTTGCCGTGGCACCGGCGGCCGAACACTGCACCAGGCTTGTGATGCCCAACAGAAAAAGGCCCGTCATCGAAAAAATGATGACCAGGGGAACGATTCCGGCCCTGAGCAATCGTATCTTCTCAGCCCAGGTGATGGTTTCCAGTTCTTCCTTTGACAGGGTGGGGCCCAGATGGGGCTGAAGTCGGCATCTGAGATAGATGTAGGCCATAAAAAGCCCCGCCAGAAGGAAGCCGGGGAAAACACCGGCAAGCCAGAGCTGGCCGACGGGTTGTCTGGCGATCATGCCGTAGAGGACCAGGACCACACTGGGGGGGACCATAATCCCCAGAGAACTGCCGGCCTGGATGACACCGGTAACCATCACCTTGTCATAATTGCGTTTGAGCATCTCCGGCAACGCCAGGCTGGCGCCAATGGCCATCCCGGCCACGCTCAGGCCGTTCATGGCGGATACAGCCACCATTAATCCCATGGTTCCGATGGCCAGTCCGCCGCTGACCGATCCCATCCACACATGGAACATGCGGTACAGGTCGCTGGCGATACCGGATTCGGAAAACATATAACCCATATATATAAATAGCGGCAGGGTGAGGAGCGGGTACCAGTTCAGCAACGCAAAAGCGGCGTTAAAGGGCATTTCGGCAGCACCTTCGCCCCAGAGCAATAACGCGAAAAGGGTGGCAACCCCGCCAATGGCCCCAAAGACCCGTTGCCCGGTCAGCAGCATGAGCATCATCGAGGTAAAAATCAGGATCGCGATCAGTTCATAACTCATTTTATAGTTTCTCCCCCCTCGCCTTGGCGATGTCCTTGAAAAAGGTGGCGATCGATTGCAACAGCATCAGCAGAACGCCGGTTCCCATGATAATTTTGATGGGAGCCATGTACGGGGCCCAGGCGGATCGATTTTTCTGCCCGTACATGACCGCGTATTCGATGCTGGAATAGGCGCCGATGAGAAGAAACACGAGGTAGAAGATCAGAAACATGCTGGTAATGGCATCCACCTTGGCCTTTTTCTTTTCCGACCATCGGCCGTAAAGCAAGTCCATTCGAACGTGGCCTTTTAAGATCATGGAGAAACCGCCCCCGAGCAGGTAGTAGGCGGCCATGGTAAACTGCGCCATTTCAACCGCCCATATGCTGGAAATTCCGAAGAGGTTTCTGGCAATCGGCTCGTAGAGCAAGATCGCGATCATCATGAATACCAAATACATGGAAAATATTCCGACAACCGTGTTGAGTTTATCAACTGACCGTACGAAGGTTACGACTGCTTTAGGCATTTTTGCCCCTTTCCTTTGGTCCCTTTGCCCATAATTGACTTGAGCGATATATTATCCGATCCGCGCCGATCATTTATGCTGAAGCGATTCGCGAAAAACTATGATCCACCGCCGGCGGACCTTGGCTTATCGTGTTTCCTAGGCATCAAAATTCCGGCACAGCTCTTGATAAAAAATCGCTCAATGAAAGCTTATCTCAGTTATAGTAGGCCGGCCTTCCCCGGGTTTTGCTGCTTTCGGGCCAGGGAAGGCCGCAGTTATTTCGAAGGCATCTCGGATGCCCAGTTATTAGTACCGGTAAGGAGGACCGGCCTCTCTCATGGTGTTGAGGTAGTCTTTGAGGATTTGGACCACCTTGGCAGTTCGCTTGCTCTTTTTGGCGGTCTCGTCCCAGAACTTCATGGCCGCATCTTCAACTTGCTTCCACTCACTGTCGGGGATCGAGGTAAGCTTCAGTTTTCCGCCCTTGGTGCGGTAGTGGGCCTCTCCCCACCAGTACCAATGCTGCCGGTAATAGTGTGATTGGTCCATTTGAAGCTTGAAGAGGGTCTGGAGCCGCTCCGGCAAGGCGTTCCATGAGTCCTCGTTCGCATAATACGAACCCGCCCAGGCGCCGGAAATGGGGTTGGTCAGGTAATAGCTGGTGACATCGGCCCATCCGACCGTGTAATCCTCGGTAATGCCGGACCAGGCCACCCCGTCCAGTTCACCCGTTTGAACGGCCATCTCGATATCCTCCCAGGGCAGGGCCACCGGGATGACACCGAATTGTTGCATGAACCTGCCACCGGTGGGAAACATGAACATCCGCAAACCCTTGAGGTCATCAAGTTTGCGGATCGGTTTGGTGGTAGCGAAGTTACACGGGTCCCAGGCGCCGACACTGAGCCATTTGACACCTTTGACTTCGGAGAAGGCTTCTTCCCAGATTTCGTTCAATCCATACCAGTTCCACAGCACGGGAACGTCCAGGGAGTAGCGTGACGCAAAGGGGAAGTAAGCACCGAAAACGGACACATCCACGGGCGCGGCGATGGAGTCATCATCACTCTGGACGGCATCGATGGTTCCCTTCTGCATGGCTCTGAACAACTCACCGGTGGGTACCAGCTGATCCGCGTTGTACAATTCGATCACCATCTCGCCGTCGGCGACTTTGTTAAACATATCGATGGCCGGTTTGCAGACATGCGCGGCCAAGGCCGGTCCGGCATAGGTTTGCATGCGCCATTTGATGGTGGTTTTCTTGGCGGCATGCACAAAGGGCGCGTTTACTGTTGCAGCCGCCACCGCTGCGGCGCCTACGCCTGCTTTTTTAAGAAAATCGCGTCGTTTCATTCTACCTGGCTCCTTTCATGGTTTAGGGTTAACATCCAACCAAATCGACACAGCCCAGTAGCCAAATTGTGCCAAGGCCATTGAAATCGCAACCACTCAGGCATATCCTTGTCACGAAAAGGCGTCGAGGTGATGGTTCTTTTACTCCGGACTGAGCCGCTAAAGCGCCGAAACATACCGGGTCTGGAAGCCCAAGCGGACTACCTGTCTATACAATTTGTGATGAAAAAAATTTGCCCAGCGCTCTAAACGGGCGAAGCTTAACGTAACACTCCCGGTAGGGTCTTTATTTTCTTACTAAAGATAAAAACTTTGTCAAGAAATTTATGGCAAATTCGGGTTAAACTTTTCATTTGCCCGGCTAGAAATGTCCAGCTACCCGAGATGTCTGAAAAATATGTGCCAAGAACCGGGCAGGATGGAATCCGCAAACTGGAAGCATTTTCTTTCCAATTGTGGCTGCTGCCAATTGCTCAACACCTTATGCTAAAAAAAGATTGACTCAGTCCCAAGCTCCGTTATATTTTTAGCGCTTATAACACCGGCCCCCTGGTTGTTGGTAAAGGAACCTATCATATCGAATTTCAAACAGAGCAAAGGAAGTTAAGATGTCCGATTCAACGAACCTATTGGAGAGGGAATTTACCGAAGACGTCTGTTGCGAATTATTGCCGGACTGGAAAGGACTTGATATAAAAATCACCCAGCTAAGCGGCGGCATAACGAACAAGCTGTACCGTGTCCAATCAGAGGCCGGAGACTACACCGTTCGAATTTACGGCGACCAGACCGAGCTGTTTATCGACCGCGAATACGAGGCGAAGACCATCGAGGCCATGGCCGAAATCGGCGTAGGCTCGAAGCTGATAAAATTCATGCCCGAGATTGGGGTCACCATCGTGGAATTTATCGGTGACTCCATCGTGCTTACCAATGATCACTTTTTGGACAGATCCCTGTATCCGAAAATAGTCGATCCCATCCTAAAAATACACCAGAGCGGGGTTCAGCTGCCGAAAATGTTCAATCCGTTGGTGGAAGTAAACAAAATGTTCGGCATCCTTAAAGATCTCGAGGTTGAATATCCGGAATTTGATATCGCCGGCACCATTGATCGTCTGGAAAAACTGGCGACGATCATTGATATTCCGGAATCGGAGTATACGGCCTGCCACAACGACCTGCTGGCGGACAATTTTATCCTCATCAATGAAGAAGCCAGACACAAATACGACGCACCCATGTACATCATAGATTGGGAGTATGGCGGCATGGCGCCCCGTTACTATGATATCGGCGATATGTTCCAGGAGATCCTGGTTCCCCGCGAGGCCGAGAAGGAAATTGTGGCCGAATACAGCAAAGGCGACAATTATGACCAGAACCTGTATTATATCGATCTATTTAAGCCATTTCCGGATATCTACTGGTTTCTATGGAGCCTGATCCAGCTCAACATCTCCAAAATCGAATTCGACTATTACCATTACGGCAAGGTCAAATATGAAAATGCCCTGGGGAATCTGGAATTCATCAAAAAGGAGCATGGCGTTGCTATATAGCGCTATGTCGGCAAATAGATTTAAATGATCGGCTTGCTTATTCTATATCATAGGCAACTTTGAGCATAAAAAATTCCAAGCACCAAATAACAAATATCAAACAATATCCAAATCCCAAGAGCCAATGACCCAAACAAATTAGGTTATGCGGCGAGCCTTCCTTGTTTCGAATTTGAGTATTAGGATTTGAGATTTATTTGTAATTTGGGATTTGAAATTTAATACATATCATTCTGCGCAAGTTAGCACCTATATGGAGTCTGTCCGTCTCTTACCCCATCTATTGGCCGGCAGCGTTTTTATTTGGGAGGAATCATGTCCGATATTCTCGAAATCATCAAGGCAAGAGATCCGCATGAAAAGGAGTTTTTCCAGGCGGTCGGCGAGGTGCTGGATAGTGTCAAACCGGTGCTGGATCAGAATCCGCACTATCGCCAGGCGGCGGTCCTTGAACGGCTCATCGAGCCTGAACGGATTGTTACCTTCCGGGTTCCCTGGAACGATGACCTGGGCAACGTCCAGGTTAATCGCGGATTTTTAGTGGAGATGAACAGTGCCATCGGGCCCTACAAAACCGCTCTGCGCTTCCACCCATCCGTAAACCAGAGCATATTGAAGTTTCTGGGGTTCGAACAGGTCTTTAAAAACGCCCTGACCACGATGCCTCTGGGGGGTGGTGCCGGGGGGTCGGACTTTGATCCCAAGGGCAAATCCGATGCCGAAATGATGCGGTTTTGCCAGAATTTCATGCGAGAGCTTTATCTTCACATCGGTGTCAACACGGATATTGTGGCCGGCGACATCGGCGTGGGGTCGCGTGAGATCGGTTATCTTTTCGGGATGTTCAAGAAACTCAGCAATGAATTCACCGGCGCTCTGACGGGCAAGGGCCTTAACTGGGGCGGCAGCCTGATACGGACACAGGCGGCCGGTTACGGTTGTGTTTATTTTGCCGCCGAAATGCTGGCCACCCGCAGCATGACCCTGGACGGACTGGTGTGTCTGGTATCCGGGTCCGGCAACGTCGCCCAGCACACCACGGAAAAGTTGATTGAGTTGGGGGCCCAGGTGGTAACCCTGTCGGATTCTGCCGGTTATATTTATGATCCTGAAGGAATCGATAAAACCAAGCTGTCCTTTGTCAAGCGGCTTAAAAATATCCGTCGGGGCCGGATCAAGGAATACGTCGATAACTACCCCGGGGCGGTTTACACCCAGACCGATCCGGGCAAGCCAAGCAACCCGTTGTGGACCCACCGGGCATCATGTGCCTTCCCCTGCGCCACGCAAAACGAAATTTCCGAAGAAGACGCCTATGCCCTGATCAACAATAACATCAAACTGGTCTGTGAAGGCGCCAACATGCCCTGTACCCCCGAGGCTACGGCGCTTTTCCTGCGCAAGCCGATTCTCTATGCGCCCGGCAAAGCCGCCAATGCCGGCGGGGTGGCGGTATCAGGGCTGGAAATGGTTCAAAACAGCCAGCGTCTGAACTGGCTTGCTGAAGAAGTGGATCAACGGCTCAAAATCATCATGAAGGGCATCCATACAACCTGCCTGGAGGCTGCTGAGACTTACGGGACCCCCGGCAATTATTTTAACGGGGCGAACATTACCGGGTTTGTGAAGGTGGTGGAGGCGATGATAGACCAGGGCGTGGTTTAGTGAATGGCGGATGT
This sequence comes from Deltaproteobacteria bacterium, assembly GCA_019312835.1. Taxonomy (GTDB): domain Bacteria; phylum Desulfobacterota; class Desulfobacteria; order Desulfobacterales; family JAFDCJ01; genus JAFDCJ01. Next base: position 28,833 of record JAFDCJ010000014.1, read on the forward strand.
CGAATTGAGGTCGTCGCTCCGCTCCGACATTAAAAAGCTCAAAGCTGAATGCTCAAAGCTCAAAGTTAAGATATTCAGAATGTTCGTTTTTAGCTTTCAGCTTTGAGCTATGAGCTATCAGCTACAATGAGCGAATTTCCTGGCGCATGAATACCGTGTAGGATACAGCAAAGCAGATAATCGTTATGGCCACCAGTGAAATGATGTAGGGGATGACGATCAGGATGCTTTGACCCAGGGGCAGCGGACCCGAAAAACGTGCCATGGAAATGTTCTCCATGGGGCCGACCGAAATCATGGAGCGGGTTGATTTGCGCAGCGGATCGATGATCGTGGCGGTTGCATCCGTATAAAGCTCCATGGGCGAGATCAGCTGAAATGCTTTAATGATCCTGGCTTGCCGTATGATAGCTTCCGGATTTTCAGGGGATGGATCAGTGGCCAGGGCGTTGGCCACAATATTGGCCCCGATGGACACGAAAAACGAAAAAAAGATCCACACCGCCAGAGATGCCAGGGCGGAGGTGGCCGTACTGCGGAATAAAATCGAAAACAGTATCGCAACTCCCAGCCAGAAGGAAACATAGACAATACTGATGACCAGGTAGAAAAATATGCGCCAGATTTCCTCCAGTCCCGGAACAATCCCCATGACGAGCAGCCCGAGGCCGGTGATAACCAGCACAATGGAAACAAGCATGATGGTTATCATGGCCACACCGGCTAAAAATTTGCCGTTGATCACCACGTCCCGGTAGATGGGCTGGGAAAGCAGTTTGCTTAAAGTGCCTTGATTGCGTTCGCGGTTGATGGTGTCAAATCCCAGAATGAGTCCTACCAGCGGGCCGAAAAATGCCACAAACTGCACCAGGGAAAACATCGCGCCCGGTGCGGTAAAAAGCATCAGAAAGATAAAGCGAGGCTTGGCAACTCCTTCCAACTGCTGTCGGATATTGAGCCCCACCATATAGGCCGTTATCAGGCTGATCATGGCAATCAGGGCAAAGATAATGACAAAGCGATAGCTGCTGAAATGATCGGCCAGCTCTTTTTTCAAAATCACGTTGATGCCTTGCACGGCTAAGCCTCCTGAAAATATTTCATGTAGATTTCTTCCAGCGAATAGGTCTCCTGCCCGATGCCGAGTTTTTCCTTGGCCAGGCGGTCCATGGGACCTTGGGCCACCATCTGCCCCTTGATCATAATGCCGACCCGGTTGCAAATCTTCTGAACCTGGTGCAGCAGATGGCTGGACAGCAGGACCGTCATCCTTTTATCGTGGCATAAGCGTTCGATAAGCTCCATGATGCGGTTGGTGGCATCCGGGTCCAGGCCCAGAGTGGGCTCATCAAGGAACGCAACCTTGGAATCTTTGATCAGCAATTCGGCGACGCCCAAACGCTGCCGCATGCCGCGCGAATAGGCTCCGATCTTCTTTTCAGCTTCGGTGGCCAGTCCCACCATGTGCAATGCCTCCTCGATGCGTCCGTCGATCTCGCTGCCGGTCAAGCCGTTTAATTCAGCCACAAACCGCAGCATCTGAACTGCGTTCAGATCCGGGTAGAACCCCATGTTTTCCTGCAGGTAACCGATGGCCGACTTTACCTTAATCGGCTCTCTGGCGGGATCCAGGCCCAGGACCCTGGCACTGCCGCTGGTTGGTTCCGTCAATCCGAGCAGCATCAGCAGGGTGGTCGTTTTGCCGGCACCATTGGGTCCCAGAAATCCGAAAATTTCGCCCTCGTTTACCGCAAATGACAGGTGATCCACCGCCACATCATTGTGGTAAATCTTGGTCAGCCCGTTGGTCTCAATAATGGCTTGGGTTTCCATTTTAGCGCCTTCCCAGCCAGCGAAATATGCCAAAGAGGCCTGCAATCACCGCCACAATAATCCCGATACCAATCCAGCCCCAGGCCGCCGATGCCTTTACGGTGGTGCGCAGTTCCATTATTTTGGAAGCCTTTTCGCCCTCGACATTGATGCTGATCGAATAATCGCCCACCAGGGCATCCTCATAGGGGGTGATGGTCATCTCAACCTGTTTTAGATCGCCCGGTTCGACGAGTTCCAGCCTTTCCGGGGTGAATTCGACCTTCCAGTTTTCGGGCTTAAAGGACATGAATTTGACATCATGGTTGGCCGCCGACCCGGTATTCTTAACGTAAAAAGAAAGATTTGCGGGTTTGCCCTGTCTGGCATCCAGGGACAGAAGACCGCTGGGGGTGCCGACTTCTATGCCGTAGGTCCCTGTCAGAATGACCGCCAGTTGGACTTCACCTTTGGCATCACCGGAACTGACGCGAACATTAATCGGATATTTGCCCGCTTCTGTCATGGGCGGCGGTTTTACCTCCACAGCAATGGTCTGGTTCTGGTTGGCTTTCAAGCGCAGGCTGGTGATGAATTTGGTTTCATAGGCGGGCTTAAAATTGATGTCCCACCCCTTGGGCCCCTGGGCGAAAAGATCGAAAACGGCATCTTTATCCAGCTTGCTGTTGACTTCCATTGAAAACTCAAAGGTCGCATCCGAGGGCCCGCTGATCTCCGGGTACGAGGTGGTTAACTTGACGCCGCGGTCGTCCTCGATTTTCTCAGCCGCGCCGGTGACGATCACCAGCACGTTGCGCGCCATTTTGAATTGGCCGTCCTGGGTTTTGGCTTCGATTTGAAAGGTGTATTTTCCCGTACTCACTTCCTTGGTCGGCTGGGCATCAAAGGTCAGGGTCTTGTCCTCACCGGCCGGTACATGAATACCGGTCACCGTAAAGCGATAGGTTTTGATCTTGGCTTTCCATCCCTCTGGAATTTCAGAAAGCCAGACCTCCACATTTTCATCGGACCTGCCCTTGTTGTGGAAGATGATATCCATGCTGACATCTTCTTCGGCGGGAACTTCAACCCCCGGGTATTCCGTGGCCATGGTAATGGACCTCAGGGGTCGGTTGTTATCAGAATCTTTTGCAAAACAAAGGCCCGGCAGAATGACAACGGCCATAACCACCAACGATACCGTCAACATCAGGCGATCCGTTTTCACAATTTTCATGTAAATCTCCTTTTTGCTGAAAATAAATCGCAGCCGATGGCTCGAATCTAGCGTATCGGGTCACGATTTTTTTTTGGACAAGTGGTATACAAATTCCGGCAGGGGATTGTCAACCCACTTTCAAATCTAGCGTTTGACGACATCCAAAATATAAGTTAACACCAGATAATTTTCAATACCAATGGTGGTAAAAGAGGCACAGGAATCCATTTTATATGGTTGCGCGCAACGACATACACTGGCGACTCTTAACGGACAGGTCCGGGTTCCTCGATCATGTCATCCAGACGCTTGGTGAACGGATCGGGCAGGAGAATTATTTGGCCAAGCGCGAAATCCACTGGCAGACCTCCGCCGGCGTGGTCATGCTGCTCGGGGATAGACCCGCCGGGCCGGATAAGCGTACAGAGCCCTGCCTGGTTCTAAACAAGCGTTCGTTAAGGGTTCGACAACCCGGAGATCTTTGTTTTCCCGGCGGCAGCATGGCGCCCCTGATTGATCCCTGTCTCGCCTCTTTATTTTCGCTGCCGTTTAGCTCGCTGGGGCGTTGGCCCTACTGGAAAAATTGGCGCCAAACCCACCGTCGGCCGTCCAAATCAATGTCGATTCTGTGGGCCACCGGCTTGCGGGAAAGCCTGGAAGAAATGCGGTTGAATCCTTTCGGTGTCCGTTTTCTGGGGCCGCTGCCCCCCCGATCCCTGGTGATGTTTAAACGCACTATCTATCCGATGGTGGGCTGGATTAACCGCCAGAAACGATTTTTTCCCAATTGGGAGGTGGAAAAGGTGGTGCGCCTTCCGCTAAAAGACCTCCTCAATCCGAAATATTACAGCCGCTATCGACTCCAGATCGGAAAAGATGCCGGCCAGGGACCAGCCGCATCGATTCAGCACTACCCCTGTTTCCGGCTGCAGGCACCCGACAACCAGGAAATCCTGTGGGGTGCGACCTACCGCATAACCCTCGATTTCCTCCGACTCGTCTTCGGGTTCGAACCACCTGCACTCGCGGCCCTGCCGGTTGTGGACGGAGTGCTTGATGAAACCTATCTGACCGGCCAAAAGTGATGAATTAATTTTGTGTTTTGTCTCTGGTATTTAGTGTTTTGTATGGAACCGATACCCTGTCCAAACACTAAATACTAAAAACTAAACGCTTGCCCGATAAATCACACTGCCGATTTTTGATAACCCAATAATAATATTATATAAAATTTTACTTGTGTTTTACAGAAGAATTCTATAATATACGAATAGAAGAATTCGAGAAAATTTGAACAGGAATGATTGATATGCGAAAAATTGCAGTGGCCATGGCCAAAGGTGGGGTGGGTAAAACCACGACAGCCGTGAATCTGGCTCACGGGCTCGCCTCACGCGGCCAGCGGGTGTTGCTGGTGGATTGCGATACCCAGGGGCAGGCCGCCAAATTCCTGGGCCAAAAGCCGGAATTCGGCCTGTATGAATTTATCACCGAGCGTCAGGAAAACGGTCAGGTGATTGCCAGAAATGAAACCCTGCATCGAACCCGTGAAAATCTCTGGCTGCTGGACGGGGGCATCCGGCTGGTGGAGTTAAAAAACTGGCTGGGAGAGCAGCCCAGGGACATACGGCAAACCGTTTTAGCCCAAAAACTGGTGCCAAGGCAGGGCGCCCTGGACTATCTGATTTTTGATTGTGCCCCGGGCTGGGATGTTCTGAGCGTCAACATCCTCATGGCCGCCACCGAGGTGCTCTGCCCGGTGGCCCTGCAGGGGCCTTCTCTGGAGGGCTTGAAGACCTTTTTCAGGTATCTGCAATCGGCCCAGAAAATAAACCAGCAATTGCGGCTGGAATATATTTTGCCAACCATGTTCGACCGCCGGACCCGCCACAGTTATCAAATGTTAAGCCAGCTTAAAAAGCATTTTGCCCGGCAGATGTGCGACCCGATCCATTACAGCGTGCGCCTGGCGGAGGCCCCGACTTTGGGCCGCACGATTTTTGAATACCGGTCGAGCAACCGGGGGGCGTTCGATTATGAAAATTTAGTCAGGAGGATAATGAAAAATGGCAGCCAGGAGCAAGGACAGCCCTGATCTTTTTGCCGATAGTCCGTTGGATCCGGTCGAATCGGCCATCGGCTATCAGCGCCCCTCATCATCCCGGCAATCCAGCAGGACCGCAGCCAAAAAAAAGGCCGGTTTTTACCTCTCGGTGGATGTTCTGCAGCGCTTTACCCGGAAGTTCCACGAATTAAAGCTGGCCGGAGTGCCCATTGACAACAAGTCGACTTTGCTGGAGCTGGCGCTTGCATTTGCACTGGATGATATGGACAAGGGCAAGACCAGCCGGGTGCTGCAAAAATTGCAGCAGTGAAACTTTTCCGGCGCGGCGGATCAGGTTGCCGGCAGGCAGCGTTTTTTTATCTTGATATGCCGCTGTTGGCAGTGGTTTCAGACTCAACCCACACCGGTTGGCCTGAACAAAACGGTAATATGAACGTTTCTTATTCCGAATCGATTTAGAGGAATCATCACGGCATGGTCTTTGGTAAGACCCGGCGGAAATGCAACGGAAACCGGCATCTCACCGGAAATGACCCCCTCACCGGCACAACGTGTGCATTCATAAATTCCCACGCCGCCGCGGCCTCGACAGGTCGGACAGACAGCCTGGGCCGGCACCAGGACCCTGGCATTGCCGCCGCGGCGTGCCTGATCCGGTGTCAGGGTCACCTCGAGGGTCAGGTTTTGAACACGAGCAGACTTCGGTTGCGTGAGATCGGAAAAATTTCGCCACAGCCAGTCAAAGATCTCGTCAAATGAAAGGGTGAATGACTGAAAGGATCTTACCGGCGATATGTCCCCGATATCGACGGGACGTTTCTCGGGGATAAGCGGTTCCGGTCCGGTGTAAGTGCTGGGCCTCAAAGATGTTTTTACTGGCACTTTCCGGATGCTTTGCTCATATTCACGCCTCCTGCGGCTGTTTCCGAGCACCGCATAGGCTTCCTGAATATCCCGGAATCTTTCGCTGCTGCCGGCATAACGATCCGGGTGATATTCCTTGGCAAGTCGCCGAAACGCACTTCTGATTTCATCTACGCTCGCATTTGGTGAAATACCTAGTATTGCAAAATAGCTTTTTGCCATGACAGAACTCCTCACCAATTCTTATTGAACCGTGCGGCCGTTTTCGAACAAGACCGAATTAATGGACCAAATTGTTAGCGGAAAAAACTTGTCAAAACTGCGTTCTTACACTGGCAATGGCAGTGATAAGATATTTCTGCTCTGGTATGTGTCATTTTGTTAAAAGCTGAGCACATGATCCCGGCCTAGCTGGTCTGATAGCCAAACGGCCCGTCTTCAAATTAATCCTCAGCCAGTTGAAACTTTTATGCGCCTCGTTTCAGATTCTTTTGCTTTTCGTAATTTGATTTTCAGGATACCGCGCTGATAGCTTGCGTTCACTTTATCAGGGTCCACTGCCGCAGGCAGCTCAATCGTCCTGTTGAAGTAGCCATAGGACCTTTCGACACGATAATAGATCTCTTCTGTCTCCTCTCGCGACTGTTTTTTTTCACCTTTAATCGTTAACAGGCGTCCATCTATGGAGATATCTAAATCTTTGGCTTCAATTCCAGGGATTTCAGCCTTGACCGTGATATCCTTCCGCCCTTCGCTAATGTCGACAGTTAGATCCCATTTTCCGTTGCCAAAAAGGTACGGTGACGGCAGAAACTGCGGCTCAAAAAAACGGTCATACAGGTTTTCAATTTTTCGACGCAATCCATTGTCAGGGGTTTCCGTTTTTCTTTTCCACGGCAATATGTCAAACATTTATACCACCTCCCCGGTAGACAAAAGTGCTTTTTGTTGAGAAAAAACTAGACAGTATTGAGATTATTTGTTTACTGATACGCCTGAACTGGTTTAAGCGGGAAAAACCGAGCGTTGTATGGAAATGGAGGCGATAGAGGGTCGGTCTATACATGATATCACCTCCTATTTCATTAGCCTGGCTTAGCACCAATTAAACAAAAGGCGAATATATCTATTATCGATTGTATGAATCCGAAATTACTTTGCTTCCAACGATTAGCTGGAGCCGGGATCTCGCATCGCGTGTTTGCGCAGACACCCGGCTCCGTATGGCTTTTAGCCTGTTTTAACAGCAATCTTTTTCGGAGTTGCCTTTTCAACCTTCGGGAGCGTTAATCGAAGTACGCCATCATTGAGCTTTGCATCAATGTTTTGCTGGTTGATGAGTTCTCCAAGGGTAAACTGTCGGTAGTAGCGGCCGGTTTCATACTCGACCAGAATTTCTTCCTCGTCGGTATTGTCAACCGGGGCGATATCTGCCAACAGGGTCAAGGTGTTGTCACGAAGATCAATCGTCAGATCATCTGCTTTTACGCCGGGCATATCGGCGAGCAAGGTTATCTCTTTTTCCGTCTCAAATATATCAACCGCAGGGGTGAAAACCAATCCCGGCGTGGTTTGTTCGGCAGGACTGGCCACCTCTTGCTTTCCTCGAACTTTAAGCTCTTTGCTCTGTGTATCAGCCATTGCTTGAGCCCTCCTTTGTGAAAGAATATGTTGGCTAACTTACGCTAATTTGTTTGGGTTTTGCGACCTCTGCTTTTGAAACCACTATGCTTAAAATACCGTTCTCCAGCTTGGCATCCACTTTATCAGAATCGATATCGCCAGGAAGTCCGATCATCCTGGAAAATGTGCCAGCTTCGCGTTCTCTTCTGTGATAACGGGCGCTTTCTTCTTCCGCAGCGATCTTTCTTTCACCGGAAATAGCAAGGTTCTTGCCGGTAACCTGAATGTCAAGCTCTTCACCATTCACTCCAGGCAATTCGGCGCGAACATAATAATTGTCTCTGTCTTCACTTAGATTAATCAGCGGAAATACGCCCGCGCTTACTCTTTGACTCGGAGTATCATCAAACATCTGATCAAGCTGCTGTCTCATCCGATGTAACTCTTCCAACGGGCTTCGGAATCTCCATGTGGGAACGTTGAAAAATCTGCGAT
>JAFDCJ010000015.1 GCA_019312835.1 Deltaproteobacteria bacterium
ACCGAGGCTGGTATTTCCCGGTTGGAAGGCTTGCTGGCGATGTTTTCCAGCAACCTCTTCAAAAGACGAATGGACCCGGACTACTTTTCCCACATGAAAGCATATGTGGGTGAATTGAGAACCGAGATCGGCAGCAACGATAAAATCGGTATCTTTTTGAAATCCTAGTCGGCGAATGGCTATGTCCTGACGCAGCCGACGAAGAATCCAAAGATCTGCCATGTTAGAAAAAGCAGCTGATAGTGAAAGCAAACAGGGGCGAGAAAAAAGATCGCCCCGCTTCCGGCGGATCAAGGCCGAACTGCTGACGGCGCCGGTGCATCTGTGCCTGGAGCGCGCCGATCTCGTCACGACCTTTTTCCGGCGCTTCAACGATCGCAAAGACCCGGTCATCATTCAAAAGGCCAAAGCCCTGCGTTATTTGCTGCAGAACAAATCGGTGCGTATCTTCGCCGATGAATTGATTGCCGGCAATGTCGGCCGTCACCGCAAATCCGCGCTTATCCAGCCGGAACTGTCCGGTCTCTTCGGATGCCAGGAGATCATGTGGATCGATAAGCGCAAAACAACCCCGTTTCAAATGCCCTGGAAAGAGCGCTTGGCGCTGATTTTCAACATATTGCCCTACTGGGTTTTCCGCAATATGATATTCCGGGCGTTTTACCCGCGTATCCGGCAATTTCTGCGGTTTGCCCTCGAGCAGCTCAATGCCGCCTACTACCTGATCAACGAAGCCGGCGGCATCGGGCATTTTTTGCCCGATTATGAGAAGATGATCACCCGGGGCGTAGACGGCTATCTGAAATCCATCGAGGGGCAAACCGGAGACCTGCATGCCGCCGCCCGCATTGCCTGTGAGGGACTCGTGGATTTTGCCGAGCGCCTGGCGCATGAGGCTGAGCGCGTGGCCGCCCTTGAGGCCGAGCCGAAACGGTCAGCTGAACTGCAATCCATTGCACGGATCTGCCGCAAGGTGCCCCGCCAACCGGCCGAAACCCTGTATGAGGCCCTGCAGGCCCTGTGGCTGACCCACCTGGCCGTATGCCTGGAAAGCATCAATTCCGCCGTCTCGTTCGGCCGCATGGACCAGTACCTTTATCCTTTTTACCGTCGCGACATTGCGTCCGGCAGGTTGACGCCGGAGCAGGCCAAAGAACTGCTGCTGTGTTTTTGCGCCAAAACCACCGAGCATGTCTTTTTGCTCACCGAAAACCTGAGCAAATATCATGGCGGCTACCTGGTGGTGCAGGCCGCCATTGTGGGCGGAACCGACCGGGAAGGGCACGATGCCGTCAATGACCTCACCTATTTGCTGCTGGATGTCATGGAAGAATCCGGATTGCGGGATCCCAATTTCCAGGTCCGCCTGCACCGCAACTCCCCGGCGCCATATGTCAGGCGAGCAGCCGAGGTGGCCATACAGGGGAAGGGGGTGCCGGCCTTTTTCAATGATGAAACCGTTGTGGCCTCCCTGGTCGCCCATGGATATCCGCTTTCCGAAGCGCGCGATTACGGCATCGTCGGCTGTGTCGAGCAGGCCATTCCCGGCAAGAGCTTCCTCTCCACGGACGCGGCGCTCTTTAATTTGCCCATCTGCCTGGAGCTGGCGCTGAATCAGGGGCGGCGCTGGAACAGCCGCCGGCGAACCGGTGCAGCGACGCCGGACCCATCCACGTTCACCGGCATGCAAGACGTGATGGATGCCTTCAGGCTCCAGGTGCAAACCATGGTGGCGCGGATGATCAAAGACCTGCAAGCCATGGAAAGGGGCAACCGCGACTTTCACCCCACGCCGTTATCATCCATGCTGGTGGAGGGGTGCCTGGCCGGCGGGCGGGATGTCACCGCCGGCGGGGCGCTGTATAACGCCAGCGGCATCCAGGGGGTGGGCGTCGCCGATACGGCCGATGCCCTGGCCGCCATCGAGGAGGTGGTCTTTCGCCGATGCCGTTACAAGATGGGTGAGGTATGCCAGGCACTCAAGCGCAATTTCGAAGGCGAGCCCAAGATTCAGGCCGAGCTGATCAAGGCACCCAAATTCGGCAACGACCAGCTGCGGCCGGATGATACGGCCGCCGCGGTGGTCCGTATGTTTCACGATGCGCTCGCCGTCCACGCCAATACCAGGGGCGGGGCCTATCTACCGGGTTTTTATTCTTCGACCTCCCATGTGGCCTTCGGCGAGAAAACCGGCGCCCTTTCCAGCGGCCGCAGGGCCGGCCAGCCGTTTGCCGCCAGCCTGGGTGCGGTCAACGGCTGTGACCGCAAGGGGCCCACCGCCCTTTTAAACTCCGTGGCGCACATCGATGCCGCCCTGGCTGCCAACGGCTATGCCCTGAATCTGCGGTTCGACCCGAACACGCTGGCGGGACCCGGCGGCCACGAAATTCTTCCGGCCCTGGTCACCGGGTTTTTCGATGCCGGCGGCATGGAAGTCCAGTTCAACATCCTCGATCCGCTGCAGCTCCAGGATGCCCGCGAAAACCCGGGTAAGTACCCGGACCTGGTGGTCCGGGTGGCCGGTTACTGCGCCTACTTCGACGATCTGCCCGACGGCGTTAAAAAAGAAATCATCTCCCGCACCCGAAATTAGGGGACGGTCTTGCTTTTTTGCGTTTCGCTGTATTTGAAATTTAGCATGCCCCGGAAAATCAAAATAGCAATCCGGTGCCCCCTCCTTCCACGTGACGTCGGACGCCCCATGGAGTCTGACGCCGTCATTTTGCCGGGATCCCTTGTTTTATCGCATCCGACAGCGGTGTTCTGGATGTTACACGGACAATCTGCTGCCTGATCGAATTCTCACGGTCCCTTTACCTTCGGCTTCATACCCTTAATAACTTTAAAATTTTTCTTGACTTATTGAATTGTATATTGATATTGAAAAAGTGTTAAATAGGAATGCTTAAAGTTCCAGTGAAATATTGAAAATCGTTTCAAGCAGACCCATATCCCAATTATTCCCACTCTCGCCCGGTTGATCGTTCCTATCCTATTGAAAGATCTGTTGAAGTCTTCCTATTGGCAGTCAATGAGATCAAACTGCGTCAAACCCGGCTATCCATCTCGAATCCTTAAGCGATCACAGAGTTGAGTTCCAATTCGCGTTCGGCTCGCGCACTCACAATCACTAAACAACTCGTTTCCGACAGGCTCAATTCCCAGCTGGAGAAGATTAAATGGCCATTGAAACCATGCTGGTTCAAATGAACAAACGGGCGGGTTCTTCCGGGATCGATCGCATCAAAAAGCAGATTAAAGAATGGAAAGGCGAGATTTTAATAGAAATTCCAAACGGCTGCGCGATGATTATCAGTCTGGACTCTCGGCTCCGGGAAGCACTTGAAGGCTTGCCTTTCGTAACACTTGTGGGCGGGGTACAGATTCAACCGCCGGAAGTTAAGCGAATCCGGTCGGCTCGCTCAAAGTAATCCGGTAACCCTTTAACTAAAATTAAGGAGGGAAAGCGCTATGGCAGTTGCAGGAATCAACGTCGGACATGAATTATTAGATGTCCCTTTTCCAGAAATGGTGGAAAAGATGGCAATGGCAATCGCCCACGGCCAGATGGCCTTGGATCTTAATTCAATCAAAACAGCTCAGGCGCTTGCGAATACCACCATTCCAGCGGAAACGGTGGTGGTGGCCATAAAGGAAACAGTCGATGATGACGGCAATGTCACCGACACTGAAATTCTCTACAATGAGAATGAAATGCCGCTTTTGGTGTTTGGCATCAATCCGACCTTCTATCAGTTTACCGAAACCCTGATTGAAGTGAAAATGGCCATCACGATGCGGGTTGAACGCGCCACGCAAGTGAGCTTTGGCTCAAAATTCAGCTTTGAAAACAAGACTAAATTTACCACTTCGTATAAAACCGGTGGGCTCCTTTCCTTTCTGGTCGGCAAAGGCTCGGCGTCGCTTGAAAATACGACCACGGTTGCTTATTCAAGCTCGTTTAATGCTAAATACAGCTCAAAATTCTCATTTAAGGAGGAAGGCAGCAGCCTGCTGCGGACGACCCTGCGACCGGTACCGCCCCCAACCAGGGCTGTGCCCAAGATTACGGTCGAAGAACCTGCTGCGCCGGCCTGATCCAAAAGAATTGCATCTATGAAACAGGACAGACCGCACCAGCGGTCTGCACCTCAAAGTCGTATATGAGGAGATTTCGTCATGGCCGAACACGTGCCTTCCCAAATCGATGATGTCCTGATATCCCCCTTAGAGAGAGTTATTTCACGCATTGGACAAGGCCTGGCAGATGCCCAGCGGGCTATGGATCTCAATTCAATCGCCCTCCAGAGCGAGATTGAAAATGATCCTGCCTTAAGGGAATCCGGTATTGAGGCAACCTGGTATCATATGCCCGAAACCGAAGTCGAGCTGAAACTCGCTTTGAATTTTCGCAGAGAAGATAAGGTGAAAAATAACAAGTTCATTTCTCGCAAATTTCGCATGTATGGTGCCCCTTTAAATGCCGCCTATCAGAATACTTTTAAATCAGAGGTTTCCGGCAGCAGCCAGATAAAATTTAAAATCGTATCGATACCGCCCGTACGTCGTAAGGGCTAAAAGTCCAATTATCCGGTCACGGTCACAAAAGCGAGTATTTCTCTGAACTGTGACAGCAATCAATCAAGAGGTCGGCAACCAAAGGAGGAATGCCCATGCCTCAGGATGAACTTACAAAACGCATAGCGAAGCTGGAGTTAGATCTCCGAGAAGCTCAGCGGCTGCTGGTGGCGAAAAATGCTGAATTGACAGCTCACAAAAAGGCGCTTGCGGATCAAGAAAAGAGATTCCAAACCCTGGAGGCCAGTCGCCAGGAATCGGAAAAGGAAATCAAGATACTCCGTCAACAGGTGGTTGATCTGACGTCGGCAAATGAGCAGCTCATGCAACAGAATGATCAGCTGAAAATGGAACGCGTCAAGCCCACTCCGGATCAATTGATTCAATCTTTTCGTCTGGCCATGGATCAGCTCCAGCAATCCCTGGAGCCGAAACCGGGTGAACGCGTCGGGTACAGTGTGAGTCAATTTGACGTGGATCTCAAAACAACGGTTGCCGTAGATAAAGAGGACCAAACGGTGCGTCTGGTGCTGCCGGAGCCTGGTGAGCAAATCCCCGGTGACACCTTGAGCAATGTTCGATTTACATTCAGCACCGTGCCCAAGGTGGATCCCTCCGATCAAGATCTGGTGGAGGTGCCCATGCTGCTGGGTCTGTCCAAAGAAGTTGCGGCCTCAGAGCTGGCCGCGCGGGCATTGAAAATCGGCATTCAATCCGAGCAGGAAAGCGTTGACCCACCCGGAACCATCATTGGCCAGAACCCGGATGGGGGCGATTTCGTCTTACCGGATTCCGCTGTGGATATTACGATCGCAAAAGATCCGTTCGTGCATGTACCTCAGCTTGTTGGCCAAACGTTGAAGCAGGCCAAAGCGGTGCTGGAAAATAACGATCTTTTGCCTGGTAGCATTGAAGAACGCGCCAGCGATGCACCGGAAGGCACGGTGATTTCCCAGGAGCCCGAGGCCGAACTGAAGGTGTTGCGGGGTTCTGAGGTGAATCTCGTTATAGCCCGTCAGGAGATGACAAAGGTTCCGGGGGTAACCGGCTTAATCCTGGAGGAAGCAAAAAAAGCACTACAAAGAGCTAAACTGGTGTTGGGCGAGGTAAAATCCCATGTATCGTCAAAGCCGGAGGGGACCGTTTTGGAACAGACACCCGGCAAGGGTGCCAGCGTGCCGGCCGGCTCTTCGGTTTCACTGATCATCAGTGTGTCCGACCTGGTTGAAGTGCCCACGGTAGTGAATAAAAAGCTTGCCGATGCCAAGGCCATCATTTTAAAAGCAGGGCTCCAATTAGGGGCGGTTACGGCCAAAAAACATCCAGAACTTGATGGGGTTGTCTTAGACCAAAAGCCTGCTGGTGGCCGCAGGGTTAAACAGAAAACGGCCCTAGATTTGATTGTGGCCCAAAAGGTCATACTCAGAACTGTCTTGAATGCCATGAAGGATCATAAGGATATGCGCAAAACCGGCTTTGCTCATCGAACGCTGGTCAAAAGAATTTCGGATGCCGGTATAGACAGTTTGGCTGAACTCAAAAAGCTCAGGTCTCTATCTGACGCTGAGTTGAAATCAAAGCTGAACCTGAGAACAGCAGTGGGCGCCAAATTTCTGAAGAAAATAATCGCGGATGTGATGGCGTAACCCCTAAGGAATTAAGAGAAGGGCTTGCTTTTGTGCCTTTCTATAAGCTTGAATTTTGGGGACGTCCATAAAATTATAACTTTCCATTGGACGTCCCCTTCTGAAATCATTTTTTAGTTGTTTTGGCGGTGGGCGTTTTGCGCCCTGCGGTAGCCGCACGCTTCCTGGCACCCCCAGCAGCGCTCTTTTTTTGGCGCCTGCCGTGGTTCGTTTTTGGGCAACAGTGCTGGCGGTTTTTTTCTGGCACGTCCGGCAGTCGTGCTGCGGGCTGGTTTTGCGGCGCTGGCACTGCTGCCGGCTTTCCCGAGAGGCCGAATTTCTTTTTGCCAGGCCTTTGTATCGGCTCCCGTGGCGATATCCATCTTTTTCAAAATCGTCTTCACCACTTTTTCCACCTGCTTTTCCAATCTGCCCGGTGTCCCAAATTTTGTCGCAGCCGCGATTGCAAAACAACCCCCTACAATATTGCGGCTGCAAGCCGCCTACACGCGCAGCCGCATTTTTGGTTGATGCGAAAATGTTTATGATATAAATCTGGTTGGCGACAGCTGGATTTGAATCTTTCATACATCCGCACCTTGTGGATAAAATCGACGTTGTGAATAGAAAGGAATGACTCGCCATGCAAGTTCACGAAGCGATTCAAAAACGACTGAGCATTCGACGCTATGCCGATGCCTCGATTCCCGCCGAACACCTGGATATGCTCTTCAAAGCCCTGCAGCTGGCGGCCTCAGCGAATAACTACCAGAATTGGGAGTTTGTTTTTGTCAAAGAACCGGAGCTAAAGCAACGGCTTGTGCCGGCCTGCAGCCACCAGCGGTTTGTCAGGGAGTGCGCCTATTTCATTGCCGGCGTGGCAGATCCCACCCTCAAGTGGCACATGGTGGATATCACGATCGCGCTAACCCAGTTTGCGCTTCAGGCGGTTGAGTTTGGTTACGGAACCTGCTGGATCGGCGCTTTCGACGAGGCCCATGTCAAACGCATCCTGAACATACCCACGGATAAAAAAGTGGTAATCTGTATGACCCTGGGCCTACCCGCCGGCAAGCATATCCCCCGGGGCAGAAAAGGCCTCGAGGAAATGATCTATTTGAATCAATTCGGCCGCCGCTTCGAAGCCATCTGAAACTGAACGGGGGAAAACCCAGGTTGTCTTATCTGGATGAAAAAGACAGATGGCCGTAAGTTAATCCAAAATATGGTATTTTTGCCCGGCCATCTATCAACCGGCAGAAGGGAAAGACTTTGCGTTCGGCAATACTTGGAATAATAATTACAGTGCTTGGCATTTTCGGATGCGGCGGCGGTTCGGGTGGCGGAGATGGCAATGACGAACCGTTGCGGCCATTGATGGGCATATTGCAGTTCCGGATTCAGCACAACCTTCGAGACGACAGCTGCGTGGGGCGGGGCGATTGTTTTTACAGCATCGAGGAAGACGACCAGACCGCTGCATGGCTGGCCCAGATCGCAGCGGACTCGGACCTGGCGGTGCTACACTGGGACCGGGCGGTTCCCTGGCTCGCCTTTGATGCAGACCCGCCGTTGGGAACCAGCCGCATCGATTTTTTCGATGCGCGCATCGATGCCAACCTGCTTGACTGGATTAACGCTTTTGCCGTCCATTTTGCCGCATTACCGTTCAGCTATCTGGCGGTGACCCCTTTGCACGGCCTGCGGAACAAACTGGAGCGCTGCCGGATTGATGAGGATCTGTAGGTGGAAATTACCGGCGACTGCCCGGATGTGGGCCCCGGCACGGTCGTCAATTTTCAGTACGACCCCGGAACCGGACCGGTCATGGCCTCTTTTGATCTCGAAAGAAGTTATCGCAACTTCGTCCTTTACCTATATGACAAGCTCCGGCCCGACTATGTTGCCGTCATGATCGAGGTCAACATGTTCAAGACCCTTTGCCCGGCCAAATGGGACGGGTTGGTGGGGCTGTACCGCTCGGTTTACGACCGTGTTCGCGCCGAGGTGGCGGCAGACACCAGGGTGTTCGCCACCGTGACCTTTCAGGATCTTCTGAACTATGAGATTGAACAGTGTTACGGACCCCTGGCCTTCGAA
>JAFDCJ010000016.1 GCA_019312835.1 Deltaproteobacteria bacterium
AAAAAGCCCGGATCTCAGATTTTGGCTGAAAAATGAACTATATCCAGATCCGGGCATCTTGACCAACTCAATCAACTCAATTAACTTAATCAACCCATCAGCTGTTAGCGTGCCAGCATGGCCCGCATCATATCCCCGGCGTTTTCAGAATGGTCGGCAATGGAACCGATGGTTTCGGCCAACCGGATCATGTGAAAGACGGTAACCGGATCGATTTGCATATTCAACACCTTGGCCTTGATCCCGTCTTCAACTTTGTCGGCCTCATGCTCCTGCTGGCGCAAGGTATGGATGATGTCCTTGATCATCCGCCGCTGTTTTTCTGAAAATGACGTAAAATATTTCCTGGCCTCGGCCACCATGCGGCACATCTCCTCCACGGGATCCAGAACGGCATCGACGAGCAAGAAAAAGTCCTTATGAAGCGCATCCGGTATGCCGGGCTCGGATCTGAAGGATATCCAATCCAGCGCTTCTTCAACCGCATCCAGCACCTTGTCCTGCTCATGCAGGTAACGAAACAGTTCAAATTTATCCACCGGTAGCAGCGTCCCCTTGGGCAGGTGTCCGCGAATACGCCGTTTCACTGCATCCGCCTCGCTTTCCAGATTATCGACGTCCTTTCTGAACTCCTCGAAGCTTTCACACTGGTCGGTAATATGACATTCAATGGCCTGCTGGAAAGCCCAGACACATTCTTTGATCTTCTCCGCGTGCTCCAGCAGGCCCTCGAACGGTGACGTCATAAACATTGATATGAATGGTATGCGCATAATGCCCCCTTGGGAATGACGAATGTCGAATGTCGAATTTTACTAAGAAATCAGAATCTTCGACTCGCCGGCAATCAAGATGAGATTGAATAAAAGAAATCGATTGAAATCCTTCATTCGACCATCGTCGTTCGCCAATCGTCATTCCAGTTGTTCGTCAATATCTTTCCCCTAATAAAACAGCTGCAGAACCTTAAATAGGCCCATGGCGGTGATTGCCGCGGCCGGGACCGTAAGAACCCAGTAAAGCATTATCTGAAACACGATTCGGAAGTTGACGGCCTCGATGCCACCTGCCAGACCGACGCCCAATACGCCGCCTACGGCCGCATGGGTCGTGGATACCGGCAGCCCCATTTTGGATGCCAACAGCACCGTTGATGCCGCTGCAAAATCCACTGAAAAACCGCGCGTGTTGGTCAGGGTGGTAATTTTGGTGCCGATGGTTTCCATGACCCGGTGGCCGGCCATGCCAATGCCGCAGGCGATGCCGATGCCGCCAAACAGGAGCAGCCAAGCCGGTACGGGAACTTTGGCGCCGACGGTGCCGGTGTTTACCAAAAAATAAATGACGGCCAACGGACCAATGGCATTGGCAACATCATTGGCACCCTGGGCCAGCGCGACATAACAGGATGTCCCGATCTGAATTTTACGGAAAACCTGTTCCGTCCCGTCGTCCTCGTCACTGTCCACAAACCGTTTTAAAGCGGCTTTGCCCGCATACCCGACGGCGCCCCCCAGGATGAGGGCCACCAGCAGCGCGGTCCAGTTATCGATAGAGAGCGTCTTGCCGAGCGGGGTTTTAAACAAAAAGGATAACACCACGACAAACGCCGCCAGACCGATGAATACCGGTGACAGACGCAATGCCCTGATGAAGGCATCTTGTTTGATCATGACCAGTTTGACAATCGCTTTGAACATGACAAAAGAGATGATCAGGCTAAAAACCGGTGAAATGATCCAACTCATGACGACGGCGGCCAGTTTGACCCAATTGATGACCCCGAGACCGCCGGCCATGATGCCAAAGCCGATCATGGCCCCTACGATCGAGTGAGTGGTTGACACCGGCAATGATTTCCAGGTTGCAAAACTTACCCAGAGGGCTGCCGCCAGCAGAGCGGACAGCGCCCCGATGAGCGCCACGTGGGGATCGGCTAAAATATCCGTCGAAACGATGCCCTTGCGAATGGTATTGGTGACATGGGAGCCGATGAAGACCGCCCCGGCAACATTCAGGATCCCGGCAATAAAAATAGCCTGCCGGATGGTGATTGCCTTGGCACCGACGGCGGAGGCCATCGAATTGGCGACATCGTTGGCCCCGATGTTCCATGCCATATAGAATCCGAAGATATAGCCAATGACGAGTATATAGTATTCAGGAATCATTAACCTGGAGATAATAATCTATGTATTGAGTTGAACCGGGGGCGGCGGCCAAAGGGAGCCTCCGGCACTTGAGCGGCTTTTCAGGGGGACATATCACGGGATAGTGTTTCGATCAATCTATATTTTGGTATCGTTCGATTTCGGATGTAAAGGCAAAGCGCAGGGTGCCTAGCGCATCGCGGCGTGTATCTCAGAAGTCTCTGACTTGTCGATCGGCACGCTAGACGCCTTGCGTGACCACATCGAGCACCTGGATCAGAAATTAGACTCCGCCCAGCGGTGTTCGAGAATGTCCTCCGGCACCATGGCGATGAAGCGCGAGGGCTGGTTCAACATCACACCGACACTGCGGTCATAGACCTGCCCCGGGTAGGTAAAATACAGATTTTCCCGGGCGCGGGTTGCGGCAACGTACATCAAACGCAATTCTTCCTCAAGATCCTCTGCTTTGTAGATGGACTGCGCGGAGGGAAAGCGACCGTCCAAGGCCCAGATAATAAATACGGTGTGCCATTCCAGTCCCTTGGCCGAATGGACGGTGGACAGAACCAGCCGATCCTTGGCGGCGCTTTCGGCTGCAAAGGTGTCGCCGACACTGGTATTGGGAGGTTCCAGGGCCATATCGGTTAGAAAATTTCCCAAGTTATCATAGCGTTCCATAATGGCCAGCAATTGTTCGAGATCCTTTTCCCGTTTGGGATGGTCGTCATGGCGCTCTTTTAAAATCGGCAAATAGTGCTTGACGACGGCCTCTCCCATTTTGACCACCGACATGGGAAAGCTGTCGATCTGTGCAAAAAGTTCCTTGAGCCGCTTTAAACCTTTAAGCGCGCCGCCGGTTGAGTTAACTGTCAGCAAGCCGGTGTACCCCGATCCCTCATTCCTTATCGCCTCAAACACTTTCTGGGCGGTGGTGGGGCCGATCTTGTTGATAAGCAGCAAAATCCGATACCAGCTGATACGGTCATGGGGATTGGCGATCACCCGCAGGTGCGCCAGCACGTCTTTGATATGGGCGGATTCGACAAACCTGAACCCGCCAACCTTGATGAAAGGCATCTGTTCCCGGTTCAGCTCGATCTCCAGATCAAAGGAATGAAAACCGGCCCTGAACAGCACCGCAATCTGGTTCAGGGCAACGCCCTGGTCAATTAATTCCTGGATCTTGTGAACGACAAACAGGGACTGACTGTTTTCATCCCGGGCGCTGACCAGCACGGGGGTTGAACCGCCCTCCCGCCGGGTAAAGAGGGTTTTGGAATACTTTTCCATGGCCTGGTCGATGATGACATTGGTAAGATTCAAAATGGGCTGAACACTGCGATAGTTTTCTTCCAGGGTGATGATCCGGGTGCCGGGAAACATTTTGGGAAACTCCATAATGTTTCTGAAATTAGCCCCCCGGAAGGCATAAATACTCTGGGAATCATCGCCAACCACCATGATATTTTGATGGACACCGGTCAGTAAGTATAAAATTTCCGCCTGAATCTTATTGGTATCCTGATATTCATCCACCATTATGTAGCGATAAGATGAGGCGATGCGTTCGCGGATGTCGGGATGACCTTTCAATAGCTGCTGCAGGTATACCAGAAGATCATCGAAATCAAGCAGTTGATGTTCACGTTTATGGTTTTGATAGGCTTGAAATATAAGGGCGATCGCTTCCATATCCGATGACAGGTGGGCATAATCGTCGTAGACCACATCTTCGATGGTCGTCATTTTGTTCACTGCCCGACTGAAGATATTGGCCAGGGTGTGCTTGCGCGGAAATGATCGATGCTTGGGCCCGGCATGAATCTCTTTGCGCAGGATGCTGATGGCGGCTTCGGCATCTGCGCGGTCCATAATGGCAAAGCCCGGCGCAAGCCCCATGTGGGGTGCATACTTTCTCAGGATACTGTTGCCAAACGAGTGAAAGGTGCCGCCGGCGACTTTGCCGCATCGGCTATCGAGCAACTCGGTAGCCCGCTCCAGCATCTGCTGGGCTGCCTTGCGAGTGAAGGTTAATAGAAGAATGCCAGACGGTGAAACGCCTGCTTCCACCAGACGGGCCACCCGGTAGGTCAACGTGCGTGTTTTTCCACTGCCGGCCCCTGCGATGACGAGCAGCGGACCTTCGGTGGCGGTGATGGCTTCATACTGCGAGGCATTTAGCCGGGTCTCGTAAGGGATGCGGAATTGACCGCTATTGGAAGGAGTAGATTGCTCTGGCATTAAAAAAAATCACTAGAATGTATTTCTATTCAATTTTAGATAAAACGCCTACCTTTCACATTCCCGTTGCTTTGTCAACAGCCGTCATAGATCTGTGCTGCTTCAAATTATCATGCCCGCCACTTTTGGGCAGTTAACCTCACGGCAGATCTTCTCCGTGGCAGTACGCCCAAGTTGACTTTCCCTATAAGCTGTCTTACTGTTCGAAAAGACTCACCAGGAGAAGAAAACGCTGAAGTAAAAGCTCAAGGGAGGAACTACCCATGTCGAAATTAGAAACCCAATTAAAAACCGTCTCCAAATCGCTGGCAGCCCTTTCCAAGCAGGTGGAGCGGATTTCAAAACAAGTCGATAAACTTCAACCTGCCAAAAAGGCGGCGGCCAAAACCAAGGCTGCCCCGGCCCGCAAACCCGCCGCCAAAAAGGCTGCTGGAGCCAAGGGCAAAACCGTACTGGATACGGTATTCGATGCCATCAAGCACAGCAAAAAGGGTGTTACCGTCGCCCAGTTGAAGCAAAGAACCAAACTCGATGCCCGGCAGTTGAGCAACGCCCTTTACAAACTTTCCAAAAAAGGCCAAGTCTATGCCAAATCCCGTGGTTTGTATGTAAAAAAATGATCGATTTATCTCGATTGCCTGAAACCATCGTCATAAAGGCCTTCAATCCACCATGCTAGTGCGTGCGGTTGAGGGCTTTTTTTGTTCAAGGGGTTCCAAGGTTCAGGGTTCAAAGGTGCTAAGGTTTAGCGCGACCCAGTCCCCCAACGCGGAACCCTGAGCCTTGGAACCCAGAACCCCAAATCCTATTTCCCTGTTGCCTGATGCCGATCTATTTGGTATGAGAAAAAGCTTAAACTTTTTTGGAAGGACAGCTTATGGGCAACCAGGACATTGCGGCAGATCCCTTAAATAAAATTTGGAAATTCTTTACATCTGTCCGTTTGACCGTCGTGCTGTTGTTGACGCTGGCGGTTACATCCATCATCGGCACGCTGATCCCGCAAAACGAGGCTCCCCAGGCCTACCTGAAGGCCTTCGGGCCTTTCCTTTATCGGTTTTTCGACCTGCTCGGTTTCTTGGACCTGTATCACTCGTGGTGGTTTCAAACCCTGATGCTCCTGCTGGCTCTGAATATTCTGGTCTGCTCCATTGATCGGCTCTCTGCGACCTGGCGCATCATTTTTCCGAAGCGTCCCAAATTTAACCTGGCGCGTTTCCGGCGACTCGAGCGCAAAGAGGAATTTACACCCAATGGGTCCGGCGAACAGCTGCAAACGCGGTATCAGACAGTTGTTTCAGACAATTTTCGTTACTGCCGGGTTGAACAGACCGACAGCGGTTATACCGTATTGGGCGAAAAGGGGCGCTGGACGCGCATCGGCGTGTATGTCGTTCATCTCAGCGTCATCTGCATGCTTGTCGGTGGGGTGATTGGAACCCGGTTCGGATTTGAGGGTTTCCTCAGCCTGGCTCCGGGTGAAGCCTCCCGGCAAATTCAGCTGCACAACCGCAACCAGATGCTGCAACTTGATTTTGCCATCCGGTGCGATGACTTTAAGGTAAGCTTTTATCCCAATGGAGCTCCGGAAGAATTCCGGTCCAGCCTGTCCATTATCGAACAGGACAAGGTCGTTAAGTCCCAGGATATCATTGTCAATGACCCCCTCCAATACAAGGGCATCCGAATCTTTCAGTCGAGCTACGGTCCGTTGCCGCCCCGCCCCCAGGATGTCCGGATGCCGAATGAGTTGACCCTGGTATTCACCAGCAAGACCACCGGAATGATCTACCAGAAGAAAGCGGCCATCGGTCAACGGATTAAGATTCCGGAAAACATGGGAACGTTTAGCGTTGATGAATTTAAAAGCTCGTATGATTTCCGGGGTCAGGATTTGGGTGCCACCATTGTCGGCACGCTCCATCAGAACGGTGGTGCTGACGTGGAGGTGGTGCTTCCGGTTAAATTTCCAAGCTTCGACAAGATGGGACCCATTTTCAACCAAAACCGCAAGGACGATGTGCATATATCCGTGTCCGGTATCAAAGCTCAGCCGGCTGAACAGCGTTATTACACCGGTCTTCAAGTTTCCCGGGATCCCGGCGTTTGGGTAGTATACACGGGGTTTATTCTGATTATCATCGGTTGTTATATTACCTTTTTTATGTCCCACCGGCAGGTTTGCGTCGACGTCATCGAATCCGGTCCCAATTGCCGGGTGGTGGTATCCGGCACCGCCAACAAGAATAAGCTCGGAAACGAGCGCAAAATAAAGATGCTTGCGCAAACGCTCTCAGAGGAAAAATTTGGAACCTGACCAATCAGAACAACAATAAATTGCCGCGCAGGGGCGGGTGTCTACAGATGGTGGGCAACGATTTTAAAAGGGAACGATTATGAGCGGTTCGTTAATATTATCAATAGTTACTTTCGTTTACGGCCTGGCAGGGTTTTTATACGTCTGCGCCTGGATTTTTAGAAAACAAATTTTGGGCCGATTCGCCACCTGGGTTGCGCTGGTCGGATTAATCGGAAATACCGCCGGGATTCTGGTGCGATGGATCGAATCCTATCAACTCGGCATCGGTCACGCACCTTTTTCGAATCTATACGAATCCCTCGTTTTTTTTGCCTGGGTCATCGTACTGATTTACCTGATCATCGAACGCAAGATCGAAAACCGGATTATCGGGGCCTTCACCACCCCGATTGCCTGCCTGGTGATGGCCTATGCCTCGTTGAAGCCCGGTATTACCAGTGCCATTCAACCCCTCATCCCGGCCCTCAAAAGCAACTGGTTGATCGCCCATGTGATCACCTGTTTTATCGGCTATGCCGCGTTTGCCCTGGCGTTCGGCATCAGCGGCATGTACCTGATCAAAAAGGGCCGGGACGACGACCCGGTGAATTGGGTGCAAATCGTCAAGCCTGTGGTCCTGTTTGTTTTTGCCGTGCTGTTCAGCCGGGTTCTTTTTGTGAGCAGCTGGTTATTCGCCTTGTTGGTTGCGATCCCCATCTGTCTGGTGTTTTATGGCATCCTCTTGTTGGCCCGCAATCTGCCGGCAGAAGCCAAGGCCAAATTGCTGGACAGATTCCCGGAACCCCGGATTCTCGATGAACTGGGTTACCAGCTCATTCTGCTGGGCTTTCTGTTTTTATCGATCGGTATTATCACCGGCGCCGTATGGGCCAACTCCGCCTGGGGGCGTTACTGGGGTTGGGATCCGAAAGAAACCTGGTCGCTGATTACCTGGTTTGTTTATGCCACCCTGCTGCATGCCCGCCTGATGCGCGGCTGGCACGGCAAGCGGATTGCGTTTCTTTCCATGATCGGATTTGCGGCAGTGCTGTTTACTTATTTCGGTGTGAATCTGCTGCCGGGACTGCATAGTTACGGATCTTTTTAGAAGCGATCCAGGTTTTTTTGAGATGGTTTTAGTTTCTGATTTTTGCTTGACAAAATTTAAGCCAATAAGGTACTAAACCGCAGGTTATTTTCCAGTGGGGAGAAAGCAAAGTTTGATTGTGGTTTCTTTGACTTGTATCATCACCAACTTTAGCGCAACGGAGTTTCTATGAGCACAGAGGATAAAGCGAACGAGATTTCCGCACAAGCTCAGGAGCAAGCATCCCTCACCCCTTCCACCGACCCCGAGCAACCCGATCCCGATCAGGGAGCCGGCGGCCCCATCACCCTGTTTTTCATACTTGGGCTGGTGGCCAGTCTGGTGCTCGGATGGGTCATTTTCCCCCAGTTACTGTATTCCCGAAAGCAGCAGCCCATTCAATTCAACCACGCCCTGCACAACGAACTGGTTGATGAGGGCTGTGAAAGCTGTCATTTTTTCCGGGAAGACGGCACTTATTCAGGGGTGCCGAAGCTGGCCCAGTGCATTGACTGCCACGAAGAGGTACAGGGGGAGAGTGAAGAGGAAGCGAAATTCGTCAACGAGTATGTTCTCAAAGAAAGAGAAGTACCGTGGCTGGTGTATTCCCGACAACCGGATTGCGTATTTTTCTCTCATGTGGCCCATGTTAAATTGGGCCAGATGGAGTGCGTCACCTGCCATGGCCATATCGGCGAGTCCGAAAGTCTGAAGCCCTATGAGGCCAATCGGATTTCCGGCTACAGCAGGGATATCTGGGGGAAAAACATCGCGGGGATCAAATTCAATTCGTGGGATCGGATGAAAATGGATGACTGCTCCGAATGTCACGTGAGCAACAACGTCAATCAGGGCAGCGTTCAAACCCTGAGAGGCGGTTGTTTCGTCTGCCACAAGTAATCCGGTTGAGAAGCTGACCCGCTCATGGGTTGTTGGGCCCATTGATGTAGTCGCGTAACAACCAACAGGTTTAATCATTACGGGGATAATTCGATGAAAATAGACAGACGCAGTTTCTTATCCTTTGTTATCGGCGGTGCGGCCGGCACGGCGCTTTCTCCGCTGCCCTGGAAGTTGACCGATGATCTTTCCATCTGGTCCCAGAACTGGCCCTGGACGCCCGTTCCGCAAAAGGGCGAAACCACCTATGTCAATTCTACCTGCACCCTGTGTCCGGGAGGATGCGGCATCAGCGTGAGGCTGGTGGAAGACAGGGTTGTCAAAATAGAGGGAATGGCAGGCCATCCGGTCAATGACGGCGGTGTGTGTACCCTGGGCGTCTCAGCCCCTCAGCTGTTGTACGGTCCCACCCGCGTAAAAACGCCCCTGAAGAAAGTAAACGGCAGTTGGCGCAAAATTTCCTGGGATGCCGCCCTGGACGAGGTTGCCGCAAAACTAAATGAGTTAAGGTCCAGCGGGCAATCCCATGCCTTGGCCTGCATCAGTGATTCGGACCGGGGGACGGTCCCCGAGCTGCTGAACCGGTTTTTAAGCGTGTACGGGTCTCCCAATTTCATTCGAACGCCTTCGATCCTGGACAACTATGAACTGGCCCTGTATTTAACGCAGGGTGTCAGGGCCACACCGGGATTCGATATTCAGAATTCGGATTTTGTTCTGAGCTTCGGCAGTGGACTGGTCGAGGGGTGGGAATCCCCGGTTTATATGTTCCGGGGCAACAGCGCGCTGAAGGAAAAAGGCGGCCGTCTGGATCAAATCGAGTCACGCCTTTCCAAAACAGCCGCCAAATCCGACAAATGGATAGCGGTCAGGCCCGGCACCGAAGGTGCCCTGGCCCTGGGCCTCGGAAATGTCATTATCAAGGAAAGCCTGTTTGATCAGGACTTTGTTGCGAACAACACGGCCGGGTTGGCCGAATACCAAAAACTGGTAACCGACGGGTTTTCGCCCGCTGTCGTTTCCAAAATGACCGGTCTGGATGCCGCGGATATCACTGCCCTGGCCAGAGAATTTGCAGGTGCCCGCCGGCCGCTGGCCATTTGCGGCAGGGGAGCCGGAACCAGCCCGGGCAGCCTGCAGGATTTTCTGGCGGTTCATATTCTAAACGCACTGGTCGGCAGCATCAACAGGGACGGGGGGCTGGTGGCTGTTCCCGAGCCGGAATACATCAGCTGGCCCGATGTCGAAATGGATGCCACTGCGGCCAAGGGAATGCAGCAGGCGCGGGTGGACGGTGCCGGACGCGGTAAATATAGATCGACGCGCTACCTGCTGAATCGGTTACCGGAAATCGTAAATTCCAGCCAGGATTCGCCCGTCCAGGTGCTATTTGTTGCCGGCGCCAACCCCATGTACAGCATGGCAGATACCGCGGCGGTTGCCCAAGCCTTTGACAAAATACCGCTGGTGGTCAGTTTCTCGTCCTTTATGGATGAAACTGCGGCCAGCGCCGATCTGATATTACCCGACCATGTCTTTCTCGAGGGTTACGAGGACGTGCCCTTTGCCCGGGGATTGCCCCAGCCGGTTATCGGCCTGGCTCAGCCGGTGGTTGAGCCGCTATACAATACCATGCATACCGGTGACGCCGTAATCCAGCTGGCCCAGAAAATGGGCGGTACCGTGGGCGATGCGTTCGCCTGGGAATCCTATGCGGCCTGCCTTGAGGAAACGCTTGCGGACAAGTGGGACACCCTGCTGGAAAATGGGTACTGGGTGGACGATGAATTTTCAATCGCCGCCCAACCCCAGGAATTCGAAACCGACTCATCGAAATTTGAATTCAGCAACAGCGACGTCAACGCTTTGCCCGTTTACCATACCGTGCGAGCCGCGGGCGATGATTCATTTTACCCGTTGTTGCTGGTACCCTACGATACCATGCGGCTTACCAGCGGTTATATCGGATCACCGCCGTTTCTCGTAAAAGCACTTGAAGACACCGTATTAACGGGCAACGATGTGCTGGTTGAGATCAACCCGGCGACGGCCAAAAAGCTGGGCTTGTCGGATCGAAAATATGCCACCCTGACCACACCCAAGGGCAAGGCTAAAGTTAAGATTTACTTTTTTGACGGTATCATGCCCGGGGTCATCGCCATTCCCCGGGGGCTGGGGCACACGGCCTATGATAAATTCTTGGCCGGCAAAGGCGTCAATTACAATACGCTGACCGAACCGCTGGAAGACGCGGCCACCGGCCTGGATGCGGCCTGGGGCGTTCGGGCTAAACTCAGCAAAGCCTGAACTAAATGAATATTGAGTGTTGACGAATGACGAATGAAGGCATTCTATCGTTATCAATTTTTGTTTGCTCTCAACGAAAAAGGACATGCATACCGAATTAAGATTAAACGATTAGCGGGTTTTAAATTGTCATTTGACATTAAAAAAAGGTCATTTCCAAGGGGTTCTGATGAAAGTTGAAAATGCTAAAAAGTTCGGAATGGTCATCGATCTGGATAAATGCACCGGTTGCGGCACCTGTACGATTGCGTGTATGGCTGAAAACAACGTGCCTTTCCGAGAGGATGACACCGACAAACTGCTCAGTGTTGCCTGGATGCGGGTTTATCGTTTAACCAACGGCAAAGCCTATCCGGATTCCGAAGAATGTTATTTACCCCGACCCTGCCAGCATTGTGAGGGGCACCACGGCCATTCACCCTGTGTGTCCGTCTGCCCGGCAACGGCCACCGACTATGACATGGACACCGGCATCGTCAGCCAGATTTATACCCGCTGCTTCGGGTGCCGTTATTGCATGGGGGCCTGTCCATTTCATGTCCGCCAGTTTAACTGGTGGGATCCGGTCTGGCCGGATGGAATGGAAAAATCCTTGAATCCCAATGTGTCGGTTCGGATGCGCGGTGTCGTCGAGAAATGCAGTTTTTGTATCCATCGTTACCAGCTGGCCAAGGAGAAAGCTTACATGGAAGATCGACGGCATTTGGAGGAAGGTGAATATCAGACGGCCTGCACCCAGGCCTGTCCGGCCGGTGCCATCACCTTCGGGGATCTCAACAACCCGGACCACGCCGTGCATCAGATTGCCAAACCCGACAACCGGCACGGTGGCAAACCCCGCAATCCCAAAGCCTTCCGGCTGCTGGAAAGGCTGGGTGTGAATACCAAGGTTTACTACCTTTCCAGCCGGGAGTGGGTCCGACGGGCCGGCGACAACTATCTTAAAGAAGAAGGTAGGGTTAGACACGGGTAGGCAATGACGAATGACGAATGAATAATTATGGAATTCTGGCTGATTTTAAAACGCTGGAATAGGTTTAACAGACGCTAATCCCTAATCAGCGGTTAATCGATAAAAGCGAATTTAGTATCTCAAGGTTGTTGCGAAAAGTAATTAAAAAATAACCAGACAGATTTAGGAGCACTGTACTTATGGATTCTGCATTAATCCCCAAAGGAGTTAAACGCTGTCCGACGTTGCAATTCTTGCTGTGGATCGGGGCCGTCAGTGTCGTCCTGTTGTGGGGCCTCTTGGCCATGGTGCTGGTGTATTTCAAGGGGTTGAATCAAACCAACATGAACAACGCCTATGGATTCGCCCTGTGGATCTGGGCTGATCTTGCGATCATTGCCCTGGGCGGCGGTGCCTTTTTCACCGGATTTCTGCGCTACATTATCGGCAAGGATGAATTGAAGAACATCGTCAATTTTGCCGTCCTGGTCGGATTTTACTGCTATGTTTCGGCTCTGATGATTTTGGGATTTGATGTCGGGCAGCCCTTGCGCGGCTGGTTTATTTTCTGGCATGCCAATGTCCACTCCATGCTTACCGAGGTGGCCTTCTGCCTGACCGCCTATCTGGGTGTTTTGACCATCGAATATGTACCCATGATTCTGGAAAATCGCCAGATCGATAAGGTGCCCTTTTTCCATAATCTGAGCCACAACATGCACGAGATCATGGCCGTGTTTGCCGCTACCGGTGCCTTTCTTTCCTTCTTCCACCAGGGTTCGTTGGGCGGTGTGCCCGGCGTGATGTTCGGACGGCCCTTTGGATTTCGTGAAGGTATTTTCGTATGGCCCTGGACCTTCTTTTTGTTCACCTGGTCGGCGGCCGCCTGTGGACCGTGTTTTACCATTCTGATTACGAAAATTACCGAAACCGCGGCACGCAAAAAGCTGGTCAAGGACAATGTCGTCGAATTGTTGGCCAAAATTTCCGGGTGGATGCTGGCCGCTTATATCACGGCCAAGATTATTGATACCATTTACTGGGCCATGGTGACCGCGCCTGCCAAGGGCTTCACCTTTTTGGACTTTTACACCAACAACCCGGGTTCCTGGTACGGCCTGTGGATCCTGATTGCGGAAATCGGGCTTTGCGGGATCGTTCCGGCGGCGATTCTGATCACCGATAAAGGCCGTAAAACCCCGGCGACCTTATGGTTGGCCGTCATTCTGGCGGTTCTGGGCGTCTGCCTCAACCGCTGGGTAATGGTCTTGCAGGTCCTGGCGATTCCGGTATTGACATTTGAAGGCTGGGTGCCGTACTTCCCGAGTTGGCAGGAAGTCGCTACCACCCTTTTGCCCGTGGCAATGGGAACGATTGCGATATCGATCTCGTATCGCTATTTGCCGATATTTCCCCAGGAACTGGAATTAAATCCCCCTGATTCACCGGTGGCCGAGGTTGCTGCAACCGAACCCGAAGCCCAGGGGGAGGAAGCCGTGGAAGAAACCCCTGCCGGGAAGCCTGAACCGGCGGAAGCCTGATTGCCGTTCAAAGTTCAGGGTTCAGGGTTCCGAGGTTGGGGATGCACCCGAAGCAGTAATATTGTAGAAAGAAATATTCGAAAATAAGCCTAGCGAGAAATCCGGGGAAATAGAAACAGGGTAACCCTGAACGGTGAACCGTGAACCTATGAACCCCTTGAGGGAGGACGATAATGTTTCCGTTTCATTTTGAATGGATTTGGGATGCAGGCCACCTGCTGTTTATGGGCGGTCTGTGGTTTGCCCTGTCAGTTATGGGAATGGGATTGACGTACTGTATCATCAAAGCCGTCTATGACACGATGAAAGGACATGGCGCAGATCATCACTAAAATCCGCTCCCAAGGGTCTGTCAAAAGCGCTTATCCCAAATAGGGTGGAAGGGGAGGGCGCTTTTTTATTGACTATTGACGAAAGCAGATTGAATATTGGTGGAATCTTGATTGTGTGAACTACCCCAATAAAAAATACCGCTATCAGGTAATTGAGGACTCGGAGGGGGTAAAGCCGGGCCGCTCCGGGAATAATCTTCACCACAACCCCATGAACGCGACCATAAGGCGCCGTAATGAATGAACCGCAAAAAACTAAAAACAGGTTATTTTGTTTTTCTGCGGGACGAAGGGGTCTGACAGATTTCTTCGCTGTCACCGGTTCATGTATAACGATTCCTAATGGTCCCAGACAGCATGCGCTTGCGGTGAAGATCATTTCCTTGGCTCTATCCAAAGGGGTTTTGTCCTAAAAATTTCTCTCTTCTCACATAATCAAATAGACAGCATGCCGCAATTTTTCAATGATCAATAATCATTAGTCATTATCAACAGAGGTTCTTATGGATAAAATCATCGTCGAAGGGGGCCGGGCGCTCAGGGGCGACGTACACATCAGCGGGGCGAAGAATGCCGCTTTACCGATTTTAATTTCTGCCCTTCTGACCGAGGGGACCAGTACTTTTTCCAATGTGCCCCAGTTGCAGGATATACATAGCACCGCCTTGCTGCTGGAGAACCTTGGCGCCCGGGTTGAAACCGGGGCCGATACGGTTCGCGTCGATGCCGGTGGACAGATTCAGCATGAGGCTGAATATGACCTGGTGCGGAAAATGCGGGCTTCCGTGTTGGTCCTTGGCCCGCTGGTGGCCAGATTGGGCAAGGCCCGGGTATCGCTGCCGGGGGGGTGTGCCATCGGCGCGCGACCCATCAATTTGCATTTAAAGGGTCTGGCGGCTCTGGGTGCTTCCATTGAATTGAAACACGGTTACGTGGAAGCATCGGCCGGTCGCCTGCAGGGCACCGACATCTATTTCGATGTGGTAACGGTGACCGGGACCGAAAATATGATGATGGCGGCCACCCTGGCCAACGGGACGACGGTATTGCGCAACGCCGCCCGAGAGCCCGAAATTATTGCCCTGGCAGACACCTTAACGCAAATGGGCGCCGACATTCATGGGGCCGGCACCTCGGTCATCACCATCCATGGGGTCTCGTCTTTGAAACCGGTTGAGGCCACCATCATTCCCGATCGTATCGAAGCGGGTACGTTTATGATGGCGGCAGCCCTGACCGGGGGCAGTGTCACCATCTTCGATTCGGAACCGGACCATCTTGGCGCCCTGATAGACAAATTGCGGCTTACCGGCACTGACATCAAGATCGACGGCCAGGTCGTCCATGTGAATCATGAAGGCCCCCTCAAAAGCGTCGATATCAAGACCCAACCCTATCCGGGATTTCCTACCGACATGCAGGCCCAGTTTATGGTGCTGATGAGTATCGCCGGCGGCACCAGCATGATTTCGGAAACCATTTTTGAGAACCGTTTTATTCACGTCAGTGAATTAAGACGAATGGGAGCCGATATCCAAGTGTCCGGCAACACCGCCATCGTCAAAGGCGTGCCCCATTTGTCAGCTGCCCAGGTGATGGCCACTGATCTGAGGGCCAGCGCCTCCCTCATCCTCGCCGGCCTGGTGGCGGAAGGTACCACCCAGGTTAATCGCGTCTATCATTTGGACCGCGGCTATCAGGCGCTCGAAAAGAAGTTTGCCGGTTTGGGTGCCACCATTTCGCGGATCAAATGATATCCCAATTGGACAGAATCCAATTGAGCGGTATTCGCTCAATTAGGAACAGCCTTGCCATGAATGACCGTTTTTATTTCCGACCGCTGATTCCTATGCTGATTGCCCTGATGGTCGGCATCGCTCTGGGGGACCGCTTCCCGGGCTTTGCCGCTGGTGTCGGCCTGCTGGCGATTGTTTGCGGTGCATCTGTTCTGATCTGTCTTTATCTTTCTAAACCGGCTTTCTACGGGGCAATGTTGCTGTTGGCCTCCGTGGGCTACCTGTCGATTCAGCCGTGGCTGTCGCCCCGGATTCCCGCCCATCATATCCGCCATTACACGGACACCCACCGCTGGGGTATCTCCGGGCAAATCGATAATCAGCCATGGCAAATCAGAAACCGCACCAGATTTGATTTGCGGGTTGCGTCTCTTGATGCGGATCATCAAACCCATGCGGTTACCGGTTTGTTGCGGGTGACCGTAGTGGGGCAACCGCCGGATATCAATAGGGGGGATAAAATCCGTTTCAAAGCCAGAATCCGTTCGATTCGCAATTTTAATAACCCCGGCGGCTTCGACTATAAGCGCTACATGGTTTTCAAAGGGATTTTGGCCACTGCCTACGTTAAAGCAGACAACATACGCATTGCCGCAAAATTGCCGCCGACAGGTATATTGCCGGCCATCCAACGGGCGCGCAGCCAATTTGCCGATCTGGTTGGAAATGCCGGATCGCCTGAAGTCCAGGGTGTGCTCAAGGCGCTCATTATCGGGGACCGCACCCAAATCTTTGATGCGACCCGGCAAGCCTTTAACCGCTCCGGGGTCGCCCACCTGCTTGCCATATCCGGACTTCACGTCGGGATTGTGGCCACCGTGGCTTTCGCCTTTTTTAATTGGCTGACGGGCTGGATCAAACCGTTATTAAGGCACGCCTGGACGCGCAAATTGGCTGCCCTGCTATCCCTGATGCCGGTGATTGCCTATGGCATGGTCGCCGGATTATCACCGTCCACCCAGCGCGCCGTCCTAATGGTCAGTGTATTTTTAATGACCTTTTTACTGGCCAAAGAACAGGATCCCGCCAACACCCTGGCGGTGGCAGCGCTGGTGATCCTGATGGCCGATCCACCCGCGCTGTTTTCGATATCTTTTCAACTTTCCTTTACCACCGTTTTTGCGATCATTTATGGATTTTCCACCATCCATCAATATGGCATCCTGCAGCCGGCGCCGGAAAATCGTGGTTGGCAAAAACGGTTTGCACTCAAATTGGTGGCTTTTTTTCTGGTGTCACTTTTTGCCATTGCCGGCGGCATGCCACTGGTTGCCTTCTATTTTAATCAGATTTCGCTGGTCGGGCTGGCGGCCAACTTTCTGGTGGTTCCGCTGGTCGGATTTATTACCGTTCCGTTGGGCCTGGCGGCGTTTTTCTTGGCGCCGCTGAGCACGACCCTGGCGGTCGGGTGCCTTAAAGCCGGTGCCGTTGCGCTGGCAGGCGCCCTCGCTATCGTAAAATGGTTTGCCGATTTGCCCTTTGCATCGATTAAAACCATCACCCCCAGCATCCTGGAGATTGTCTGCTACTATACCCTGGGCTGGGCGCTCTTAAACTTGATCCGGTCACCGGCGGCGCCTGGCGTAACGGCATCCGGCACCGGAAGAAATTTTTCAAGGCCGTTTGGGGCAGGCGGGTTCAGGCGCCTGTCTCTCCGAAAGTGGCCCCAAATCGGCCTGTTATTGGCGCTGTTCATCCTGGCAGCCGATAGTGGCTACTGGCTGTACCAGCGCTTCTGGCATCCGGATCTCAGGGTTACCATCATCGATGTCGGCGATGGCAGTGCCGCCCTGCTCGAAATTCCCGGTGGCCATACCGTCATGATTGACGGTGGTGGTTTTTCCGATAACGTCAATTTTGATGTGGGAGCGAGAATCATTGCGCCGCTGTTGTGGCGAAAGAAAATTATGACCGTCGACTTGCTGATTCTCTCACACCCCAACAGTGATCATCTCAACGGGCTGATTTATCTTGCCGATCATTTTAACGTCAAATCCCTGTGGTCCAATGGTGAACCGCGTCCTACCAAGGGATATCAGGAATTGAAGCAAGTTTGTGACCGGCGGGGGATTCGTTTGCCGGCTTACGCGTCCATGGAACATGAGCACATGGTCGGCGATGTGCGCCTGGAGCTTTTGTATCCGCCGCGCGATTTCTTGGAGCGCAAAGAATCAGATCATTGGCGCAATGCCAACAACAACTCTTTGGTGGTCAAAGTTTCTTTTGTTGATACCTCTTTTCTGTTCCCCGGGGATATCATGGCCACCGCTGAAGAGGAGTTGACTCGCCTCAGCGGCGATCGACTCGCCAGTAACGTTTTAATCGTCCCCCACCACGGCAGCCGTTCATCGAGCAGCCACCAATTCATAGCAGAAGTAGACCCACAGGTGGTGGTGGTATCCTGTGGCCGCCACAGCCGCTTTAGATTTCCCCATCCCGAGGTGCTGGATCGCTACAGGGATTTGGGGGTCGACATTTTTCGCACCGATCTCAACGGGGCCGTTCAATTGACAACCGACGGGCAGCACCTCATGATTAAGCCGTTTGTCTCGAACCATTCTGGCTGGGCACCAAAATTTATGTAGCTTACCAAAAATAATATAAAAAGTTACAAAATCTTTAATATTATGAAGAAGTTTGGTATAATAGTCGTAATTGCCCTGATTCACTTCGCCTTGAGTGTTTCGATTGTAGCGATCACGGTGTCGATTGCCAGCACCCTGTCCCCCGGTCACGTGCAGCCGTCGTTGGGCCTCAGCGCACTGGTACTAGCGACAAAAATATTGCATTTTCCCATCATCTCTCAAGCGCTATTTTCAAGGCACTGGTTTCCGGGCAGCTGGATATACATCCCGACCTTTATCAACAGTTTGCTCTGGGGGGCTGGTATCTGCGCGCTGCCTTATATCTGCAGGAAATTGAAAAAGAAGAAAACCGATGGAAAACGAAAACATTGAAATACTGACGGATGCGCTCAAAGAATATTTCGGCAATTATGAGCTGGAAGAGCTTTGCGGCCGGTTTAACATTGAAATCGAGCATCTGGGCGTCAATCCCAATCACCAAAAGCTCGTTGCCAAATTGCTGGCGGAACCATCGCGTGAAAGCCATCGACGCTTCCTTGAAGACATCCTGCCGAAATTGTTACGCCGCTGTGAAGATCGAATTTTAAACACCACCTGGGAAGTTAACGTCTTTGACGAGCACATGCTTCCCCAGCTAAAAAAGTTGCAGGGCATCGTCGCCGGCCATCAAAAAGCTGTGCCGGGACCCAAATCCGCCAACCGGTTTATCAAGGACCAGGGCCAGCTTATGAAATTTCTGGGCACGGCCAAAACACCCCTGACGATTCTGGATACTGAAATCGGCCTGGCGACCTTTAACTTGATCCAGCTGGTCACAACCCCCGTGCGGCTGCTCATCGGCCAGAGCCGTCAGGACCTCGCCACCAATCTCGATGGCACCCTGATCCAATTGCGCAAACAGGGCCGCGATATCGAGTTGCGGCACCACCTGAAGCTCAACGATCGGTTTATCATTTTCAATGGACGGTGCTGGATGACAAGCTGTTCTCTGCTTGAGGTGGGGCAGGTAACTTTAAGTATGATCGAATGCGTGGACACCAAGCCGGTTGTGGTCAAGGAAATCGGCCGCAAATGGCGGGAAGCCAGGGTGTATCACACCTAATCCAGGGCGGCCAGTACCTCATAGCCCTGCTCCTCGAGGGCTTTTTTGATGGCAGCCGTTTTGCACGCCTCCAGCCTGAAATAGTAGACACGTTGACCGGATTGATCCCCTGTCATGCTGACGTTGATAATGTCTGCGCCGGTATCATTTACAATCTGCAACGCTTTTTTAAACCCACCCGGCTGACCTCCAACGACCACATCGATGCGTGAACTGGATGTGAGAATGCCCATCATGTCAATAAAGGTTCTCAAAATATCCGTGGCTGTGATGATACCGACCAGTTTCCCGTTGGCGACCACCGGCATGCCGCCGATTTTATGCTTATAA
>JAFDCJ010000017.1 GCA_019312835.1 Deltaproteobacteria bacterium
ATTCTGATAGCAGATTCATCACCATCCAATAACGAAAAACTAGACGTCGAGAGACTTTCTAAGCCATCGGTGCAGCGGCAGCATGTTTTTATAATGGCCGTAGGCGTAATCGATGACGGCATCCGAATAAAATAGATCGGGCACTTTTTCCTCAATCCGGGCCGTTAATCCATTATACAGGAGGTATTCGGCATGGGGATGCGCGGGGTCATAACCGCGCGGCACCTTTTTGAAGTGCTTGCCATCAATTAGATAACCCTTGGCGGTAACTTTTTTAACCGCGCCCTTTAGCGCCGGCCCCTGCTTTTTATCCACCACCGCCTGGCGGTATCGATCTAAAAGCGTTTTGGGAAACAATTTAATCCCAACCCCGATGAGCAAATTTTTGTTCTCCACGTGCAGGTAAAATCCGGAAGATTCCATGCGTTTGCCTTCGCCTTCCCACAGCCAGATTCCCATATAGGTCTTATAGGGGCTTTTGTCATTGCTGAAGCGAACATCGCGGTTAATTTTAAACAGACTCTGGTTGATCTTGGGAATGGCATTCACCCCGGGCGCAATTTTGCGGAGCTTTTTGCCCATTGCCATCACAAACTCCCGGGCCGGATGCATCACAACCTCTTCGTAATCACTGCGGTGTTCTTCGAACCATTCCTTGGTGTTGTTCTTTTTCAACTGGTTGAAAAACGTAAAATATTGCCTGGGAAAACCATTAAACGTCGCCATGGACGCCTCCTTCAAACGATTGAATTGGCAATCGTCAATTCTCTGCTTCCCGTACCAGCAAAGCACTATTAAATCAAGGGGGGAGGATTTTTGATTGCGGGATTTCGGTCTTCGGCAGCCAGGACGGATCATCGCGCATTGGTGTGGGCGCTTGCGGCAGCTCAATTTATTGGCCGGTATCGACAAAGAAGAGAAATTCACCTTTGCCCTCCAGACAGCCGAATAAATGTGATCCGTATATTTTTCTTGACTCCACTTATATTTAAGAATATTCTTCTTTAAAATTGGATTTTATAAGAATGATTGATGAAATTAATTTAAATATACTGAAAATATTACAGGAAAAGGCTCGGATACCGAATGTGGATGTGGCCCGTCAGGTTGGACTGGCCCCATCGGCGATTTTGGAACGGATTCGCAAGCTTGAGAAGTTAAAAATTATAGATGGTTACGAAGTTAGGCTCAACCCCAAATTTTTCGCCAAAGGCCTGGTGGCGTTCATCACCGCCAAGATCGATGAGGCTGCCGATGAAATCGAAATCGGCAAGAAACTGGCCTACCGCCCTCACGTCCAGGAAGTCCATTATGTGGCCGGCGAAGATGCTTTTTTGGTCAAACTGCGGGGAGCGGATACCGAGGAGATCGGCCGCCTGATTCGCGAAACCATCCGCTCCATCGATGGCGTTCAGCTGACCAAGACGTCCATCGTCATGTCCACCTATAAGGAAACCGCCCAATTTCCGATTGATGAAGGGGAGAAAGAATCGTAATTCAGCTCCGGAATAAAGCGATAGAGCATTTGATGAGTACAATCAAAAGATCTTATAATTATATTTAGTTAAAGTGTAGGAGCGGCTTTCCAGCCGCGAAATAACAAGCTTGAAGAGGCCTAATCGCGGCTGGAAAGCCGCGCCAGCATCGCATTAACCAAATCTTAAAGAATAAAAGATTAAAATTCATGAAATTCATAGAACCCTTTCAATTACTGAATATTAGACTTTTAACCCGGGAAATCCAAAAATGAACATAAGCATGAATTTTACAGAGGTGACCGATGATTACGATCAATGAAAGCTATCTCAAACTCCAGGCATCCTATTTATTTGCTGAGATCAAAAACCGCACCACCGCCTTTCAGGAGGCCCACCCGGACCGGGAAGTGATCAAGCTGGGCATCGGCGATGTCACCCGGCCGCTGCCCCCGGCCTGCATCGAGGCCTTTCACCGGGGCGTGGATGAGATGGCCGACGCCAAAACCTTTCGGGGGTATGGGCCCGAGCAGGGTTATGAATTTTTACGTGAAAAAATTGCCCGGCATGATTACCAGGCCCGGGGGGCCGATATTGCCCCGGACGAGATATTTATCAGCGACGGCGCCAAGTGCGACAACGGCAATATCCAGGAAATTTTTTCCAGAGATATCACCATTGCGATACCCGACCCCGTGTACCCGGTCTATGTCGATACCAATGTCATGGCCGGCCGAACCGGTGAATATGACCAGGGCCGCTACAGCGGTCTCGTTTATCTGGAGGGTACACGGGAAAACGGCTTCATCCCGGATCTGCCCCGGGAAAAGGCCGATCTGATATACCTGTGCTACCCGAACAATCCCACCGGGGCAACCATCTCAAAAGCGGGCCTCAGACAATGGGTGGATTACGCCCGGGAGAACAAGGCCCTCATCCTGTATGATGCCGCCTATGAGTCGTTTATCCGCGATGACGAACTGCCCAGAACAATTTATGAAATCGAAGGTGCCCGGGAGGTTGCCGTCGAATTCAGGAGCTTTTCAAAAACGGCCGGGTTTACCGGCACTCGCTGCGCCTTCACGGTGGTGCCGAAGTCATGTGTCGCCTACACCGTTGCGGGTGAGGCCCAGCCTCTGCACGCCCTGTGGTACCGGCGCCAGTCCACCAAATTCAACGGTGTTTCCTACCCGGTGCAAAAAGCGGCTGAAGCGGTATACAGCGAGGCGGGCCAGCAGCAGGCCAAAAGCCTGATTGATTACTACCTGAGAAATGCGGCCTTGATTCGCCGAGAAATGTCCAGCCTCGGATTCGAATGTATCGGTGGTGAAAATTCTCCCTATATCTGGATCGACGGCGGTTCCGATTCCTGGCAATTCTTCGACCGGCTGCTGGAAAAAGCCGCGGTGGTCTGCACGCCGGGGGCCGGATTCGGCAAATGCGGCCAGGGTTATATCCGCATCAGTGCCTTTAACGAATACGAGAACGTCGAAAGCGCCATGGCCCGGATTCGGGAAGCCCTTTCTTAGGTATTTAGTATTTAGGGGACGTCCATAAAATTATAACTTTCTGCCTTAACCGTGGACAAGCGGGAGCAGACCGTTAAATCTCTGCCCGTCTGTTGAAAGGGCCCAGGACCAGCCGCTGAATTCAAGCAGGCGCCGGCTTTTCAGTTGCGCTGGGAAACCAGCAGCCTTACCCCCAGCAGCATCAGAACCAGGCCGGGAACCCACCTGATGTTGCCGGCCACCGATCTTCTGGACTTCAGCCAGGCGCCGATGAGTCCGGCAAAGGTTCCCAGGATGCTTAAAAAGCCGATGGTCAGGACGGCATAAATGAGCCCCAGGCCGATCATATGGATGCTGGAGTTCGGGCTGTTTAAATCGACGAACTGAGGCAGGAAGGCAACGAAGAACAAGGCCACTTTGGGATTGAGCACGTTTGACAGAAATCCCTGGGCAAAGCATTTTTTAAGATTGATACCATTGCCGCTGATCTCCAGGTCAAAGGCCCTTTTGTTTCTGATCATTTGAATCCCCAGGTAGACCAGGTATACGCCTCCGGCCAGTTTCAGGATCCAGAACCCCAGAGCAGACGTCTGCAGCAAAACTGCCAGCCCCAGGGATGTGGCCAGGGTGTGGATGAAAATACCGCAGGTGACCCCCAGGGCTCCCATCAGGCCGCCGGCCCGGCCGTCGGCAATTCCCCGGGACAAAACATAGATAACATCCGGTCCGGGAGTTACGATCAGGGCCAGCGCTGCAATGATGTAAAGGGGCAGAGATTCCATATCAATAGCTCTGGTGTTCCCGTATCTCATAATGCCGGGAGCGCGCATCGAAACGCGCCAGAACCTCACGAGCCTTCGGCGGCACATAGGCGCGTTCGTAGTCCTCACCGGCGAATTTTTTGACGGCCTCCCAGGAATCAAACTCCATTAGGGTAATAAACTCGACCCCCTCATCACACGCACGCCGCCTCAGCCGGATACCCCGGTATCCGGTAACGCCTTTGGCAGCGATCCCGGGAAAGATCTCCGTCCTGAGCAAGTTTTCGTAAATATCAGCATTCTCAGGCGTTGTCCAGCCATGCCACAATCTTGCAATCATTGTTATCTCCTTATCAGAGTTTGCCGGTTAGCCCGATGGCCCGTTAGCCGGTTAAAAAAGGACGACTTCCATTCCTAACGGGATAGCGGGCAAACCGGATAACCGGCAAACACACTTTGAGCTATCAGCTACGTGCTATGAGCTATTGATAGGTGGGCCGCCTCCCATCCCAGAATGGCCTTCTTGCGGGCGGTGCCCCCGCCATAGTTGCCGAAGTCGGCGGTTTTGCGGATCACCCGGTGACAGGGAATAATAAACGAAATGGGGTTTTTGCCCACTGCACTGCCCACTGCCCGGGTGGCACCCGGGATACCCACCTGGACCGCGACATCCTCGTAGGATACCGCTGCGCCAAAGGGAATCTTGATCAGGGCCTCCCAGACCTTAATCTGAAAATTGGTTCCGCTTAAAATCAGGTGCAACGGTGTGGAAGGATCGGCAAAGGACGGGTTGAAAATCCGTTCGACCAGTGCCCCGGATGCCTGCGGATCTTCCACGATGTCCGCATTTTTCCAGAAATAGCGCAATTCGGTGAGCGGATCCTTACGGTCCCTGTATTTAACGAAAAAGAAACCGCAGATACCCCTTTCGGTCGTTGCCAGCAGGCATTCGCCAAAGGGACTGGGATGATAGCCATATTTGATGGTAAGCCCTTCTCCTTTCCTCTTATATTCGCCGGGGGTGACCGCCTCACAGGTTACAAAAAGATCGTGCAGGCGACCGGGGCTGGACAGGCCAGAATCATAGGTTACATCCAGGAGATTGGACGAGTTTTCCAGCAGTTGTTTGGCATACTCTTTGGTCAAAAACTGCAAAAAACGCTTGGGGCTGATACCGACCCACCGGCCGAACATGCGCTGAAAATGATATTCACTCAGACCGATATGATCGGCGATTTCTTTCAAGTCCGGTTGACGAGATAAATTTTTCTCAATAAATTTAATGGCTTTTTCAATGCGATCATAATCGCTGCTGGCCTGGGACAGGGAGGTCGGGATCATGCTCTTGTACCTTTCTGTAAACTATTTAAGCCGAGTATACGGCACAAAATATCTTAGCGCCACCCGAATCTTGCTGTTTTTGGTGACCCGCACAATTTTGAGTCTGGTTTTTTGCTGTTGCCAGAAAGTATCTATTTGCTATATATCAATTAGATATAAGTGCGCGAGGGATGTTATGAAAAAAAGCAAAACTCGGTTTGCCGTCCTGGGAATTTTATCCTACGGGCCTATGTCGGGTTATGACATTAAAAAATTCTATGAGCAAAATGTAGCCGGGTTCTGGAGCGAAAGCTACGGTCAGATCTATCCCATCTTAAAGCGGCTGGCGACAGAAGGGCTGGCCACCCGATCGGTTCACAAACAGGAGGGCAAACCCGATCGTCATATTTACGCCCTAACCGCCAAGGGGCTTGAGGAATTGCAGCAATGGCTGGTGGCGCCCACCGGGCGCCACATCGGGCGTCACGAAACCCTTTTAAAACTGATGTTCGGTCAGCAGATTTCGCTGGCGCAAAACATCCGTCAGATCGAACGCTTCCGGGACCGCCAGAAAGGCGAGTTAACTGAAATTGAGGCGCTAAAACAGCGGTTCCAGCAGGAAGAAGTCGAAGACCCCAATATGCCTTTCTGGCAACTGGCATTCAGCTATGGCGAACATGTAAACCGGGCCTATATTAAATGGGCGGAGGAGGCGATTGCCACGCTGCGTGAAATGGAACCAAAAGCACCCGTATCGACCTCACCGAAGGTCCGATACTCAATACACTGCTAAAACTGGCCACTGCCGCCGTCGAGACCGCTGTGGTGGCAATTTGGCTACAGCGCGAGCTGGCAAATGCACAGTCAAGTTTTGCCATCCATAATCAGTCTGCAGAACTTGCATTGAGCTGAGCAGTGTTTAATAGATAGAAAAGGAAAATATCTACGCAAACATTGCGCCGTTATGGTAAAAAAGAGCCTCAGCAGAATTATCAGGAGGAG
>JAFDCJ010000018.1 GCA_019312835.1 Deltaproteobacteria bacterium
GTTTATGACAGCGTGGACAATGCGGTCAATCCGGACAACCCCTTCAATGGAACAGGTGCCGATGATCCTGACCTTCAATACGGCCTGGATGTCACTGCCGGATCCTTTGAAATCAATGGGACCACCATCGATGTTGCGGCCGATGATTCGATTAACAGCGTGCTCGATAAAATCAATGGCTCCGCTGCCGGCGTGACGGCCAGCTTCGACGCCGCAACCGAAACGGTATTGCTGACCCAGGACACGCCCGGCTCGACCCCGGATATTGTGCTGGCAAACGACACCTCCGGATTCGTTGCCGCCGTAAAACTGGACAGCGCAGCGGCCGTCCCCGGAGAAGACGGGACGGTAACCGAAGATCCGGCCACACCTCTGGCAGAGGTGGACGCCTTCTCCACGGTGCAAAGCGGCAGCATTAGCGTCAATGGCGTTTCCATCGACATCGATGTCAATACGGATTCACTAAACGACGTGCTTGATCGCATCAGCGCTTCGGCGGCAGACGTCTCCGCAAGCTACGACAGCAACACCAAGAAGGTCACGGTAAGCGGCAACGACGCCGAAAGCCAGCTCATTCTTGACAGCGGGTCGACGAATTTTTTCCCGGCCGTGGAAATAACCGACAGCACCTATGAGCCGGTAAATGAAACCGTAGACGTACAGACCGGCGGCGTCGATACCGTCAAATCATCTGATCTTGCCTCAGAATATGCCGAAACCTATGTCGCCGAACTGGAGGCCACAACCGCTGCCGATCAAGATGTCGCCGAAACACCCGTTAGCCCGTCGGACGCCAAAATGCTGGGCGAACTGGTTAATATCATTGCCGATTCTATGAATGCCCTGTTCGATGGTTCCGCCATCACCTCGTCTCAGAGCAGCGGAACCGAAGCGCTTCAAAATGAGGTTCACAGCGCCGTCGCCTCCTGGTTTGATTCCGAAGGGTCTCAATTCAGCACCGACTTTGGCATTGGTTTTGATTTTGAAGACGAGGATGGAAAGGTATTCAAATTCTCCCAGGCCGACCGGGGCCGGTTTGAGGATGCCCTGACAACCCCGCAGAGTTCGTCCGCGGTGCACCAGGCGCTTTTCGGGCTCGAAGCCGGCGGTCTGTTCAACCAGCTGCATTCCGCCCTGACGGCAGCCGGCACCGGCAGAGAAATTCCCGGGAACCTGAACGGTCTTTTTCTGGATGTAACCATATAAGTGCGTTCAAAAGTCAGAGGTCAGAGGACAGAAAACAGTAGGGCGGGCCTCTGTGCCCGCCCTACATCTGATCACTGACACCTGAAACCTATCCTTTATCGGAACCTACTGTCCCCACAGGGTAATCAGAATCGCACCGGCAACCATCAGCAGGGCGCCGATGGTCCGCACAGCAATGTTTTTCTCCTTAAAAATAACACCACCGTAAATGAGCCCCAGAACCACGCTGAATCGCTTGACCGCGATCATATAGGCCGCCTTGGTCAGGGAAATGGCAAAGGCATGCAGCAATACATGGGCAAAAAATAAAAGCCCGGCAATGATTCCTTTTTGCCTTTGAGCCCAGAAGGTCTGCAGCCTGACTTTTCTGAAAACCAGAAATCCCGCCGCCAGCAGGATATTCATTGCTGTAAAGAAGGTTGTTGAAAAAAATAAGGGCGAGGAATGCATAATGGCCTGCTTGCCGAAGACCGCACCCAGACTGTATGCGAAGGCCACGATGAGCATCAGCCAGGAGCCGGTTTCACGAAAAACCGCTTTCAGCGGTGCGAGCGGGCTTTTGGGGGCGGGTTCCAGATTTAAAATGTAACCGCCGGCGCAGATAACGACAATTCCCAGAATACCCGGGGTGTTCGGCATTTCACCTAAGACGATGAAACCGGTAAGAATCATAAATGCCGGTGTAAAGGACAGATAGGGAAGCGTTAGCGAAAGCGGTGAAACCTGAATGGCCCGTATGTGTAGAGACAAACCGACGGCGTTAATCGGCAGGCAGAATAAAAAGGCCCTTACAAAGATCTTATCCAGGGACGGCACCGGAACAAAGGGCAAAGTCACCAATAGCGGAGGCAGACTGTAAACCAGCGGAAAGGCCAGCATCTCGTAAATACTCAGGCCGGAG
This sequence comes from Deltaproteobacteria bacterium, assembly GCA_019312835.1. Lineage (GTDB taxonomy): Bacteria > Desulfobacterota > Desulfobacteria > Desulfobacterales > JAFDCJ01 > JAFDCJ01. Next base: position 2,108 of record JAFDCJ010000018.1, read on the forward strand.
AAATATTTTTTCACCCATGCATCGTGGGAAGCAACCGCCAGGGCCGTCAAAAAAGACAGAACAAACCAGAGCATCTGGAACGGGTTCCTTCTTGTTTAAAAACATCATGATACGGAAATACTGCCTCGGCATAGCTTAGACTTCCGGGCGATATCTTGCAAGCTTAGATCGATCTTGCCGACTCCATATGACAATGCTATAAAAATAGAAGTTGGTTTAATTTTTTAGCGGGCTCAATCTCTTTTCACGAGGACCTTCGGCAGGCGAAGGGGTAAAACGGAAAACCATTTACAGGAGAGATCTCCATGGAGCGCACAAAAATATTCAAACTCTTAAAATCCGACCGACCTGTCGATTCGGTGCTGATAAAGGGATGGGTGCGCACCCGGCGCGATTCCAAGGGGTTTTCCTTCATCGAAGTCAACGACGGCTCCAGCCTGAAAAACATCCAGGTGGTGGCGGATGAAAAATTGCCCAATTATGAAGACATCAAGAAACTGACCACCGGCTCGGCGCTGGCTGTCAGCGGCAAGCTCGTCGAATCCAGAGGGGGCGGTCAGAAATGGGAA
>JAFDCJ010000019.1 GCA_019312835.1 Deltaproteobacteria bacterium
AGTGCTGTGTGCGATCTACTCGCTTCTGGTATGGATTATTGCAGCCTCTTCCTATTATGTCTTCAGCCTGGGCAGCCCGGGGGTTGATTTATCTTATACTGAAATGTTTGCTGTGATGGTAGTCATTTGCCTGTTTATCGCTCTGCCATCGGTTCCCGGTTTCTGGGGGGTTTGGGAGGCGGGGGGTGTTTTTGCCATGTCTATATTCGGGATCTCGACCAAAGCAGCCGCCGGTTTTACGTTGGCCAATCATGGCGTTCAAGTATTTCCGGTGATTATCGTGGGGCTTATCTCAGCCATCATTACCAGTGTGAATATCTGGCAGGTCTCATATCAGAAGAAAACCGCCGAATCCCAAACGGGTTGAAACGATACCGACCTTTGTGCGATAATGGTTCAATCATGACAATACTAAAAATTCTCACATATCCGGATCAAACGCTCCGCCGACCCACCAGCGAGCTGGACAATATCGACGGGGATGTACAACAAATGATCGATCAAATGTCAGAGACCATGTATGACGCACCCGGCGTCGGGTTGGCGGCCATTCAGGTGGGATGGGATAAAAGCGTGCTTATCTATGATATCGCTGCCGCGGATCAGGATCGATCGCTGCAAGTCCTCATCAATCCGCGCATCGTCGATCAGGAGGGCGAAATTCTTTCTGAAGATGAGGGCTGTCTGAGCGTTCCTGAATTCAGAGCGGATGTAAAACGTTATTCTTCGATCCTGGTGAAGGGCGTCGACCGCGAAGGTCGCCCGATTGAATTGGAAGCCGAAGGCATGCTCGCAATCGTTCTGCAACATGAAATCGATCATTTAAAGGGCAAATTATTTATTGATCATGTCAGCGCTTTAAAACGACAGCTTTATACGCGCCGCATGAAAAAGAAATTGCGCTCAAAGTGAATTCTTCGTTTACGATTATTTTTATGGGCACACCCGATTTTGCGGTTCCGGCCCTTCAGGCGCTGATCCAAAATGGTTATCATGTTCCATTGGTCGTCACCCAGCCCGACCGGCCCAAAGGCCGCGGCCGTAAACTGGTTGCACCCCCGGTCAAATTAAAGGCGCTGGAACTGGATCTGGAAGTGTTGCAACCATCAACGCTCAAAGATGAAAATTTCAGGTCTCAGAGCCGGCAGCTGCGGCCCGATTTTTTCGTCGTACTTGCCTTTGGCCACATACTTTCAGAAAATATCCTTCAGCTTCCCAGGTTGGGAACCATCAATATCCACGCCTCTTTACTTCCAAAATACCGCGGTCCGGCACCGATCCAATGGGCCATTATGAATGGAGAGTCGGAAACCGGCATCACCACCATGCTGATGGACAAAGGGGTTGATACCGGAGATATCCTGCTCAGCCAAAAAGAGCCCATCTTTCCTGAAGACACGGCCGCCACCTTGCATGAACGCCTGGCGGCCGGCGGTGCCGATCTGCTTGTAAAAACCCTGCAGGGATTCGCATCTGAAACCATAAAACCGATCCCGCAGGATCACCAAAAAGCCACCTATGCGCCCCTATTAAAAAAACAGGATGGTCATATCCGCTGGCAAAAATCAGCTGACGAACTGGATGCCTTTATTCGCGGCATGACACCCTGGCCGGGGGCCTTTACCTTTCACCAAAAAAATCGCCTTAGAATATTAAAAGCGGCTCCGATTCAAGAGGATACAACAGAACCCGCCGGAACCATTCTCGAAACCTTTCCCGACGAATTGTGCGTGGCCACGGGCAAAGGTGTATTATCCATTTCAGAAATTCAAGGGCCTTCCGGAAAGCGACTTGGTGCTGCGGATTTTCTTCGGGGATACAGGCTTCCACCGGGAACCGTTCTAACTTAATATCATGCCCCATGATCCACGTAAAACCGCTTTAGATGTATTAAACACCTTGTCCAAAGGTAAAAAAACACTGGACAGCATTTTGAGTGAGATCCCCCAACATGACAGATACCTTTCCAGAAAAGATCGAGCGCTGTTTACAGCCATGGTTTTCGGTGTTTTAAGATGGCGCAATCGACTGGATCACATTATTCTCCACTTTTCAAAGACGCCTATTCAAAAAATTGAGCCCGCAGTTTTAAATATCCTGCGCCTGGGATTGTTCCAGATAATCTATCTGGATCGCGTCCCGGATTCGGCAGCGGTTAACACTTCGGTTGAGATGACCAAGCAGATCGGCGCTTTCCGGGCCACCGGATTCGTCAATGCGTTGCTGCGCAAATCGGCTAAAAATTACAACGGTGTTGATTTCCCTGCATTTGAAAAGGATCCGATCGCTTTTTTATCAGCCGGCCAATCATTGCCCGGCTGGCTGGCGAAACGCTGGCTAAAACGTTTCGACAGAGAATCGCTCATGATCCTGTCCAACACGATCAACTCCGTGCCGCCCATTACCATCCGGACAAATACCCTTAAAACCGCACGGGAACAGTTGATCTTATCCCTCGAAAACGAGGTAGAACGTATTGAACCCGCAACCACAGCGCCCGATGGGATCAGATTGTTTAATCCGAAACGAGCCATTTCCGATCTGTCTGCATTTAACAACGGGTGGTTTCAGGTCCAGGATGAAGCGGCCCAGCTCGTCTCGCTGCTGCTTGACCCCCAGCCGGCGGAATCCGTGCTGGATGCCTGCGCCGGGCTCGGCGGTAAAACAGCTCACCTTGCCCAGCTCATGCGAAACCAAGGCCACCTCGTAGCCATGGACAAAGATGAAAAGAAACTCCAGCAGCTTGATTCTGAAATGCAGCGGCTGGGTGTATCCGTTGTGCGCACAACCTGCTGTGATTTGAATTTACCTTTGGATCCAAAACGGCACGGGAGCTTCGACAGAATTTTGCTGGATGCCCCCTGCTCCGGCCTGGGGGTACTGCGGCGCAATCCGGATATTAAATGGACATCAAGCGAAGCGGATCTCAAGCGTCATGCCGGCGTTCAGAAACGATTTCTCGAAAATCTGGCCGAGCGGGTTAAACTCAATGGCATTCTGGTTTACGCGGTCTGCAGTATTGAACCTGAAGAAAACGAAACGGTTATTAAGGTATTTTTGAAAAAACACCCGGAATTTGTTATAGATAAGAATCTGGGAAAACTGCCTGAAACCTTACATTCACTGGTTGAGCCC
>JAFDCJ010000020.1 GCA_019312835.1 Deltaproteobacteria bacterium
TTATGCGCACGTATCCTGAAAACCCGCAAAAAGTTTACTATTTTGGGACCTGCCTGGTGAACATGTTCTATCCCGATGCCGGTCTGGCGGGAATTAAACTGCTCCAGCAACATGGGGTCCAGGTCATATTTCCGTCGCAACAGACGTGTTGCGGCCAGCCGGCCTATAACTCCGGGTTCCCGGATGAAGCCAGGCGCGTGGCCAGGAAACAAATGGACCTGTTCTATAAAGACTGCCCGATCGTGGTCCCATCCGGATCCTGCGCGGGTATGATGCGGCATCACTACCCCAAATTGTTTGCCGGTGACCCCCGCCTCGATGAGATCCGCAGTTTTTCGGAAAGGATATATGAGCTGTCGGAATTTCTGGTTCACGCCCTGGGCATAAAGCTGGAAGATCAGGGCCCGCCGCTCAAGGTTACCTGGCATTCATCCTGCCACGCCTTGCGCGAAATGGCGGTTACGCAGGATTCCAAGGCGTTGATTCGTCAGCTGCATAACGTAGAGCTGGTTGAACTGCAAGATGAAGTCGATTGCTGCGGCTTCGGGGGAACCTTTGCCGTCAAGCAGCCGGCCATATCCGCTGTCATGGTCAAAGACAAAATAGCGGACATTGAGCAGACGGGGGCCGCGCGGCTCATCACCGGAGACTGTGGCTGTCTGATGAATATCAGCGGCGCCATGCAATACCAAAACAAATCGATCAGGGGGCAGCACCTGGCCGAATTTATCTGGGAGAGGATCAATGGCAATTCACCAACCGGTTGATTTTGAAAATAACGTTTCCCGCGCCCTGAAAGATACCCAGCTCATAAGGAATATTCAGTCCGCCATGGATACGCTGGTCCTGAAGCGGAAAACCGTTTTTTCCGACGCAGCTGAAATCGAAAAGCTCCGGGCATTGGGAAATTCCATTAAAACCAACGCCCTTGGCAAGCTGCCGGAACTTTTGCAACAGCTGGAAGAAAAATGCACCGCCAACGGCATTCAGGTGCACTGGGCGGAGACCATCCCCGAAGCCAATCAACTGGTTTTAGATATCATGAAATCCCACGGGGCCACGCGTCTGGTCAAGGGCAAGTCCATGGTTTCCGAGGAGATCGAATTGAACGCCTACCTGCAAGCGCATGGTATCGAGGCCCTGGAGACCGATCTGGGTGAATTCATCATCCAGCTCAACAACGAAACCCCGGCGCATATCATCGTACCCGCCATCCACAAAAACAGGGATCAGATTTCAAAAATCTTTCATGACAACATCCCGGATGCCCCTTACACCGAGAACGTGGATGAGCTCAACGCCATCGCCCGTCAAACGCTGAGGAAAAAGTTTGAAAAAGCCGATGTGGGGCTCAGCGGGGTTAATTTCGCCGTGGCGGAAACCGGAACCCTTTGTCTGGTGGAAAACGAGGGCAACGGGCGCATGTGCACCACCGCGCCCCCGGTGCATATTGCCCTGATGGGTCTGGAGAAAGTCATCGAAAAATTAGAGGAGTTGCCGCCCATGCTGCGCCTGCTGATCGGCTCGGCCACCGGCCAGCTGATCACCACCTATGTCAACATGATCACCTCACCGCGCAAGCCGGGTGAAAAGGACGGACCTAAAGAGGTTCACCTGGTCATTCTGGACAACGGGCGCTCGAAAATCTACGCCGACCCTCAACGGCGCCAGACCCTGTATTGCATTCGGTGCGGCACCTGCCTCAGCCATTGCCCGGTCTACAATCGCATCGGAGGGCATGCCTACGGTTATATCTATCCGGGACCCATCGGCAAGATTTTAAATCCCCAGGTAGAAGGCCTGGAAGCCGCCGGAGTGCTGGCAACGGCATCCAGTTTGTGCAATGCCTGCGAGGAGGTCTGCCCGGTCAGGATCCCTATTCCGGAGCTTATTCGCCGCATTCGCAATGAAAGCTATTCCAATGATCCCGACAGTGCCGTGGCGGGACACGGCTACAAACGCAATTGGATCGAGAGCCTGACCTGGAAAATGTGGGCCGTTGCCAACACCTACCCGCTGCTCAATGCGATCGGTCTCAGAATTCTGGGCTTGCTGGGAGCTAAACTGCCGAAGGTGGGTCCGTTGAAACACTGGACCCGCTACCGCAAGGCCCCTGAATTTGCCCCTCGGAGCTTGCACGAACTCGTCAAACAAATTGGAGTCGACCATGAGTAAACAGTCACGCGACCGGATTTTCGCCCGATTAATGGCCGGCAGCCGGCAGGCTGCAACGCAGACGGTAACGCTGAATCCCATGCCGGCAAAGACCTACCAGCGGGCCGAAAAGATCGACAGGTTGAAAACCCTGATGGAAGCGATGCGAACCGAAGTCCATATCACGAATGCTTCCGGCTGGGTTGAGCAGTTGGAAGACATATTGAAGCAGCGAGAAATGGACAGTCTGGTTTATCCGCCTCAGACAGCCCTGGGCGAAGCTCTGGAAAGCCATTGGGAAAAAGACGCCGGCGGCCTGCCGCAGCTGATCCCGTATGAAACCGAAATAGAGGCATTCAAAGCAAAGCTGTTTACCATCGATGCCGGTATCACCACCGTTGCCGGCGCCATCGCCGATCCCGGTGCCCTTATCCTGTGGCCGACGGACAAGGAGCCGCGCCTGATGTCACTGGTCCCGTCCGTTCACATTGCGGTGCTGGAAGCCGACAGCATATACAGCTCTTTTCTGGAGGCCATGCAGGCAGGGAAATGGTCGACGAAAATGCCGACCAATGTCGTTTTGATATCCGGCCCCTCCAAAACAGCCGACATCGAAATGACCCTGGCCTTTGGCGTTCACGGCCCCCGGGAGCTGATCGTGTTGATACTGGAGTCGTAAAAGGGGCAAAGCGCATATATTTACTGTTTTTCATCTTTGATAATCCTCTATAAAAGCAACATGGAATGATGCAATCTAGAGCCTCAACACCACCCCTGCGCCTTGCCTGGACCATCTGGGGTTTCGGCGCCACCTTTTACCTCATGGGCTTTTTCCAGCGCGTCGCGCCGGCGGTCATGACCGGTGAACTCATGCAGGCTTTTGATCTCAACGCCACCGCATTGGGTAATTTGTCAGCCTTTTATTTCTACAGCTATGTGTCGATGCAGATTCCCACCGGTATCCTGGCGGATCTCTGGGGACCGCGCCGACTTCTGACCGCCGGGGCATTCGTGGCGGCTGTGGGGGCCTTGATGTTTGCCATGGCCTCAACTGTTTTTTGGGCCTACCTCGGCCGGTTTCTGATCGGGGGGGCCGTGGCGGTGGCCTTTGTGGGCAATCTCAAATTGGCCAGCGAATGGTTTCCGGCCCGTTATTTTGCGATGGTTTCAGGTGCCGCCCTGTTTTTTGGCATTGTCGGCGCGGTGTTTGCCGGTACGCCGTTGCGGATTTTAGTCGTCGCCTTCGGCTGGCGCAACACCATGCTGGTATCGGCCGCCGTAACATTTGTCATCTGCGCCGGGGTATGGATAATCGTGCGCGATCACCCCGGCGAAAAGGGATACGCGGGCTATACGGATCCTGTCGCCGACCCGGCAGCCAATTCACGGCCGGGAATATTTTCCGGTATCCGCGAGGTTCTGCGTTATCCCACCACCTGGCTGTTGTTCGTGATCCCGGGGGGACTCGTCGGCTGCGTCTTGACCTTCGGCGGCCTGTGGGGCGTCCCCTATCTGAGCACCCACCACAACCTGCCGCCCGCCCAGGCGGCGGCCTTGAATTCAACTCTGCTGGTGGCCTGGGCAGTCGGCGGGCCTGTCTTCGGCGGACTCTCCGACCGTATCGGCCGCCGCAAACCGCTTTATTTTCTGGGTTGTGCAGTGGCGGTGATCGGCTGGATCTTCATATTGTTTATACCCGAGTTGCCTGTTTGCCTGCTCACCATCCTGCTGATCATAACCGGATTTGCTTCGGGTTGCATGATTATCAGCTTTGCCTTTGCCAGAGAGTCCGTGCCGGCGTCTCTGGCCGGCACGGTGAACGGTGTCATCAACATGGGGGTAATTTCAGGCCCGACCCTGCTGCAGCCCGCTGTGGGATGGTTGCTGGACCGCAACTGGACAGGCGAATTGCTTCAGGGCATCCGCATTTACGATATGGCCGCCTACCGCGCCGGCTTTGCACTGATGCTCGGGTGGGCCCTGGTGTCTCTGGTATTGCTGTTTTTCACCCGGGAAACCGGGTGCCGGCAGATGTCCAACAATTGATCGTTATCCATTCTAACGGAATTTCTCTTGATCCCAACTGTAATTGCTATTAAAGAATGGTGGAGGGCAGACGGTTGAAGGTTGAAGGCTGATAGACAGACGTTCGTTTTTAACCGTATACCTTCCACCCTATGCCTTCTACCAGTCTTCCATAAGCTTAAAAGCCACTAGCGCTTGGGAGCTTCACTATCCAAAAACGAACATGGAGGCACACCTATGAAAGTCGCATTCATCGGCATGGGTACCATGGGTGTCGGCATGGCCATGAACATTCTCAAGGCCGACCATGAGCTCACGGTGCACAACCGCACCCGGGAAAAGGAGGAGCCCCTGGCGGCCGAAGGCGCCAACCGTGCGGCTTCTCCCCAGGAAGCCGCAGCCGACGCAGAGATCATTGTTATCTGTGTCAGCGACACCCCCGATGTGGAA
>JAFDCJ010000021.1 GCA_019312835.1 Deltaproteobacteria bacterium
GATGTTCGACGTTGGAGGTTCAATGTTCGATGTTCATTTTTTTTTTTTTTTTGGACAACCATATAAAAATATAATAGAATATAAATATATTTGTAGATACCTATAACTAACCATGCATGTATCAATAACAACCGGAAGCGAGTGATGGAAAAACTAGATTATTTTATCCGGCGGTTTCTGCTGGTGATACCGACCTTTCTCGGGATTACGCTGTTGTGTTTCGCGTTGATTCAATTCGTACCGGGTGGTCCCGTGGAGCAAATGATTTTGCAGATGAAAGGGATCGGAGCGGCGGAGTCCGGCAGGGGCACCGGCGTCACCAGTTCCATATCTGAGGAACAACGCAAGGCGCTTGAAGCCCATTTCGGTTTTGATAAACCGTTTTACCTCCGATACTGGAAATGGCTCGTTACCGACAGGATCGGTATGCAAATGGAGTCCTACAAATTTCCCAACAAAACCGCCTGGCAGCTGATCAAAGAACGGTTTAAGGTTTCCATCATCTTTGGGGTCACGGGGTTTGTGCTGTCCTATATCGTCTGTATCCCCTTAGGTATTCTCAAGGCCCTGCGCCATGACAGGGCGTTCGATCTGATTTCCAGTATCATCGTTTTTGTCGGCTATGCAATTCCGCCCTTTGCCTTTGGCATGGTGTTGAAGATGCTGTTTTGCGGCACCGTCGACCATCTGTGGGACATATTTCCCATATCGGGATTCCACTCCGATGGTTATATGGATTTGACGTTCTGGGGCAAAGCCACCGACATTTTCATGCATATGTTTCTGCCGGTGGTTTGTTACATGATCGGCAATTTTGCCGTTTTGACCCTGTTGATGAAAAATTCCCTCCTGGAGCAGATCGGCAAAGACTATATCCGTACCGTGTTGGCCAAGGGGGGCAGCTTCCGGCGCGCGATATGGGGCCATGCCTTGCGCAACTCCCTGATTCCCATCGCCACCGGGTTCGGCTCCATCTTAACGGTGATGTTCGCCGGTTCGGTCATTATCGAGACGGTCTTTGAGATTCCCGGGATGGGGCGCCTGAGCCTGGAAGCCATTGTCGGCCGCGATTACCCTGTTTTTATGGGGATTCTCTCCCTGACGGCCATATTGGGACTGGTGGGCAACATTTTGTCCGATTTCATGTATGTGTTGATCGATCCGAGGATTAATTTTCAACAAAACTAAATTATTTCGGATGATTACGAATTGTGGGATTGCTAAACCGAGTCATTAAAAATCCGATCACCCGCAAGCGGTTGATGCGGCTAAAAGAGATGAAGCGCGCTTACATCTCTTTGTGGGTTATTACCATCCTGTATGTCACCAGCTTTGGCGCTGAGCTGATCTGTAACGATACCCCGCTGTATGTCAAATATCAGAACCGGTCGTATTTTCCGGTCTTCAAGTTCTATCCGGACGATACATTTACCGGCAGCGGCAAGCAGACACGGCCGGACTACCATCGCATCAATAACAGTCCCGGTTTTGAGCAGAATCCTGAAAACTACATGATATTTCCGCCGATCGCATTCGGGCCTTATGCCAGCATCAATCCGGATTCCATCGAAGTGGCGAATGTGGTCAGGGTTCGATTCGTGCCCATGCCCATGATCGGTACCGTCAATGTGCGTCGGGACTTTAGCATCGCCCGGTCCGCATCCTTTGGGCCTTTCATCGGAAAGACCGACAAAGAGGTCAAAAACCTGCGCCTTACGGACTACTTTGATATTCCCGACACCATTCGCCAGGCCAGTGCGGTGCGATTCAAAAACGAGAGCGCCCCGGCTGTCAGCGCTGCAGCCTCAGGTGTCGACGGCCAGGAGCTGGTTATCTCCCTATCCACCTACTCCAAGCGTAAAAGACTGCCAAAGACCGTGCGCCTGACCTTCAAGGAAAAGACCGTCCGGGGCATGCCGGGTGATGAGCCGGCCGACACAATTGAATTTGACCGGGAGTTGAACAGAATCTCGCCGTTACCAGAAAAAAGCGGTGACGACCTGTGGACCAGGCTGACAGCGGACGACCAAAATGAGATTTTACAGCAGGTGCAAAGCCGGTTTCTGGGGCCGCTGGACGATCTGAGTTTGAAGGTCAACGGCCGATTGTATGCGGTCAATTTTTACAAAGAAGACATTCGCTTCCCGTTCAGACCTGTCAAGGGCCACATTCTGGGGATTGATGGGGCCGGCCGCGATGTATTCGCCCGTATCCTTTATGGGTTGAGAACTTCCATGACCTTTGGCTTGCTGCTCGTGCTGGCTTCAATGGTGGTGGGAATTATTACCGGCGCCCTGCAGGGCTATTACGGCGGTGTGGTTGACATCACCGGTCAACGCTTGATTGAAATTTGGAGTGCGCTGCCGTTTTTATATATCATGATCTTGATGGGCTCGGTGTATGGACGCAGTTTTCCGCTGTTGCTTTTTTGCTATGGCATATTCAACTGGATCGGGATTTCCTATTACATGCGGGCTGAATTTTTGAGATTAAGACAGCAGCCCTTTGTCGAAGCAGCCAAATGCATGGGCATCGCCTCGCACAAAATCATATTCAAACATATTCTGCCCAACGGCCTGGTTCCGGTGGTCACCTTTTTCCCGTTTTCCCTGGTCGGTGCCATCGGTGCCCTGGCCGCATTGGACTATCTCGGTTTCGGGCTTCCGCCGCCGACGCCCAGCTGGGGGGAACTGCTTTTTCAGGCCCAACAATTCAGGTGGGCGTGGTGGCTGATTCTGTATCCGTCCCTGGCGTTGTTCACGGTGATGTTGCTGGGCGTTTTTGTGGGAGAGGGGATCCGCAACGCCTATGACCCCAAGCAGTATCAGAGACTTGATTGATGAATGCAAATCTGCTCGATGTACGTAATTTAAGCGTTTCCTTTCATACCGATGACGGTGTGTTCAAAGCGGTTGATAATGTATCGCTGCAGGTCAGAAGGGGGGAGGTCGTCGGCTTGATAGGGGAATCCGGGTGCGGCAAATCGGTGACCTCGCTCAGTATTTTACGGCTGATCCCATCACCGGCCGGCAAGATCGAATCGGGTGAGATCTATTTTAACGGTCGTGATCTGCTCACGCTGGACACGGCCGAACTGCAAAAGATCCGTGGCAATGCCATTAGTTTCATTTTTCAGGAGCCGTTGTCAGCGCTTTCACCTTTACAAAGAATCGGTCAACAACTGGTGGAAGCATTGCGGCTTCACAACGACATTTCCAAAAAAGAGGCCTGGGCATTAGCGGCCGAGTGGCTCAAAAAGGTGAAGATTCCGGATGTCAAAGAGCGCATGTTCGCTTATCCCTTTCAGCTTTCCGGCGGTATGCAGCAGCGGGTCATGATTGCCATGGCCATGATGATGGAACCGGACCTGATTATTGCCGATGAGCCCACCACGGCATTGGATGTCACCATCCAGGCCCGCATATTTGGGTTGATCAAAGAGATGCGGCTGGAGAAAACGTCTATTTTACTGATTACCCATGACATGGGTGTGATCTGGGAGATGTGCGACCGGGTGGTCGTGATGTATGCCTCCCGGATTGCCGAGGAGGCCGCCAAAAATGACATTTTTACCAAGCCGGCCCATCCCTATACCCGGGGGCTTTTAAATTCCATTCCCAAATTGACGGCTCACAGCGGCCGTCTGGAAGCCATACCGGGGCAGGTGCCGTCGCCGTTTAGCTATCCATCCGGCTGCCATTTTCGGGATCGTTGCCCCCGGGCATTTGATAAGTGTGCCGCAGAGAATCCACCGCTGATGGAGGTTGGTGACGGCCATCGGGCGGCTTGCTGGATAGCCGACAAATTGATCCGTCAGAGCGATACGGCATGATAAAGGAATGGATTCTATCATAAAGGCATTTTTTTAGACAGGATTGACAGGATTTTTTAGGATTTTTTGCAGGTTTTCCGGATGAAAACCTGCAAACTTCAATCGCCTGCGGCGATAGAATATGAATAGCTTACAAATTGCTGAGCACCTATTAAGCCCGTTAGAGTCTTTATGGCAGGATATGGTTGTGGACATTTAGTTTTTCCGACGAAGTCGGATTGAATTTCCTCATTTTCTTCTGGAAAATGAGGAA
>JAFDCJ010000022.1 GCA_019312835.1 Deltaproteobacteria bacterium
CCGTCCTTCCAGGTAATCTTCTTGCCTTCCTCGTAAGAGCGGCCGCTGTATGATATGGGCACTTCATAGATCCTGGGCCGCAATCTGGCAATTTTGGCGGTGACCTCGGGTTCAAAACCGAAGCGGTTCGATTTCAGATCGATCCGCTCGAGAATCTGGCGCCGAAAGACCTTGTATCCCACCTCCATATCGCTCAGATTCAGGTTGTTGAGCAGATTGGAAAGCAGGGTCAGGAATTTATTGCCGGCATAGTGCCAGAAAAAGAGCACCCGGTGGGGTCCTCCCAGAAAGCGGGAGCCGTAGACGACGTCGGCCCTTCCATCCAGTATGGGTTCCAGTAGCCGGCCGTAATCCCTGGGGTCGTATTCCAGATCCGCATCCTGGATGAGAATAATCTCACCGGTGGCCTGCGCGAAACCCTTTCGCAGGGCCGCCCCTTTGCCCCGGTTGCGGGTCTGATCAAGCACGACGAGATTGTCATAATCGTCTGCGATGCGGTTCAATGCCTGGGCAGTCCCATCGCTGGAGCCGTCATTGACGATAATGACTTCCTTTTCAAGGGCGACCTCCTGGACGCGCCGCACGATTTCCTGGATGGTTTTTTCTTCGTTATATACGGGTATGACAACTGAAAGCTTCACGGATAATCCTTCCAACAGGGCCATGGCGAAACTTTAGCTTCATTTGGTCTTAAAAAAATTCACCAGATACTCCGCATCCAGCGGTGAAAGATCGAATTTCAGGCTGGCTTCCTCTATCAGCTTTAACAGCGGTTGGGGTTTTCCATACTGGCGCTCATCTGAAATCCATTTGATCGCTTTTCTCAGATCTTCGCCTTCGGGCTGAACGGTTGTCATGGTATTTATCCTCTGCTTGAATTATTATTTTTAACCACGGATTTTTCACGGAATTACACAGGAATAATAAACCGCCTGCGGCGGAGGGTTATAAATAACTTCTAAGTATCTGAGGGTTCGAGGTGTTTTTTTATTGCCGCCTAGTCATTCCCGCGCAGGCGGGAATCCAGAATTCTTTGTCTGGCCTGTACCGAGATGTTCTGGATGCCGCCTTCGCGGGCATGACAGGTAAAACTCCCCGCCGGCTTAACTGTCTTACCTTTTCCGTGAATGTCCGTGTCATTCCGTGGTGAAAAGATAAGAATTTTAAAGATTCGGTTTCTTCTGATGAAACTCGGTGGCCTGCTCGAACCCGTAGGCCGCCTTGAATATCTTTTCCTCGTCAAAATGTTTTGCCATGATCTGCAACCCTATCGGCAGGCCGTCGGTTGTAAATCCGCACGGAACCGACATGCCGGGAATACCGGCCAGATTGGCCGAAAGGGTGAAGATGTCCGACAAATACATGGTCAGCGGGTCGTCTATTTTCTCACCGATCTTAAAGGCGGCCGTGGGAGCCACCGGGCAGACAATGACATCACAGGTGTCAAAGGCCTTTTTGAAATCCTCCATGATCAGGGTGCGAACCTGGGAGGCCTTGCCGTAGTAGGCGTCATAGTAGCCGGCCGAAAGACAGTAAGTGCCGATGATAATGCGTCGCTGAACCTCGGGACCAAAACCCCGCGACCGGGTGCGGCGATACATATTCATCAACTCGCTGCTGTCCGGGTTGCGGAAACCGTATTTGACGCCGTCGTAGCGGGCCAGGTTTGAACTGGCCTCTGAAGGCGCGATGACATAATAGACGGCCACGGCGTATTCGGTGTGGGGCAGGGAAACCTTTGCGCGCCGTGCCCCCAGGCTTTCGAGGACCGCAACGGCATCATTTACGGCTGACAGCACCGCTGGATCAAGACCCTCGGCGGCACTGTACTCCTCGGGTATTCCGATGGTAAGCCCTTTCAAGTCCCCGGTAAGGGCCGCAGTATAATCGGGCACATCTTCAGGCACGGAAGTGGAATCACGCCGGTCATAGCCGGCCACGGCGTTGAGCAGGTGGGCACAGTCGGCCACGTTCTTGCCCAGCGGACCGATCTGGTCCAGTGAGGAAGCGAAGGCCACCAGCCCGAACCGCGAGACCCGGCCGTAGGTCGGTTTCAGCCCCGCAACCCCGCAATGGGAGGCCGGCTGGCGGATGGAGCCGCCGGTATCCGAGCCCAGCGCCCCCAGGCACATATCCGCGGCGACCGCAGCCGCAGACCCGCCACTGGAGCCGCCGGGAATCCGGGTGATATCCCAGGGATTACCGGTTATCTTTATGCCGGAGTTTTCGGTCGATGATCCCATGGCAAACTCGTCCATGTTGAGTTTGCCGACGATCACCGCACCGGCCTCTTCTAACTTACGGATGACGGTGGCGTCATAGGGCGGGGTAAACCCTTCCAGGATTTTAGACCCGCAGGTGGTGGGGAAATTGCGCGTACAGATGAGATCTTTTACCGCCAGGGGTATTCCGGTCAGCGGCAGGCAGCGGCCGTCGGCAATCGCTTTGTCGGCCCCGGCGGCCTGCCGCATGGCCTGATCCCGTGAATGGGCGATGTAGGCGTTGACCTTGCTTTCAACCGCATCAATGCGGTCAAATACCGCCCCGGTCAACTCCTGGGAGGATATCTCTTTTTTCTTTAAGAGGTTGTGAGCTTCTTCAATCGTAAGTTCGTGCAATTTCATATGTTAGTACCTTGGGTGTGTTTTGGTTGAATTAAATACAAAAGAACGCTCACAGGTTCAGGGTTCAGGGTCCAAGGTTCAGCGTTCAGGGTTAAGAAGTTCAGGGTTAATTTTTTCGTTGGTCCCTCTCGTAGGATATCAAGTAGTTAATAAATCCTCGGATCGCCGCGCGGGTGCGACCAGCATGATCGTACACATCCTGGAACTTTGCATCGGTTATGTATTGCTGATCCGACGCTACATAAAGCTCACTCTGTACTTCAGTACAAGATCGCCTGGCATATCTAAGAAAGCGAATGAACTCTGGATTTGTTTCCGAATCAAATCCCTCGGCAATGTTGTGCATTGATGAACCTGCTGCTTCCTGGATTTGTCTTTTTAAGCCAAAATCTTGAGCAAACTTGGGCTTTTTTGTCAGGGTATAAACCTTACGGGTTAGCTCCCGGGCCAATTGCCAGGCCTCAATGTCTTCAAAACGCTCTATTTTCATGCAATTTCCTTTGCGTCTGCCAATCAATGGTCCCGTTCTGAAAAAACCCTGAAACTTTTAACTCTGAACCCTTGAACCCTGAACCTTTGAACCCTGAACCCTTGAACCCAGAACCCTGAACCTATGAACCCAGAACGCCGAACCTTTGAACCCTATCCCTCTATTATTTTGGGGACCACAAAATTCCCTTCTTCTTTTTGAGGCGCATTGGCCAAAGCCTTGTCCCGCTCCAGATGCTGTTCGTGCTCGTCTTCGCGAAACGCATTGGTTAGTGAAATCGCATGGGAGGTCGGCCGGACACCCGCGGTGTCCACCTCATTGAGCTTATCGACATAATCCAATATGGTGGCGATCTGCCCGGCAAACTTGTCTATCGAGGCCTCATCCAGGTCGAGCCTGGCTAGATCGGCCACATACAGAACTTCGTCTTTGGTGATTTTCACTGGGTTCGTTTCCTTTTTTTTCTTTATTAGTAGTGGTTGCACCAATATTGAATTCAGTGCCAATTTGTTTCCGGCTCACGGCGTAAGGCCCAAGGCGCAGGGTTCGGGATTCTGGGTAAAACTTCAATGGCCTTGCACCGTTCGCCCTGTGCCTTACGCCGATAGTTTTCACCTTATACCTTTGTTGAATTATTGCTCAACGATTATCGGCTTCATACCTGTTTTTGTGAGTTTCTCCTTCATCGATTTGGCCTCAGCCATGTTGTTGTATTTCCCAACCCTCACCCGAAACCAGAGACCCTGACCTTGAACTTTGCCGATCACCCGGTAGGCGGAGAATCCTTTTTTCTTGAGCTGCGCCACCAACCGGTCGGCGTCTGTGGCAACTTTCACGGCTGCCACCTGAACGGTGTATACTTTTCCGGTTGGTGTGGTCTTGCTCTTGGCCGCAACCGGCTGTTTGGCCGGCTTCTTATTTTTGAAGCCGGTTTTTGGATCGGCCTCTTCCGGGGCTTTACCTTTCAGGGTTGCCTGATCACCGCTGGCTGGCGGCGGTTCGGGCGTATCTGACGGTGCAACTTTTTCGCCGGGAGGCGGAGACGATTTTTCTTTGTCAATCCGGGTGTCTTCGCGGTCTTCCGGAAGGGCCTCGTAAAAATCAAAGTCGGTTTTGTCTCTGACCGCGTCTGATTCGCCCGGAGCCTGTCCTTTTTGCTTCTGATCGAGATGCTTTTCGGAATCCGCCAGCTGGGCCTGGAGATTGTCGATGTCAAATTTGACCGGGGCCGTACCCCTCCCCACCAAAATGCCGACAACAAACATCCAGGCGCATAGTAAAAAGATGACAGCCAACCAGCCGGCAATGGCTCTGCGGCTTAACACCAGAAACGGCTTTTTGGACAACGCCACTTTTTTATTTTTTTTCATTGCTTAACGCCTGTATCGTGGAAAGACCCTCTTTGCATGGGAAGAGAAAACAGGAATTTTTCATTTCAAACAACCCGAAATCGACTCGGCTGAGTTCGTCGCAGGCCGAATTTAGCAATCCGCAGTCAGATCGCCCTAACCCATAAAGGCTTTTGATTGCCAAGTCAAGCAGCTTTCCCGGCAGGTTGGTTTATCCTGAAGCTTGAATAAATCGCATAGCTCAAAGCTGAAAGCTTAATCCTGGATTTTCAGAAGAACAGTAGGGCAGCCCACCGTGGCTGCCGTCAGAGGTCGGCACAGTGGCCGACCCTGCTTCGAGCTTCTAAATTCCAGCTTTTAGCTTTTAGTGTAGATTTATTCGTTGAATAAACTTTTTTATTACTTGGGCGCACTCTATCGGCTTTCCCATGGGAACGAAATGACCGGCTTCGGGGATGGTAACCAGTTCAAAATCAGGAATCAGCCGCCCGAGGCGCTCGGCCGCATCCGCCGTAAAAGCACCCGAGTAGGCTCCGCGGATCGCCAGCACCGGGCAGGTGATGTTGGGTGCGTAGGTCCACACATCGAGGGGAACGGATTCAAAAATTTGGGCTTCATGCTCCGGGTCGCATTTGAGAACGGCCGTTTCCGGATCTTTTTCGAGCAGTCCGCACTCCAGATAAGCTTCCACAAAATCCTTTGACCAGTATTTGAAGATGCCCCGGCCGGAGGCAAACCGTTTCAAGGCCTCCTTTTTACTCTGGAAGGTTTTTTTGCGGCGCCGTGCCGTCTTGGCCAATGGAATCACCCTTGCCAGGCCCAACATTCGCACAACCGCCATGGACCATAGTATCCGGCGGGGCAGTATGGTCGGGTCGATCAAAATCAGGCCCGCAAAGAGCCGGGGATATTTGGCAGCGGCAATATAAGTGGTCACCGCCCCCAGGGAATGCCCCATGCCGATGATCGGCGGCGACATGGCCTTTTCAACGAGGGCTTTCAAATCCTCGGCAAAGATATTCCAATGGCGAATCCGCTGGCTGCTGGGAAGCTGCGAGGCACCGTGACCGCGAATATCGCTGGCCACTACATGCAGCTCACCGGTCAGATGTTTGACGAAAGGGGAATAGGTTCCGGCGCAAAATCCATTGGCGTGCAGCAGGTGGGCCTGCCGCCCGGCCCCGCCCCAATCCAGGTAGTGGATCTTGCCGTCGGGGACATCAATGAAGTTTTCAAGCGGTTCGTTGACTTCGGGATCACTCATAGTAAATTGAAAATATAGCTTCTCGATTGTTCATGGTCAAGGTAATTGGAATGACTATTGAATAATGACTATTGAATAATTGTGGATATCGCTTCGCTCAATTCTATTTATATTTGTTACAATCCTATCATCTGTTCAAAAGTTTAATTATAAATCATACTGGTCATAAATAAGAAAGATAGACTCCCTTCATTATTCATTGGTCATTAGTCATTCGTCATTTGAAAAATTCCTCCATTCGGCATTCGACAATCGCCATTCTTCATTCCAATTTGTTGGAGACAATAAGCTTATCGGCGACTCGGGCGACAACCTGCATGGTGCCATGCAGATCTCCAACATCCTGCCAGTCATCTTCTTTAAACACACAGTATACAGTTTTTCGGCTGTCCATATATCCCTTCAATTGCTGCGGATTTTGCAACACCTCACCGGTCCGGTTGGTGTAGAATAAAAAGGAGGCCCTGGCTCTGTGGTAAAACCGGATGCTCTCGCCGGGCGGCATCAGGTTGTCCAGTTTTAAGGCCAATTGTTTGCATGATACCAGTGGACCCAGCAGCGGGACGATATAAATCAACACCAGCACAAATAAGGTAGCTACCATGGCGGTTAATGCGCCGATAAACGCTTTGTATTTCTTTTTGATGACCAGGCCGGCTGATAGAATGACCCACCCTGCCACCCATGCAGATAGGAAATACACCAGCGACATGGCTATTCCCGTATCGGCTGTCAATTCGCCGGGAGGAAACAGCAGCAGATAAACCAGCCCAAAGGGCATAACGGCTGCAAACGGGAGATAAGAGATCAAGACCCCCTTGCGCAGCCCGGCATCGGGCGCATGCAGAAGGTCATACCAAAGCGCGCCCACCAGCAGGGATGCAGCCGGAAACAGCGGCAGAATGTAGGTTCCGAGTTTGGAGGTGGCCGCGGAAAAAAAGACGAAAATTACCCCGAACCAGATCAGCACAAAGACCAGACCGTCGCCATTCAGGGCGGCTTTGGCACGCACAGCGCGCCACAGGGCCAGCGGCAAAAACAGGCTCCAGGGGAAAAATCCCCCCATCAGAACAGGGATATAGTAATAAAATGGCTTGGGGTGGCGCGATTGCTGGGAAAGAAAGCTGCCGATATTCTGCTTCAGAACGAAATATTCCAGATAGTCAGGATTTTTTAAACTGATGAGGATATACCAGGGCGCCGCCACCGCTAAAAAAATCAAAAGGCCCCATCCGATCTGCATCTCTGATAGAAACCGCAGCTGCCTTTTATAGATCAGAAACAGGCCGATGGCCATCATCGGCAGCGCGGCCCCCACCGGCCCTTTGGCAACAACGGCCAGGCCCAGCGCGGCGTATCCGACCAAAAAGGCCGGCTTGCGATGCCGTTCATTTTTATATCCGCTAAAAAAAAGGGTCATTGCAAGGGTAACGCAGAATGCCAGACTGATATCGTGGACAACAGCCCGGGACAGAATAATGTGCTCCACCCCGGTAGCCAGCACCAGTGCGCTTGGAAAAGCTGCCGGCGGGCCAAACATGTTCCTTGCCAGCCAGTACGTCAGCAAAACACATCCCAACCCCAGCAGCGCCGCCGGCAGGCGGGCTGCCCGCTCGTTAAATCCCAGACCCATAAAGGCAAAGGCGGCCAGCCAGTTATAGAGCGGCGGTTTATCGTAAAAATTTTCACCGTTGTATCGGGGCGTTATCCAGTCCCCGTTTCGCACCATCTCCTTTGAGGTCACCGCGTGCATGGCTTCATCGATGTCGCCCAGCGGCATGTCGCCCAGGCGGAAAAAATACAGCAGCAGGCAAATGCCGATCAGGACAATGACCAAAAGAGATTCTTTTTCCCACAATGATTTGGCAGGCATGGTATTTTCGAGACGTTTCAATAAGCTGGTAGCAAAACCCCTGGTGCGTCTTAAAATGGCCCTATTTAGGCCGAGGCAGACCAGGAGCGAATGGCGGCGGCCAGCCGGCGCATTTTTCCCGGTGCTATCACCGGGTAGACGCAAATCTCCAGAATAGATGCCTCGTTAACCGGGCCCTTTTGGCTGCCGGAGTCACCGGCCTCCCGGAAGGGTGCGAGGGCCGAGCAGTCGGACATATCGGTGGTCTTGGTATCAAAGCCGTTTCGCAGCAGGTGATGCCGCAAATCGTCCCGCCGGGCCGGATCCACCGTCAGGGGATAATACACGTAAATGTGATCCCCCTCAACCGTATCCGGGGTCCTAATCC
>JAFDCJ010000023.1 GCA_019312835.1 Deltaproteobacteria bacterium
GAAAAGGTCGAGAAACAGTTAATCGATGCTCGTGTAACGCTTGGGCTCTATTATAATCAGATGTATTATTTTGCAAAGGCCTACGAGACTGTCTCACCGATAGTTGATTTGGCATTAAAGCAAAGTTACAAACAAAAAATTTCACAGATAAAAGCTATTATTGGAACTTATATATTCGGTGTTGAGGGAAATTATCCAAGAGGAATCCAATACCTTGAAGAAGCGTTAGAGATTGCAAAGGAATTAAACGACCGAGCATCATTGTGGATTGCAAACCATTGGCTTGGACATGCACTTGCCGAATACTGTGAATTTGAAAAAGCGCTTTATCATTTAAATAAAGCTATTGAAATCAGCAAAGCGGCCAATCTTCTCTGGAGCATATCGATAATGAAAAGCTGTATAGCCAATACCGTTTACAATACTCAGGGGAATGCCGAACTGGGCCATCAAATCAGTCTTGAAGGTTTAGCTATTGCTGAAGAAAGTGGCGATGCTATGTCAAAGGCCGAAGCTTACGTGCATCATGGGATTTCCTGTTTTTTAAAAGGCTATTTAAATGAAGCGGAACGGCACCTCTTAAATGGCGAAAAGTATTGCAAAAAGATAGACTATGCGTCCGGCTTCCTGGCCAGTCGTTACTTGGGCTTGATTTATTTAGAAAAAGGGAGCTACTCCACGTCACAGGATTACTTTATGGAAGCCATTACAACAATGGAAAATCGTGGTGCATGGATCTCTTCGGTATATCTGAATAAGATCTCTTTAGCCTACAGCAAAGCTATGCAATACAAAAAGGATATTAATATTGAATTACTGTACAAATATGAAAAAGAAAATAAAATTAAAGCACTTGAAGGGCAAATGGCTTTAGGAATCAGTCAAATACTTTTAACTGTGTATAACCATGATAATCTAAAAACAGAAAATTGGGTGCAAAAGGCCATTGCTGCCGATCAACAGAATGGACAGACATGGTACTTGGGTAGGGACTATGTAACTTACGCTGAACTCTTCTTGCGAAAAAATAAAACTTGAAAGCTAAAAAATACTTAAATCAGGCAATAGAAATCTTCAAAAAATGCGGTGCTGATGGTTGGGTGGAAAAATATAAGAAAGAATTGGCCAAACTTTAGAAAAGAATCTTTCTAATTTAATACCATATATTGTGGTTTTGCTGATTAGCTTTAATATACAGACATCACCCACTGTATCTGTAATAAAATTTTGTTTTCAAAATTGCCGATTTCTCCAACATATGCAAAATTAGCGCGAATTTTTGATATCGCCTATAGTATCCGTAAAAAATTCGCATAATGCTCAAGCGAATTACTTGAAAAAAGGATTTGAAAAATTCCGTAAGCAACTTCCTGTTTGCTCAGACCCCTTTTTCCGAAAGTTCAGGCCACCCAGATTTAATGTCCTCACTGATGGGAACCACCTCTCCCGAGACGGTATCTATGAACACACAGGTGATTTCGGCGTCCACAATCCGTATGCCCGAATTGTCGTTGAAAACCCTTTTTAGCCAGGTGAAGCTTCTGTTCGTTGAACGGCCAGGCTCGGTCTCGATCCGCAGCACATCACCGGCCACAGCGGCATTGCGATAGTTGCAGTTAATGTTTACCACCACATGAATAATGCCTTTTTTCGCCAGGGATTGCATCAACTCGCCGACACCCGGATTTTTCTCCAGGTAATCCCATGAGCCTTCTTCAAAAAACTCCAGATACCGGGCATTGTTGACATGATTTTGATTGTCGGCGTGGTAACTTCTGATCTTGATTTTGACTTCCGTTTGCGGCATTTTTCCCTTCCTTCTCCTGTATGATATCTGCTGGGTTTTCACTTGTTGCTGTTGTCAAATATCTGCTCCGTTTCAGGCGGAATATAAATCCCCCCCAGCCCCCCTTTTCCAAAGGGGGGAACAACTTGCACCAACCGACATGATGGCAGTGATGTCCAAGTTAAGGCAACTTCATGCGGGTTTACGTTCCCCCTTTGTAAAGGGGGTCAGGGGGATTTCTTTCTGCCGCCGCCGTATCGCAGTTCGGAACGTCATTCTGACAACCGCCATAAGTATTTGATAACCGCCTAGTTCGGATCAAATCCGAATATGGCGCTTTGAATAATGCGGGTCACCTCGACCATCTGGCTCACGCGCATGTAGGCCCCACGAATCCGATGGGTATTTTTGCGGTGGGCCCGGGCATGTTCTTCTGACCAGAAGAACACACACTCCGTTCAGAATGAATCGATGATACTGTCTTCTTCGAGATTTAACAGATCGATATCCGGTACAAAAATGACGGGCTCGCATTTTTTGTCATACGGCTTGACGAGCAGATGACTGTCGATCTCCATCTCCATGGTTTTCGAGCAGTGGGCGCATTCGGTTTCGACCCGGACGGTGACGGCTTCATTGCGTAGTTTCCCTTGCACGAAGGGAGCTGCAAACGCATCTGCCGCTCAGGCCGCATACAATTCTTCTCCGGTATTGAAGGCAATCCTGTGCGGTGTTTTCTCCACCGTAACCGGATACGCCCAGATGACCTCGCCCGCTTTGTTTCGGTATAGATAGGTCATGCGCTGTTCGAGATAATCCAGCGCCGATCGAACCCGGCCGCTGCCAAGCCCAAGTTGGCCGGAGATCAGATCCTCGCGTAACGGTTGCCCGACACGGGGAAGCTCCCTGACAACGAAATGATGGACGTTTCTGAAATCTTGCGGCATTTTCCCATACGATTTTTCAAATCGTTTTTTCCCTTTTTCAATCTGTTTCTGCCAGATAAACGGCGGCACATGCAATACATGGCGCCATAATCCGAGCATTAGTTTGTTGCTCATAATATCTCTCCGCGTTCGTTTGCAGGTTAAAATTTCTCCGTTGCACTGTTGTAAAGATCGATTCGCTTTTTCAATCAAACCTCGTTATTCGTGCAAAGAAGGGTTTGATATAATTCAAAAAGCGCCCAGTCTCTGTAAGTCATTCCGGACTTGATCCGGAATCCAGAGCTGTTTACCACTTTCTTCAACTGGATGCCGGATCCGTCATCCCGGACCTGATCCGGGACCGGCATGACAAAAGAGCACTATCCGCGTTTCTGACAATAGCGGCACAGACCCGCAAGCGGGAATCCAGAACTCATTCGTCAGCAATACGGGATGTCCTGGATGTCAACCACCTTTATGGACTCAGGCTTTGAGCGGGCATAATAAGAAAATCCCCGACTTCCCAAATAAGTAATTTTGAATTAGTATTAAGATGCTTAACACTAAAGCCAAAAAAAACTACCTCAGCTGATCCAGCATGCCTTTAACTTCCTGGAGAAAATGATTGATCACTTCCCGGTCATGTTCGGAAAGCGCATTTAAATACCGATTGAAAAGCGCCCGGTTTGTGGCCTGCTTCTTCCTATACTGACCGAACGCCTTTTCACCAAAGGAAGTCAGCGACAGGATCAACTCATTTTTGTTATACGCGTCTTTGTCCTTGATGATCACCCCCTTTTTTTCAAGTCGCGAAATTGTCTGTGACACGGCGCTTTTTGAAATGCCAAGTTTGTTGGCCAATTGCGTTGCGCTGGTGGACTGTTTGTCTTCAATTGCAAGCAGCACATGTATCTCGGACGGAAACAGCTTGACACCCTCATATTCAAAAATGTTTTTCTTTTCCAGGAATATGATCTTGTTAATCAGGCGGAATAATTGCTTCGAAACTTCCCTTTTGCTTGGGGACATAGATTTAGTGTTAAGCATCTTAACTCTAAAGTCAAGGTTTTTTTTATAATGTAATCACAGGTCAGGCAGGCATCATGGACCGGGTTGTGTGGTTACGCTGTCAGAGAAGGGGTAACGAAACCGTGTTGCTTTTCCGCGTTTCTATGAATTTGATAGACGGCGAACATCCGAAACGCAAAAAAATCAGCACCGTGCCTTACGTTATTATTTCTTGAGCATAAATAGTTCGAAAGCCTGTTTGATGGCGGAGGCCGGTCCGATGAAGATCACGCGATCATCAACCTCGATATCTGTATTGCCGCGCGGAACCACAAACTGGTTGTCCCGGATGATCGCGGCGATCAGGCACCCCCGGGGTATGTCAATATCTTTGATGAGACGCCCGTTCACATTCGCATTTTCGGGCACGCTGACTTCCAGAAGACTGGCGGCGCCGATCCCGAATTCGAACAGCTGCGCCAATACGGGGTTGTCGATAATATTTTCGACCATCGCCGCCGTCGCCCAGGGGGCGTTTACCACCACGACGTCATTTTTCTCCAGCAGCTGCGTGTATTCGTGATTCTGGACAATTGCAACCACTTTTTCAAGTTCCAGCTGTCGGGCCTGCAGCGCCGCAATGACATTGCGGCCTTCATCTTCAAAGGCCGCGATGACCACATCGATATTGTCGAGGCCGACCTGCAGCAGCAATTCTTTCTTGGTGCCGTCCCCCTGGTAGATCGGAACATTGTAGCGCTGCTCGAGCTCCTTGCAAAGCGCCTCGCTTTCTTCAATGAAGGTTACCTGATGTTCCGCCGAGCGAAACATCATCTGATACTCATCTTTGGCAAGGAGCCGATCAGCGATGTTTTGACCCTGTTTTTGGCCGCTTATGATAAGTATTCGCATACGCATTCTCCTTAATCGTATAATAAACAATTTAAAGGATTTTACATAAAATTTTACCAGTTTGAAGACTTCAGCGCGGTTATCGGAACTGAAAAGATAGATGGCGCTGCCAACCAACGTCAGGACCCCGCCCAGAACGAAACTTCTCAATTCCAGTGCCGGGACGAACATCCAGGTCGTGATCACCCCCAGGATCGGTATCCAGGGGAAAAACATGGTTTGAAAGGGGCGTCTCAAATTCGGCATTTTTTTGTGCAGCGGTATCACCGCATAATTGATGATCCCGAGTCCCATCAGATACCCGAAATCACTTAAAGAAGCCACAAATTTCACGATGCCCGAGGAGCCGAAGATTATCACGATCACGGCACAGATAAAAAGGGCTATATGAGGTGTTTGAAATCTTGGATGCAGTTTGGAGAAAAAGAAGGGAAAATGTCTATCGCGTCCCAGAGCGTATAAAATACGGGCGCTGGCACCCAGTGTCACGCTAAACGCGGAAAGGCTTGCCATAATCGTTGCGATGACGCCGGCCCACCGTCCCCAGGCGCCGAAAAGCCGCTCGGCCATAAAAATGAACGGAATGTCGCTTCCGGCAAGCTCGGTATAATTAACGGTGCCCATCATGACGCCGACCACGAAAACGTAGATGGCCGTGCTGATGCCCAACGTGATCAAAATGGCCCGCGGAATATTTTTACCCGGCTGAATGATCTCTTCGGCCGCATTTGAAATAAGTTCGAACCCGACATAGGAGATATAGATCAGGGCCATTGCCGGAATGAAAGGGCCCCATCCCATTGGCGCCAAAGGCTCAAGGTTGATGGGCTCAATATCAGTGAAGCCAAGGCCCGCAACGCCGACCAGAACGGCCAATTCCACCAGGTTCATGACGGTGATAACGATAATGGCTTCCTTCATGCCCATGAAGTTGACGATCGTGAAGACAACGGTGGTGATCAGGGTGAGCAGGGCAATGCTGGCGTCGGGTATGAAGTAGGCCCGGATCGTCAGGGCAAAGATGAGCGCGTACATCGAGCAGGCCAGCGTATTGCCGATCCAGAAGAACCAGCCGGTAAAAAACGCCACGGGGCGGTTGAGGGTTCGGTGGGTGAAGGAATAGCCGCCCCCGGCCAACGGTATGGCGGCACTGAGTTCGCTGTAATTCAAAGCGGTGAACAGGGTTAAAAAGCCCATCGCCAGATAGACGAGAACGCCAAGCGGACCGATCATATGCGCCAGCTCACCGGGCAGGGCAAAGATCCCCGGCCCCATGGTGGCGCCGATGCCGATCATCACCGCCATAAACAAGCCCATATTGCGCCTGAAGCTTATTTGTTCCGGCATAAGGGTGCTCCCAGAGTCAACGCCCCCCCGCAAAGCGGGGGTCGTCTCTTGGCTCAAGCTCTGGTGAATAAAGGACAAAAAATAGCCCAAGTCAATAAAAATCGACCCTCTTATCCATCGATCGTGGGTGCATTCGTTTTCAAAAATACCATAAATCGAAAAGGTTACGAGCGCAGACCCCCGAGCTTGAGATGAAGGCAATCACGAGCAAATGCTTGGGGACCACGTCGCTGCCCTGCAACTAAAAAGCCGGCTGGGCATGAACCTGCCCACCCGGCTTTTTCTAAATCCAGGCTCCTATCCTCTGAGCCGTGAGTCTGCGGCCTTCTACTTTGAGCTTTCGGCTTTGAGCTTCAAGCTGGTTTTACCATCCGCGCAACAGGTACTCGTGTATCGAATCGGCGGCCTTGCGCCCGGCGCCCATGGCTAAAATCACGGTGGCAGCTCCCGTGACAATGTCGCCGCCGGCCCAGACCCCTTTTTTATAGGTCTTGCCGGTGGCCTCGTCGGCTTCGATATAACCCCATTTGTTGAGCTTCAAATCCGGGGTGGATTCCGTCAGCAACGGGTTGGCCCCGGAGCCCACGGCAACCACGCACAGGTCACATTCCAGCTCGAACTCCGAGCCTGGGATTGGAACCGGCCGCCGGCGCCCCGAATCATCGGGCTCGCCCAGCTCCATTTTGAGGCATTCCATGCCGGTCAACCGCCCCTTTTCATCGCCCTGATACCTGGTGGGGTTGGTGAGCAGGAAGAATTCAATGCCTTCTTCCTCGGCATGGTGGATTTCTGCCGTCCGCGCCGGCATCTCCTGGCGCGATCGGCGGTAGACGATGCGAACCTTTTCTGCTCCCAGGCGCATGGCGGTGCGGGCCGAGTCCATGGCCACATTGCCGGCCCCCAGAACAACCACATTTTTGGCCCGCGGGATCGGTGTATCCACCTTGGGATACAGGTAAGCTTTCATTAAATTGGCACGGGTCAGATACTCGTTGGCGGAAAGGATGCCGATCAGGTTTTCTCCCGGTATGTTCATAAAGCGCGGCAAACCGGCGCCGACCCCGAGGTAGATGGCGTCATAGCCTTCCTCGAAGAGCTCGTCCAGGCTGACGGTGCGGCCCACAACCGCATTGCACTCCACCTTGACCCCCAGGCGCTCTAAAAAATTGACTTCCTGGGCCACGATGGCTTTGGGAAGCCGGAACTCGGGGATCCCGTAGACCAGCACCCCGCCGGATTTATGAAAAGCCTCCATGACGGTCACGTCATGACCTTTGACGATCAAATCACCGGCAACGGTTAAACCGGAGGGTCCGGAGCCCACCACGGCAACTTTCTTTCCCGACGGCTCAGCCTTGGGCGGCAGCTCACCGGTACCGTTCTCCCTTTCCCAATCGGCCGCAAACCGTTCCAGATTGCCGATGGCCACCGGGTCATCCTTTTTGCCGACGATGCAAAGGCCCTCACATTGGATCTCCTGGGGACATACCCGCCCGCAAACAGCCGGCAGGCTGTTTTTCTGCCAGATGTGCCGGATGGATTTGGTGAAATCCCCCTCCTTTATCAGCTTGATAAACCCCGGAATGTCAATTTCAACCGGACAGCCGGCAACGCAGGCCGGCTTTTTACACTGCAGGCACCTGGCGGCTTCCCGCTGGGCCATCTCCGGCGTATAACCGGTGGGAACTTCCAGGAAATTGCGGGCCCTGACGGCAGGTTCCTGTTCGGGCATCGGTACTCTGGCAATCTTTTCCTTTTTCGCTTTTTTCTTGTTTTCTTCCGCCATAACACTACCCCCGATAATCTGAAAATACTTACCGCTCAATTATTATTAGCCTTTAGAAGCTATCTCAAAAATAGTAGCTTACGTTCAATGGCAAGGCGTCGACGAGGCTTAAAAGCGCAGCGTGCACGTTAGTACGTGAGCATTTTAAACCGAGTCGCAACGCAGCCATTGGGCGTAAGATGCATTTTTGAGATGGCTTCTAATAGGATGCCTGCATGGTGCAGAACTCATTGTAGCATTGTTGCTCATCTTCACAGTAAGCCTGCAGCCGCAGCATCAACTCGTCGTAGTCTACCTGGTGTCCGTCAAACTCCGGACCGTCCACGCAGGCAAATTTTGTCTGTCCGCCGACGGTCACGCGGCAGCCCCCGCACATGCCGGTTCCGTCCACCATGATGGGGTTGAGGCTGACCAGCGTTGGCACATTGTATTCTTTGGTGATCAACGACACAAATTTCATCATCGGCACCGGCCCGATGGCAACCACCTGGTCGATGCCGCCGCCATCAAGGACCTCCTTGAGTACGTCGGTTACAAATCCATGGTGGCCGTAAGAGCCGTCGTCCGTGCACACGCGCAGCTCATGGCTGGCGGCCTTCATGTGATCTTCCATGATGAGCAGATCCTTGCTGCGAGCGCCGATGATGCTGATAACATGATTGCCGGCTTCCTTCATGGCCCGGTTGATGGGATGCAAAA
>JAFDCJ010000024.1 GCA_019312835.1 Deltaproteobacteria bacterium
AAAAATGTCTTTTGGCCCAATTTCTTTGTTGGTGCCTCGTTTAAAATCCTCGAAATACGTGAGTATGCCTGCGGTTTTAAACCCGGCTGCGCCTCGAAATTGAACCAAAATCCTATTTTTGAGATAGCTTTTGGAAAGATAATACAGGACCGGATGCCGTGCAACGGCCCTATCTTTTGCCCGGCATTGGCGGTTAAAGCGTTAACCAAATAACCAATAACTATTAACTTCCAATTTTTGAAGCAATTGGAACATACGAGGGGCGCCCATGGATTTCCAACCCAAGAAAATCACCCCTGATCAAATCGCTGATGTCATGGCCGAAAAATTCAAAACCAGCGATGAGATCACCTGTTATGTGGGTTCCAATGCCGCCACGCCGACCGCTTCTCTGCAGGCATTGACGGCGGCCATAAAAGCCCGCCGGCCGCACCTGCCCTTTCTAAGAATGGTGCATCTGCTATTGCAGGGGCCGGTGCCTTATGTGGAAGCCGGGTTGCAGGACCGGGTGATGGCTTACTCAACATTTTCAGGTGGCGATGTTCGCAAGGCCGCCAATGAGGGCCGGGCTTACTACCTGCCCTGCACCCTGGCAAATCTGGCCAGTTTAATCGGCAAGGGGCGGGCGTTCGAGCCGGACGTGGCTTTGTTAAAGGTTCGCCAAAATGACATCACCGGCGAATACAGCCTGGGGCTTTCGGTCGAAGCCCTTCACACCGCCATCGACCACGCCGACGTCGTTATTGCCGAGCTGGACCCCAGCATGCCGTTTACCCAGGGGCAAAGCGTCGTTGATGCCCAGTCCATCGACTATCTCATCGAGGCGGGTGTCAAACCGGTTTATGATTTTTCAAAACCGGATTTTGACAACCTCTCACCGGAAGAAAAAAGAATCGGAGAGTTGATCACCGACCATTTCGTTTCCGACGGCATCACCCTCCAGGTCGGCATTGGTAAGATTCCGGATGCCGTCATCGGCACCATTAAAGACGGCAGTTACCGGGACCTTGGGATTCAAACCGAGCTTTATGGGGACGGCCTGATGCTGTTGGAGAAAGAAGGGATTGTCACCAATCGTAAAAAGAAGGTCAACCTGGGTTACAGCACCACGAGCCTGATTATGGGTTCGCGAGAGCTGTATAACTTCGTTCACATGCGAACCGGGGTCCAGATGCGGCCGTCGGCGTATACCAATTCTGCTGAAACGGTCCGCCAAAACAGCCCCTTTGTTTCAGTGAACACCGCTATCGGGGTGGATATGCTGGGCAACGTCTGGGCCGATTTCATCGATCCCAGGCGCTATTACAGTGGTGTTGGGGGGCAGCCGGATTTTATCCGGGCCCTAAATGACCGGGTTTACGGCACACCGATTATCGCCATGAAAAGCGTCACCGACAAAGGTGAATCCAAAATCACCAAGCTGCATCCGCCGGGCATCAGCCTCACGGCCAGTGCGTATGATGGGGTTGTGATTGTCACCGAATACGGCATTGCCGATTTGCGCGAACTGACCTCCGGCGAAAAGGCCCTGGCGGTAGCCAGCATCGCCCATCCGACGTTCCGGGACGAGTTCCTGCGGGGCGTGATCGATGACCCGTTGTTTACGAAACCGATTGGATTTTCGCTCGAAAAGGTTCCTCGCGGCGTTACGATGTATGACGGTTCAATCGGCCTTGAGGGCTGATTCAGTCAGCAAAGCGCACAGCGCATAGCGTCAGGACATTGCCGAATTATCAGCGCTCTGCGCTGTGCTATAATACGGTTAATGGATATTTCTTTCATGCAGGGTAAGAGGCACCTGACAAAATATTTATGCCTGGCTGTACTCCTTCTCGCTTCCGCCTGTGCATCTCAGCCTGCCGTTCGGGTTGAACGGCTTCCCGCCTATGACGCCCTGTTCGAGCGGCAAAGGGGCTGGACAGGGGCCGATGGCGCCTACACGGTGCCCCTGGCGGAGAACACGATCCTGTGGTTGTTTGGAGATACCTGGTGGGGCGACGTCCACGACAATGCCCATGTCAACGCCGATATCTTCAACAACACCATCGCGATTCAAAGCGGACGCGTCCCCCACGAAGGCGCGATCGAATTTTATGCCGGCCGGACACCCGACGGCGACACCGGCGCCTTTATGCGGCCGGCCGACGGTCGCGGCTGGCTGTGGATCTATCATGGCACCATCCTTCAGGGACAGCTGTATCTTTTTATGGTTCAAATCGAGCGCACCGCGAAACCGCCTGCGGCAGGATTCAGAATTATGGGAACATGGCTCGGGCAGGTGGACAACTACTTGGATTCGCCGCAAAATTGGAACATACACCAGCAAAGGATACCGTGGGGCAGTTTTTCCGCCGCTGTGACCTTATTCGGGTCCTGGGTTTTGAAGCAGGGCCGGTGGATTTATATTTACGGCACCACCGAGGATGTCATCGATGGCTTTCACCGTAAGCATATGATCCTGGCCCGGGCGCCCGCCAGCGCTTTGGCAGATTTTGATCAGTGGCAGTTTTACACCGGCGGGAAGTGGTCCCCCGAATTCAGAAAAGCGCAACGTCTTTTTCCAGGGGTGGCCAATGAGTACTCGGTATCTTATCTTGCGGCTTTAGACAGGTATATCGTCGTCTATAGCGACAGCGAGCGCCTCGATAATGTCGCTGCCAGGTTTGCTCTCAATCCCTGGGGGCCCTGGGGCGATCCGGTCTCTTTATACCGGTGTCCGGAGGCGCGCCGGGGACCCAATATCATTTGCTATGCCGCCAAGGGTCATCCGGATATTTCGGCGGCCTCCGATGAATTGATTATCAGCTATATCGCCAATTCAACTGATTTTGAAACCATGGTTTCCGATGCCCGGCTCTACCGGCCGCGGTTTATCAAAGTGAAGTTCAGTGACAATCCCGAACAATAGCTCTTGGCTATCAGAATTATTTTCCATCTATTGATCAAGCTCGAGGCTGGGAAGCTTGAAAGCCAGGATGCCGTTGATCTGAAAAGCCTTCTGACCTTCAGGCTTCCAAGCTTCCTGGCTTTCCAGCCTCGAGCTTATTTCACTTCCCCGGCAACCCAATCCAGGAAAGGCTGATGGCCGCCCGCCACGGGCAGGCTGACCACACACGGGCAGTCATAGCTGTGCAACGATTTGACTTTTTCAACCAGATCCGGCAGCCGGGCTGCGGTCGTTTTGGCAATCATGACCACTTCGGTGTCGTCCTGAATTTCGCCGTCCCACCAATAAAACGAGTTCATATGGTCCAGGATGTTAACACATGCCGCCAGCCTGGCCATGACTAATTCCTTGCCGATTTTTCTTGCTTCTTCCTTGCTGCCGGCCGTCATGTAAACGAAGTTGATGTCCATTGATCCTCCTGCAAACCTTCCCCTTGGTACCCTTTAATAAGGGGGAGAGGGATTTTTGGGAATTTCCGGGCATACTATACTGCAATTTATGTCAAAATCCAACTGCAGGGATTTAATGATGTGGGTTTCCCATATGAATGCATAATTGTGGGAGCGGCTTCCAGCCGCGACAGGTTTGGATTGAAGGCCCCTGCTAATCGGGGCTGGAAGCCGCTCCCACCTTTCCAATGGTCAATGACTATCGTAAAAGCGGAATTGATATAAAGTTACTGAATATGGAGCTCACTTAAAATTCTATCAGCCTGCCTGCTCGCCCGTTCAAAAGTATCCAATCGGCCAGTTTCCGTCCGGCGATTTCCGGGTTGCTCG
>JAFDCJ010000025.1 GCA_019312835.1 Deltaproteobacteria bacterium
GGCGCCGTTATTGAACGTCTGCGCCGCGATAGTGATTTCGAGCTCGATCCCCACATCGTCAATTCGGCGTTTATCTATGATAAGGACCGGCGTAACGCAATTTCCGGAATCTTGCGGCAATACCTTGACATTGGTTTCAAGTACAATCTGCCTCTGCTGCTGTCCACCCCGACCTGGAGGGCCAGCCGCGAACGTATCCGACAGGCGGGTTATGAGGCAAAAGATGTGAATGCCGACAATTTCCGCTTTCTCGATGACCTGCGAAAAAGCTACGGCGAATACGCCGCTAAAGTCGTCATATGCGGCCTGCTGAGCTGCCGCGGAGACGCCTATAACCAGGCAGAAGCTTTGACATCAGAAGATGCCCACGAGTTTCACTCCTGGCAGGCGCAGCGGCTGGCGGATGCGGGAGTGGACTTTCTGCTGGCCGCCACTTTGCCCGCACTCAGCGAGGCCACCGGCCTGGCAACAGCCCTTGCCGCCACCGGGAAGCCGTACATTATGAGTTTCGTGTTCCGCTCTGAGGGCACGATGCTCGACGGCACCCCCCTGAAGGATGCCGTTTCCAGAATCGATACCGAAGTCAATCCAAAACCCCTGGCCTTTATGGCCAATTGCACACATGCCTCTATCTTTAAAAACGCCATGATGCACGATATCAATTCGTCCGCCGATGTTAGAAAACGGGTTGTGGGGCTATTGGCCAATACGGCCGATATGAATCCCGAAGAACTCGACGACAGCGAAGAGCTGGTTGAAGAAGACCCGCAAGTTTTCGGCAAATCG
Organism: Deltaproteobacteria bacterium; assembly: GCA_019312835.1. Classification (GTDB taxonomy): domain Bacteria; phylum Desulfobacterota; class Desulfobacteria; order Desulfobacterales; family JAFDCJ01; genus JAFDCJ01. The sequence goes on from JAFDCJ010000025.1 coordinate 787, forward strand.
GTGGCCGGCCTTCAAGGTGAGCTGGGCATGAAGATTCTGGGGGGATGCTGCGGAACGGATGACCGGCATATCGATAATCTGGCGAAACGGCTTGTCTCCGAAGATTTTAAATCAGGGTAAAGCGCGAGGTGTTAAGCCTGGGTCAGGAATCGGAATAATAAAATAATCGGCCCCGTCTTCCATGAAATGCCTATTTTCCCCTTTATATGACGCTATCCGGCTTAAAATACGAATGGCAGATGCTTACAGCGGCCCGGCCACCCTTTCCTTTTGCTCCAGGAAACCTTTGATCGCCCGGCACGTCCGTTCTCTTTCTGTACGAACAATATGTGACAAAATCGGCTCAAACAGCTTGAAAAAAACGTGAGGCACCGCCTCGGCGCTATGGATGACTTCTGTTGAATTCCGAAGCGCCTTGAGCGCATATCTAAATTCAGCTTGAAATACGGGTATTCCAAATAAGGTTTTCTGCTCAAACGCTATTTCAGAAGGGGGCCGGTATTCAACAATCTTCCCGATAGCTTTGCCCCCCCATCGCAATCGGTCCAGATAGGTTGTGCCCTGGCCGATTGGCCCTTCTGACGTTATTTTGTTTTCTATAAAAAAATTGCTCTTATCGGGTGCCCACCTTTGATAACCCGATATATCGCCTATCAGATCAAATACATGCTCGATCGGCTTATCTACGAGGAATGTAATTTCTACTTTTATCACTTCGCTATTCCATGGATGTCCAATAGGTTACTCATAAAACGTGGATGACCGCTCTATTTCTCTATTTCCCCGGATTATCGGATATCGACCGCAGGTCTGACTCTTTACGCCTTCCAATTCATGTAGCTCATCAAAAGCAGCCATCTGGGCAGCCATTTGCCGAAGATCAGCGGTTCACATAAGCGGGGGTCGATGCTCTTAACGGCCTGTTTGGCTTTTTCCGTAAACACAACGGTCCCGTCTCCGGTGACTTCTTCAACACCATCGTGGCGGGCAAACTGCCGTTGGAAATCGACAGCCTCCTCCAGGTCCACATTGTCGGGCAAATCGAGCTCAACACTTCCATCGCTGATGACCACCGGATAGCCGCCGGGCAATCCCCCGGGGGCCGGCACGGAAAAACGCAGCGGCTCGGCTCCGGGCAACAAGGCTAATATGGCAGGCAATGCGGCTGCTGCGGTAATGATGTTGAAATCGATTCCCGGCGTTGTCGGGTATCCCCGGTAGGCCAGCTCATCGGCACGCCGGCCCTCCTCCCCTAAATAGACCCGCACGGATTCGCCCGGGTTTTCCGGGGGCCGGGCTTCCATGACGTTGTAAACTTGATTGTGATGGCCGATCAGCCGGATCAAGGGGAATGAATCAGGCGATTTGCCCTCAAGGCTGCGTTTCTTTCGCTCGGCTGCGCGCACCCGGAGGTGTGAAATGCTCACATTGCCCAATCCGATTGTGGGTGCCAGCCCGAAGCGGTCAAGCAGGGCATTGTTTACATCGGGGAAGGACAGGTTGGCCACGGGCCCCGTGAAGTCTACCTCTCGAATCGCCTTCATGACGGTCGTCAGTATGGGCAGCTGGGCGGGCAGTTGAACGGCCAATCCGGCCTGCGACAGTGCCGTTGCGATCTTATCCGTTCTTCCGTGCATGGCCCAGGGGCTTGTCAGGCTGGCCGACTGAACGACCACATCCGGCTTGTCTTTGCGAAGCAGTTTCTCCACCCTGTTTTGCTGCAGGCCATCCAGCTCGGAAAATTTAACTTCACAGTCGTAACAGGAATCCAGCATCCCGGCGATGTCGGGTCCGCCTTCCGGAGCGATATCAGCCAGAATCAATTCATCCACTTTCCCGGATCTCGCGAGCCCGTCGGCTATCTTCAAACCGGCGTTTCCGACCCCAACAATGAGAATACGCCCTGCCATTGACACCTCCCGGAATTTTCAGTTGCAGCAATACGCCTCAGGCCATTCTGTAACAGGAGGGCAATGCCTCTCTCCCCACCCTATCTATTGTCGCTGCCTCCATGCACTCCTCAGGATCACAGCAGATATAGCATACCCGCCTGAACGCGCACACCTCTGTAAGCTTGATATGGAGCGCCGGAAATCTGTGATCTTGTCTCCCCTGATACTTTCATTCAGTCTCAACCCGATAAACTTCCATGCCGCGTGCCTTGTAGTTCTTCAGGGCACCCGGATGGTCTAGCGTGCAGGTATGCACCCACACTCTCTGGGTCCCCTTCATCTTCCAGGCCGATTTGATCGCTTGAGATAAAAGGTATCCGCCAAAGCCCCGGCCGATAAATTTAGGGGCCAGCCCGAAATAGGCGATCTCCACGTCCCCGCCGTTTTGCTGCTGAAGCTCGTAGTAGCCGGCGGGAGAGCCTTTGTAATAGGCAATCCAGGTTCTGAGATTGTCGTTCTCCGCATAGGCTTTCCATTGCTCATCCGGCCATGAGAGCTTGTCGATCCACTCCCAATCTTTTCCGACAAGCTGATACAGAAACTTGTTGAACTGAAATTGTTTAATTTCACATTCGTGTATTTGCAGCCCGTTAGATTCGCCTATGGCATTCAGCGATGAAGCTGATTTCATTTCCAGATAATAGGTGGTAACATCTCTCATCATTTGCCCGACAAAATTTTATTAATATTGGATCGCATTCTATAGTGATGAATTAACCAACACAACCCGTTATAAATAAATATCAAAATAGAACGGATGTCCCTGTTATTCGCATAAAAAAGGCGGCTAAAATCAATTTTAGCCGCCTTTAACTTCCGAAGGTTATTCGTTTCTTGCTTCAGATTAAAAAGCTAACGTTGATCTTTTTTTGATGAGACGGTCATTTTATAGTGAAGATGGCGATAAGCTCACCCCCAGCTGTCGCAATAAACAGAATGCCCTCATCACTTAGCGCAAGATGCCCACCAGCAGGATAACTCCAGACTTCTGTCTGACTCGCCAGATCAACAGCATAGGTCGTAGAAGCAGTGCTTACAAAAATAAGATTGTCTGTCACAATCATGGGCGTAACGATACTTTCATCCTGCGGCGGTTGCCACGGTTGCCATTCCTCTATGAAAGAACCGTCGCTCTCATAGAGGGCACGCAAAAATCCCTCAAAGACGGCATAAATGATTCCTTCCGCCAGAGAAGGCTGGCCGCTAAAATCACCCGCTTCTTCCCGGATCTCATACCCAATGTCCTTGCTCACCAGATCAAAACTGATGATACGACCGTCGTGAATCGCAATAACGTTATTCTGGCCTCCCAGCACAGGGGCCAAATTCATACTCCATCCGTCCCACACAAAATTCGGATCAGGGATTGAGAATTCCACCACACCGGTCAAGCGATTGAGAACGGTCAGTTGCGGAGTGTATAATCCTGTATAAGCGATGACGTGCTCTTCATTGACCGCCGGCGTCCATTGATCGTACTGGTTCAGATCAGCAAACCACAACTCTTCTCCGGTAATGCCATCAAAGCCATAAGCACCTCCATAATGGCCGCCGGCTACATATACGTTGCCGTCATAAATGGTTGGGGCATAATAACGTGACCATTGGTTCCCGTAAGGAGCGGGATTGAATAAAACTCCACCAAATTCTGCATCAAATGCCCATAAAAATGAGTCGTCGTGGCCGGCTGATTGAATATAGACGCTTCCGTTGTGATAAGCCGGCGGGTGAATGGAATGAATATCACCAAAATCATATGACCATAATGTTTCACCGGTAGCACTATTCAGGGCCATTGCCAAATTAGGACCAAAATATCCGGCTGTGGTGACAAAGACTTTTCCATCACCGGCTGTGACTGGATTGAGCTCAACGGATTCAATATCGAGCTCATCGACTGCAATGTTTTTAGTCCATCCTTCAGTAAAATGCTGCGGTTTCAATTTGATTGGAATATATCCGGTATGGGACGCATTACCCTGATATGTCGACCATACCGGCAGTGTTGCTGGAGGCGTTGGTGCGGCGGTTTCGAAATCTGCGTGCGCTATCTTCTTATGCCCAGTCTTCACATCTTTACTGACCGGCTCGAAGGAATACTTTTCGTCAACAGGTTTAACCTTATAATTGCCGGGCTTGAGTTTACGAAAAACATATGTCCCATCGGCGTCTGTGGTTGTGCTCATAGAAGCATCACCGCTTAGAGTTACGGTGATGCCTTCGAGTCCCACCCCGTTGTGGGATATTTTTCCTGAAATTTTACAACCGGCAAAGGCAAATACGGATATGAGAATAAAAATGAGAAACAATCGGCGCAGCATGTGAATCCCCCCTGTTGATAAAAATTATTTAATTTTTCTTCCTGTCCTTAAAGGCCTGTTACAATAAGCTCGTTTTGCTTTGAGTGTGATTATTATTTCGAATTCGGGAGAGGCGGTGGCGGGGCATTCTTCTTTTACCAAAAAAGGTACTAAATGGTAGCAGCGCAGAACAGCAAAATCAAGACAATAATACATAAACTTTTCAACACTTTACATGATTTTACAGCATTTGATAGCATTTGACAGCATTTGACAGTTCAGATAGCCATCTTACTGGTAAAATTGCATTCGACACGGTTTTGAATCATCAGAAAACAAGGTGAAAAACGGGCGGAAAAAAGAGTGGAAAGATCAGGGCTGAGAATGGTCTTGCTGTTACAAGATTTTTCAGTGCGAGATATATGTGCAATATCGAGTTCAAGTTCGCAGAAAACAGGCACTCCGTGGGAGCGGCTTCCAGCCTCGAAATCAAATAATCTCCCGCCGCCGGGATCCCACAAACAACTCAACTTGTTCTTTTCCAGATAACCGCGTTAATTTTTATTGTGAACCATGTCCCAGAAGATCATGATATTCGTCGTGTGTTAATTTGCCGTCCTCGTTCAAATCAGCATCGTTGAATTTATTCCTGTCATTCCCATAAAACTTCTCGAACTCCTGAAATGTCACCAGGTCGTCCTGGTCAGAATCCAATTCCCTGAAGCAGACATGATCTTTTTCTTCATCGGCCAGGCAAAAGGCAACTGTTGAAATCAAGAAAAAGATAGTTAACAGTACGATACTTGTTTTCTTCATTTAATGTCTCCTCTTTTTCCCGGGAATAGATGATGATAAGATGCAGAGCGCCCGCTGCATCGACCCTGCGGAGGCGATGAAACGTTGTTAGATATCAATTCGCTACCATTAAGTAAATATAAAATAGAAAAGATACTTCATTTTTAATTTGTAAAGGGAAAGAGGCGATCCAACACCGTTAATTGAATCGCCCCGAAAGGAGATGGACCTGGAAATGGTATGGTTGCGGCTGCCACTCACTTTCCAGGTCAATCAGGTTGAGCCGTTTATTCGGGGTCCCACCGGCCAATTTTTTTCATGACAACTCTATAAAGAATGTATGCAACCCCTACAACACCGACGAAGACGAGTATAATCTTGAGTTCCATTTTCAGCTCCATAGTTAGGGTTTGTGTTCAGGTTTGAAGAATTTAATAGCAAGCAGAATGCCAAATTGACGGACTTAAACAAATCTATTTAATATCAGATGGTTATTTAAAATTTTATTTTGGGAGCCATTGGTTTGGAAAGGAATTTTGAGGGGTTTGACGCAAAGAGATGGGCGAGATGGCACAATTTTATTCGTTAGGAGCGACAGCGCTGAAATTGACGCCGCCGGCCCTGATTGCCTGTATTTTCTTCACTTATAGTATCCACGCTTTTGAAGGTCTTGTGCGACATCATGGAGATCCAGCCTTTCCAGTTCTTTTTTCGATGGGATTCCCTTATAGGTCCAGCCTCTTATTTTATAGAAGCTTGAAATCATTTTGTTAAACTTTTTGCGGTCAAGCTTGACGTCCGGTGGCGCCGGCGTTTCACGAAAAAACCGCTCCGGGA
>JAFDCJ010000026.1 GCA_019312835.1 Deltaproteobacteria bacterium
CGAGCGACGACGGATCCTGCGCGCATCGCTTTTCCTCTGGCCGTGATGAGCCCGTCACACAGGCCGAAGGTGCCCAAACCGGCCGCATGGGCAGCGTGGCGTTCAGACCAGGAAGAGGCATAGGAAAAGCGTTTCGACTTGACGATGGTCCAGTTGGGCGCCAGCATCGGTGCAATGGCGGCATATCCTGCTTGTTCCAAGCTTTTAACCACGTGTTGCCGGAGTGCCACGTTAAACGCCTCACCGTAGATCCTGATGCGGGCCCATTCTTCGGCCGGAAATTTTTTGCTCCGGCGGTTGGCCTTGCGAACCAAATCGCGCTGGGGCAGAATCCAGGAGATGACGGTCAACTGCTCTGCACTTACATTTTCCCGGGGGTGGTGCTGGTTGAAGACCTCCCAGGGCGTCCAGTGGAAAGCCCCGACATACTCCTTGTATTGCTGCCAGATCTGATCGGCACCGGAAGCAAAGCCCACCAGGGCCGAATCCCAGGCAGGTTCGCCAGTTTCGGTTTGCATCGTGTTGTCGGGTGAAGTCGCGATGAAGTCCCGGATCAAGTTTTTAATCCCGTCCGCGGTAATATCGAAATCTTGTTTCATTATAACCCCTTCTTGTATTATAGGTAACTCAGGAAACGGGGAGTTTTTTCAATCCACCTTTGTCATCCCCGCGAAGGAGACGGTGTCATAATTTAGAAAATCGACTATTTTCTGATCGTCATGCCGGACCTGATCCGGCATCCAGTTGTATAATGTGTTGAAAAAGCACTGGATTCCGGGTCAAGCCCGGAATGACGATACGGAAGAATTTGTGGCTATTACAATTACGACACACGCTGCTGCGCGGGCATGACGGGAAAAACTTCCCGACTGCTCAGGCAATTGACTTGCATAATAGCTGAAGTCAGTTTTTTTTCAAGAGGTGTTTGGTGAACCTTCGGATGGAGCAGAACAGTTTATAGAGGGGATTTTAAATGGCAAAGGAAACAAAACCGACTGTATCGTTCGAAGAATCATTCGACAAACTCGATATTCGCGTCGGTCGGGTCATGGACGTTAGCCTTGAAACCAGAACACACAGGCCGACCTATAAAATGACCATCGACTTCGGCAAATTCGGGCACCGGGTGAGCTACGGCCGCTTTACGATGCATCCTCCGGAAGAAGTCAAGGACCGGCTGGTGCTGGGAGTATTGAATTTCGAACACAGACAAATGGGGCCGGTTGTTTCTGAGGCTCTCATCTTAGGCGTCCAATATCCCAGAGCGGATAGTGGTGAAGCTACCTTTGTATCACCGGCTGTGAATGCTAAAATAGGCAGCAAACTGTTTTAAAGGAGGGATGGGCCGTTTAATGACTACAGTCAGGGCCCGCGGGAGGATCAGCCCCGCAAAAGAAGCGAGCTGTAAATTAAGCCATCCTAAATAGGAGAAATCTTATGACAGAAAAAGAGTTTACTCAGCAGGCCAAACAGGCCGCCCTGAATCATGGAGCTGATCTGGTCGGCGTCGTCAGGGTTGAAGATCTGCCCGAACACAGCGAGCGAATCGACCGCATGATGCCGGGAGCCCGCAGCGTTCTGGTAATCGCCAGCGCCCACAGCCTGGGGTCGCTGCGATCGGGCGCAAACGAACTGGCCCAGTTCGACACCAGTTACGCCTACAACGAATGTACCCGGGCGGCCCATGCAACCGCACGTGTTCTCGAATCTCGGGGATTCCCTTCCGCCGGTGTCCCGGCCTTTATCCCGCTGGATATGGATGAGCCCGGCAAAGGCATGCGGGGTGAAATCTGCTGGCGCAGGGCCGGTGTTCGTGCCGGTCTGGGATCCTACGGTGAATCAGGTGCCCTGGTCACCAGGGAATACGGACAGGCGGTACGGCTGTCCGGTGTGGTGACGACCGCCGGTTTATCTCCGGATGCGCCCCTAAAAGAGGAGGTTTGCGACCACTGCATGCGCTGCGTCGAAGCCTGCCCGGTCAACGCCCTTTCCGGGCAAGGCAAGATCAATAAAAAGCTCTGCGGGAATCAAATTTTCAAATTCGGGTTCCGGTACTTTCAAAAGGTCATGGAAGGCATGCTGGATAAACCAACGGAGGAGTTGCAGGCCATTGTCCGGGGCCACGGTCTGCGCGAAGTATGGCAGACCTTCATGACCGGCAATTATTATTACTGCTTTGAGTGCCAATCCCAATGCCCCGCGACGCGACTGCCTGCAGGTTAACGATAACCAGGAAACAGGCTTGGAACCGGTTTGCACGTTCACCGGATCTGAGCCATGCTTTTCAAACCAGTTTGTAATCGTGAGTCTCCAGCATGATTCGCAGCGCTTCCCTCGAGGTATACCGCGGTCTCCATCCCAATTTTTCTTTGGCCCGGGTTGTGTCCATTACCCACGAATAGGCGGTATAGTCGATAAATCCGGCAGGGGCTGCTACGATCTTGACACGCAGGTGCCACAGCAACCAGATGATTGCGCTGTATAATTGCTTGGGAATTTTCAAAGTTTTTTTGCCGATCATCGCACCGACCTCCGAAATTTTGACGACGCCATCGCCGGCCACATTGAAGGCCCCGGGAACTTTTTTTTCGATTAACAGCGCAAAAAGTTCGGCCACATCATCTTCGTGCACGAATTGCAGGTCGGGATCGCGACCGTCTGCCAGCAATATGCGCGGCATATTTTCTAAGTAGGGGACCAGATAGTTGTCCGTATTTGGCCCGTATACGACACAGGGTCGCACGATGTTAAAGATGATGTCAGGATGCCGTTTGATAAAGTCGCCACACTGCTGCTCGATGAGGCCTTTGTGATGGGCGTAATTGAATTTCGGCGGAAATATCCGGATGGGATCGTCTTCTTTCAGGCATGGGGGGTTATCCGGCCAGGCACCGTAAGCGGTTCCGCTGGATGCCACAATGATGTGTCCGATATTCAATTCCTCGCAAATTCTCAGCACATTCAGGGTCCCATTCACATTGACATCATACATCTTCCTTTCATCGTGGATGGGATCAACCACAAAGGCCAGATGCACCAGGGTGTCGACGCCCCTGCCCTTCCAGAGCTCAAGTAGCATCGGATCTCGGATGTCGCAGTTGTGAAATTCTATCTTTTCGGACTCAATCCCGGGTTCGACAATATCGGTCCCTATAATTTTTTGGCACCATGCCTGTTTCTCAAGAAATAACATCAGCTGTCGGGCGATATAGCCCCCGGCACCGGTAATCGCAACCGTTCTCATCGTGTTTACTCGCTTTCTGAATTGGGATATGCGACCCTGTGGGCGGCCTGGCGGTTTTCACCCAGGTGGCCTTCCAGCGGCCGGACACCTGTTTCGATCACCGTCCCGGACGGTAAAATCCCGGCCCGCTCGGGGAAATACACGCTCATAAAGGGTCGCGCCGAAATTCCCAGGTTTCGAATGGACGCCGCCACCGGATGATCTCCCAGTTTTAGCTCGGAGCCCCCCGGCATGAGGGATATTCGCTTGGTGGCGGTCTGGGGAATCACCGTTTTGATCAGCTCACCGTTTTTCACCGAAAAGGTCGTCAGCGGTTTTTTGTCCCGCAGGTAAAACCCTTTTCGTTTCAGCCGCAAATCGAGAATGTGCGCATCGCCCTCCAGCATGCGGCACTCCATATATTCAGGGCTGATGGTAAAGTGCATGTCGGCGATAAATTTGGTGTAGCCCCATTCTCCGCGGCCGGCGTCTCGTGCTTCCACCCGGGTGACCGGCAGATGCATGACCACGGCGCCGAACCCGGGATACCCACTTTCCCGAATGGCGGCCAGCGGCCCGCTGAATGCGGTCATTTGTTTGTCAAATACGGCCGGCAGGGCCACCGCCACTTCCCCGTAGGGTCCGATGGAGGTGTCGATGTAGTTGAAGGCACAGATAGCCACAATCGCCTTGTTGCCGGGAAGGATAACCGGATGGAGTTTATCCGACGGCATGGCCGCCTTGACCTTGTCATAATTCGCCGTAAAATAAAGCGCGAAGGCGTCATCGCGGTAATACAGAATCGGCAGGTCAAACGTTGCTTGCCCGTGGGTCACGGTTTTTACCGCTTGTGCATCGCCAAAGAAGGTCGACATGGCTTGCTTCTCCTTTCCCCTATTTTGGTTGTGCCTGGTCTCAGGAATTATTGCTATAAATCTAATGGGCCATCCAGCTATGCTGGGAACCCCGCCCCTACTCTATCCCGTGGTCTTGGTGCACACATTAAGCCTCTAAATAGAGACCGGTAAAACTGCTGAGCCTGTTCTTTGAGCGTTATTTAGTGTTTCGAAACCAATTCCAAATATTTTAGTTTTTTCATCGGCGTCAGGCCGAAACAGGCCTGGATATGTTTGGCATCCCGGAACCTTTTTTCCTGTCCGAAATCCTGCATATACCCAACCCCACCCAGGGCCTGCACGCCATCCGTCGTCACCTGGACAGCGGCCTGCTGGACATGGATGGCAGCGGCCAGGGCCTTTTGCTCCCAACCTTTTTCCTGCCCTTCCACCGCCCGGATGGTCTCAGCAACTACCATATCCGCTATCTTGATGTTGATCGCCATATCGGCCAGCATCATCTGCATTTCGGACCACCCCCTTATTTTCCGACCGCCCTGCTCGCGCTGGTCGGCATAAGCACGGGCTTCATCAAACGCGCCTTTCATAATCCCTAAAGATATGGCGGCCGCAGCCGGGTGCAGCCGGGCCGCGGCCTGGTTGAAAAGCGCAGCACCCTGACCCGCTCCCCCCACGGGCACGGCCTCGGCTTTCTGAAACTCGGTATCCACCGCGGGACAGCAATGCAGACCGAGGCTTAAGACAGGCTCTCCGACGGCAACCGAGGATTGGTCCAGATCTACCAGGTAGTAAGAATAGGATGCCTGCCCTTGTTTGGCACCCGGGACCACCGCCACGTCGGCCAGGCCTCCCAGGACCAGATATTCAAGCGTGCCGGAAAGAAAGGATCGGCCGCCCTCCTCCAGCACCTCGGCCACATGTCTGATCTCCGCTGGGTTGTTAAACAGAGGGCAGGCCAGCAAAAAGCGGGTGGCCTCATCCGCTTTGTCGGCGCGCGCCTTGATCAGATCGGTGCGACCGGCACTTAACAGAATCTCCTGGGCCAGACAATGGGTCAGCACGATGGCCCCCAGGCTGGCATCCTGCCGGCAGACTTCTTCCAGAACGACACACAGGGCATCGACGCCCATCCCGACTCCGCCGGCTGAATCCGGCAGGCTGATGTGGAAAAAATCGAGGTCGAAAGCCTTTTGCAAAACCGTTGAAAAAAATGGCCCAAACGGAAACCGGTCGGATTCCTGCCGGTTGGCGGCCAGCTCACCCCTGGCGAACTCGGCCGCTGCCCTGGCAAGCATGCGGATTCCGGTCTCTTCCCTGCTGCTCATATTTTTCCTCCAACTGCCGAACGGGTAACTTTATTATATACAAGACCCGCCAATTATTAATGCAACAATAAATATTCATTTATGGTCTGGTGCAGTTTAAGAAATATACCGATCACGTATTCACACATTTGTGATCGACATGAAATTAGATATTTGCTTGAAGTGGTTTGAAAATCCCAGATCACGTCCAAAGACAAGGCGCCGATCTGGATTAAAAGCGGAGCGTACACGAAGTACGTGAGCATTTTAATCCCGATCGCAACGCAGTATTTGGGCGTTAGATGGGGTTTTCAAACCACTTCTAATCGGTGAACACACTGACTTGCGGTATACCCTTCGCCACCAAACATTTGAACAGGTTGATCCGGTTTAGCTGATTGGTCCCTTCGTAGATCTGCATCAGCTTCGCATCTCTGAGGTGCTTTTCGGCCAGCCGGTCCTGCCTCAATCCGGCCTGACCCATTAAATCGAGTGCCAGCTGCCCGTTTTTAACACCGGCATCGGTGCCGGTGAACTTGGCCAGGGAGCCGAGGCCCGAGGTCCGCTCGATTTCTTCTTCGGTCTGACTGTCACAATGGATCTTGCGCATGAGCCAGGTTCCCAGGCGGCTGTCCATTAACGGCGTGACCACTAATTTCAATGCCGCGGACGGTGCATAGCGGGTCAGGTAATAAAGAGGCTTGAGCTGGAGCAACCTGAACATTCCGTCCATGCCATGGGCATAGTTGGCTTCAACATAGGCATACCTTGAAACGAGAACATTGCGATACATCTGGGCCAGCATGGATTGAGCCCATTCATGGTTGATCAGCTTTTTTCCTTCTACGTCGGTTTCCGCCGCAAATTTTAAAGCCGCCTCAAAGGCGCCGCGGGCAACACCGGTTCCAAAAGCGCCGACACCGGCCCGGGAGGCACCAAATAAATAATCGATCAGCTGCATGGTCGTCTCTGTCGCTGATCTGGAAAGCTTCGCGGTCTGCTCCGGATCGATGCAGACGTTTTCATCTGCAACAAAGCATTCATCAAATATCAGCTCGCTGGCCGGGCATCCTTTCTGACCCATTTTGCGCTCTTTCCTGCCAAAGCTGAAGCCTTTTGAGCCGGTTTTCACTGCCAGCATCACCAGATTGGACGATGGCTTTTCAAGATCGGCAAATGAATACAGCATATGCCAGGTGGAAAGATGACCATTGGAAATAAATACCTTGCTCCCGTTGACCACATAGCCGCCGGCCACCTTGCGGGCATGGCAGGCAATCTTGCCCCGATCCATCAACTCGGTTTCCTCCACATCGGTGCCGGCACCCGGCTCCGTCAGGGCAAGGGAGATGAGGCAGGGCTGGCCGTTTTGCTCTCCTTGGACCACTTCGCTGAAAACGCGCTGGATAATCGGTGTATTCCAGGCGGAAATCAGGGTGGCCACACCCAGATAGTGAACCCCGATTAAATTCGCCATGGCCGTACAGGCCGAGGCGATCTCTTCGATGAAATAGGAAAATGAGGGCAGATTGTAGCCCTTGCCGCCGAATATCCTGGGAATCCACAGAGTATAGAGCCCCCAGCGGTTGGCCGTCTCGATGAATTCGAGGGGAAGAAAATCGGGGTCTTCCTGTACCTTGCGGTCCAGTTCGGCGGCATACGGGCGCACCACCTCGTCATTGAATTTTCTGGCCAGCGCCACCACCTCTGCCGTTTCCTTCCGCATCTTTTTGGGCTGTCTTGAAATTGCCCGCAGGCTGCAGATCATGTCATCGAAGCGGGGCTCCCTTGCGCAAAGGCTCTTGACATCCGAAATGGTGAGCATGCAATGCCTCCGTCGTTGGAAAGCTACCGTACGGATAGCGGTTATAAACGTTTAAAGTAATACCCGTATCAGAATTGGCCTATGGCTCCCGGTACTCGATCAAAACCACGGTAATGTTGTCGTGTCCGCCGGCGTCGTTGGCGTCGTGAACAAGCTCTTCGCAAATCAATCGGGCCGGTTTTGCCTGCTGCACAACCCGGTAAATTTCATCATCCGGCAGCATATCCCATAGACCGTCTGAACAGAGCAGAACCTTGTCGCCGGTTTTTAGGTCATGATAATTGTAATCGGGAATGATCGACAGGGGGCTGCCGATGGCCTGGCTGAGCTCATTTTTCAAAGGACTGTGACGGGCTTCTTCCAGCGTCATCTGCCCGGCTTTCACCAGTTCCATGACCTTGCTGTGATCAGCGGTCAACAATTTAATGCCGTTGGCGTCGCATAGGTAAGCCCGGGCATCTCCGACATGACCGACATGCAGCGCGCCCCTTTCCACCAGCGCCACCACCAGCGTGCAACCCATGCCCTGGTAGCTTGCATTGTTTTCCGCCAGATCGAGAATCGTCTGGTTGGCAACGTAGAGGCAGTCATTTAATTCATCATTGATTTTAATCCGGTCGCCCTTGATTTCGGATAGAGTAGCGGGGGTGAAGTGGTTGTTGACCGCCTCGGTTGCATTCAGGCTGGCAACCTCTCCGGCATTGTGACCGCCCATACCGTCGGACACAATGAACAAATTTTTATCGGGAACCACCAGAAAATAATCTTCGTTATTGTCCCGGTCTATGCCGACGTCGGTAAGGCCATGAACCGAAGCAATTAAATCGTCGGCGGGCGGTTCTGGTTTGCCCCGATCACCAAATATTTTTTTGAATATGTTCATATTCATCCCCGGCCATGTCAAGTTAACCTCCTATATCCCATCCTGGCTCCTATCCTTCTGCACCCGCTGCCGGCTGATACCGATAAAATTTGAGTCAACGACCACCCGCAAAGCGGGGGGCTTGGACTTGCACGCCTCGGGCGCGTTTCCCCGCCCTCATGGGCGGGGGAAGGCGGCAGCACGTCCGTGCTTTAAACGCTGCGGGTGTAATCCGCCTCAGGCGGATTTGAAAACAACCCATCAAAAAAAGCCTCCAAGGAGTATCATTGACTCCTTGAAGGCTTCACATCGGCATTTTGACATAACGCCTCAGCATAACTTGTTCCAGAGGTTAGCGGTTAAAATAGTCGGCCAACTGGCGCATTTCAACTAGGATAAGTCCGCGTAATTTAACCTATCGGAACAAGCCGGTCAAATAAAAATTCAGGATTTATTGAACGGGCTTAGGCTTTCTGACCAGACCCAGGGTGGTCATCGAGACGGCCGCCCAGGCGGCGTTGGATCCCAGGGTTTTCTGAATTTCCTGACTGCAATCGTAGATGCGGGCCGCATAACCGCTTTCAATGGGCCTGATGTCATCCACGATCTGGGCAAGCTGTTTTTGGATCGGCCTGAAATCATCGACCCGGCTCAGGCGCAACTGCAATTGCCGCAGACGTGCAACCAGCTCTTCGGTCTTGAACGCAAATTCTTCATCGTTTAGAAGATTTTCGGTCGGCCGGATGTAGTTCATGGCCCGGCCGATCAGGGCATAGGCCTCTTTGGGTTCGGCGGCCTTGAGCGGCGACCCTGTAAGTGACTGTTTGGGATAAAGGGCGTTGATGGCACCGCCCTCTTCCAGGGAACCGTAAGCTTTTTCTTCAAAGGGCTCGCGGCCCAGACAGGAGATGGCGCTGGTCCATTTTTCCAGCTCCATCTGTAGAATCCGCATCTCCTGGTAGGCCGGCTCAGCCTCGATATTTTCCCTGTAATGCTTGAACAATTCATAGGCCAGAAAACCGATGCCGACCACAGCGCCGGCCCGACCGATGAATTTACCGCCGATACCCAGTCTTCTGATCGTTTTTCTGCCAAGGCCTCTGGCAATATTCTCGCCGGCAGCTTTCCAGTACATTGCACTCATTAGACCTCCCGAACAGTCACAATTCATTAGATACTACTTGGATTAAATCGCGGCTGGAAGCCGCTCCCACGTCAATTTCAAATATGCGGGTTCCAAAACAAGTATCATTTCCAATCATATTGGCCGTCCTGTGGCAGTGAAAGCTTCTTCCGTCAGGGCCCGGGTGTAACCCTGAACCTTTGAACTGTGAGCCTCTGAACCTTTTTAACCGTAAAAGCGGCTATTCCAGTCGAATTCCCGGGAAGTCACTTTGTCCTCCATGCGTCGAATTCGCTTCTCCAGATGTCGCCACTTGCGTTTTAGCCGCTCCGAGGTTTCACGCCGGGTTCGGCTAAAGCCGCAGCGAGGCTTTCGTTTGGAATGGTTCTTACCGGGTACGCCCGGCTCCGACTTCATCAAAAGCGCGGCCAACAGGTAGATCCCTATGACCGGCCAAAAACCGGTCAATATGAAGATCACTATCAGAATGGCCCGGATCCAGAAAGCCGAAAAGTCAAAATAATCGGCCACACCCCGGCATACCCCCAATATGATACCATCACGCGAGCGGTAAAGTCCCCGCCTTGATATCGTGTTGTATTGGCTCATCTTTTATCTCCTGTTGCTCTCTAAATAGATGCTATTTATCGTCTATAATCGTTTCCAACGCTTCAACACGCGCCTCCATCCGGTCGACGGAGGTTGCTTTCAGGGAGCGCAGCTCCTTTTCTATTTCTTCATCCCCAGCCAACCGCTCCAGCTCATCCGCCAGATTCGCTTTGCTTCCAAAATTTACCAGATCGGCCTCGGCCTCCATCTGCTCGATCCGGTTTTCAAGCTCTTCAAATTTTATGATCGTATCCGTATTGTCCATCCGCCGTATTTCTTTTTGCGCCCGCATTTTGCGACTGGCATAAACATGACGGGCAATGAGCAGGCGCTCCTTTTCGCGCGCCGATTTCAATTTGTCCCCGAGTTGCCGAATGTCGTCCTGGTATTGATCCAGCAAAGTTTGGTGTTCAACCGCCTCATTGGATAATGACTCGGCTTTCTGCATATACCGGCGCTTTTCAATCAAAGCCTCTCTGGCCAGATCTTCACGACCCTTGTCAACGGCCAGTTTGGCATTGTCATCCCAGTATTTAATTCGCCGATCGTTTGCCTGCTGCTGGTGCTCAAGATTTTTGCTATCGGCCAGCACGCCCGCACAGGCGGCTTTCAGCTCGATTAAGGTGTCCTCCATCTCCTGGATCATCATTCGAATCAGTTTTTCCGGATCTTCGGCGCGATCGAGCATTGAATTCATGTTGGAGCCGACAATGTCGCGAAATCGTGTGAATATACCCATGGTTTACCTCCCTCGTTGACGATCGATTTTTCAAAATCCATGTGGAGCATTTACCATGCCAACCATTATTTTTTTCCTAACTACCCGAATAAATATAAAATAAAGTCTATATTGCCCAAAGGCATATATGGCTAAAATTGCTAAAAAATAGTATTAAAAACCGATAAATTGCATTTTTTGTCGATGGTATCAGGCTCGGCTAAACAGGAAAGCCCTATAAACAGAGATACGAGCGGGGTAGATGAAATGGCTTATGATTTGCATTGTGATTTTTTTTCAGCTTGCAAAATAAAGGGGAATCCCATAGAAATTTTAAGAACAATCATGCAAAAATATGGCTAGTTCGAAGCAACACCAAAGGGCCCTATACTTGCCGGCAGGATCGGTTCGGGTAAATCACATGAAAATAGCAAAGGGCATAAATAGAAAAGTAAAGAACATTCAAAAATTTTTCTATCTATACACCAGCGGACTCAACCACAGGGAAATCGAGCAGCTCTTGAAAAAAGACACACTGGAGGCTATCTCCTATTTTAAGGCCAAAACCAGATTTGCCGCACGACCCCCGAGACGCTTATCAGTCGGTGCTTTCTTATTTATGGCCAGAGAAATATTTATTAGTTTCATGATGCAGCTGACACCTGCCCGGCGTTTCTTTTACGGCCTTGGAATTGTCGGTTTTCTGGTTGGATTGATCAAGGTTGATTCGATGCTGATGCTGGGCTCTTTCATTGTGCTCAATCTTTTATTGGCTTTGGAACTCGTCGACAAATTGACCACCCGCGATGAGTTGGAAATCGCCCGCGAGATTCAATTGAGCCTGCAGCCACCCTGTATCCCGGAATCGCAGCTGCTCTCAATCGCCACCTTTTACAGACCGGCCAGAGTTGTCGGCGGCGACTTTTTTGACATCGTTCAACCCGACGGCGACCGGATGGTCAGCATCGTCGGGGATGTCTCAGATAAGGGGATTTCAGCCGCTTTATACGCCGCTTACACCCAGAGCATGTTTCAATCCTTTTCACAAACGGGTGATTCACCAACCCAGATCTTTTTGAATCTGAATGAATTGATCAGCAAACGGCTGCGCGATGGCGACTTTATCACGGCGGTGATCGCCTATTTTGATTTAAACGAAAACTCGGTAACCATCGCCCGCGCCGGACACAATTGGCCCTTGTATTATTGCGCCAGAAACCGCACCATCACGGAGTTGAAGCCCGGCGGCATTGGCATCGGTTTGATGGATACCGAGCTGTTTTCGAGCCAGCTGGAAGAAGAAAAGATTTTACTGTGCCCGGGGGATTTCCTGCTGCTTTATTCGGACGGGGTTACCGAAGCCACCGATTCGCAAAACCGCATGTTTGAAACAACGGGATTGAAATCAGTGATTGCCGAATGGGCCCATGAATCGAGCGACAACATCATCGATCAAATTGATGCCCGCCTGCAAAAATTTGCAAGCACCGACGAATGGCCGGATGATGTGACGATGGTGGCGATAAAGGTAAAATAGGTCGACAAGCCAACTCAAATCAAAGGGGCTGCGGCATCTGCCGCAGCCCCTTTGGGAGAGAGAAATGGTTGGCGTAAGGTTCTGGGTTCAGGGTTGAAATCAGCAGTTCTGATTTTTCAGAACCTTGCTTGTGGGGTCGAAGCCTTTCGGCGAAGCCCCAAACCCTGAACCCTAAACCGTTGAACCTTTTTTTTAAGTATGCAAAAAAAGCCGGGTCAGCTTATCCCAGCTGGTCGGGGGCAGATTGCCGTAAATGTCGTCTCCGAGATACCCTCCATCGGCGGCCAGCGGCCCGACTTCCTCCTCGATCACCTTGTAAAGACGCTCGATCTCGCCGTCGAGATACGCACTGGCCTGATCAC
>JAFDCJ010000027.1 GCA_019312835.1 Deltaproteobacteria bacterium
CCCGAAGATGGTATGAGCGTCACCGGAATGGGACGCATCAGTGTGTATGAACCCCGCGGCGCATACCAGATCATTTTAGAGTATCTCGAGCCGTCCGGTATCGGCGCACTTCAAATCGCTTTTGAACAGCTTAAGAACCGGCTGGCTGGCGAGGGGCTGTTCAAAGAAGAGCATAAAACCAAACTACCATATATTCCAAATAAAATCGGTGTGATAACCTCTCGATCCGGTGCGGTTGTCCATGATATCTTACAGGTACTGAATCGGCGCTTTCCCAATGTGCCCGTTCAGATATTCCCCGTTAAGGTCCAGGGCCAAGGGGCGGTTGAGGAAATTGTTGCGGCCCTTGACGCACTCAACCGTCTGGGGGAATGCGATGTGGCCTTGCTGGCGCGAGGTGGCGGATCCCTGGAGGACCTACAGGCCTTTAATTCAGAACCCATCGCCCGGGCGATTTTTGCTTCGCGGGTTCCGATCATCTCCGCTGTGGGTCATGAAACCGACTTTACGATTGCCGATTTCGTTGCGGATTTGCGAGCGCCGACACCCTCGGCGGCGGCGGAGTTGGTGGTTCCGGAAAAATCAGCTCTGCAACGGCGCTGCCGGGAGGTCGAGAACCGTTTGAGGATAAAAATAATAAATTATTTTAGTCTGTTATATACCAAGATCCGGGAAATGTCTCACCGCCTGGTCGATCCTCGCCGCAAGATTGAGGATTTGCGGCTCAGAATTGATGATTATGATTCGCGTTTAAGCCGGAATTTCGCCTATCGACTCCGAAGCGACCGTCAACAGCTTGAATTTCACAAACAAAGACTCAACGCCAACAACCCCCGATTTCTCGTCAATAAAATTAAGGAAAAACTTGATAAATATTATAATAACCTAATAAAATCATACATAATACTAAATAATTCCAATCAAGTTAAAATTCGGGCGCTGACAGCCAAACTTGAAGCCTTGAGTCCCGTTGCCATTTTGTCCCGGGGGTATAGTATCACCCGTACTATTCCGGATGGCAGAGTGGTAAAGGATCCCCGTGAAATTGCGCTGAACCAGGATCTTGACGTCAGGGTAGCCAAGGGCCGACTGTTCTGCCGTGTAAAAGGAAAAACCACCAATGGCCAAAAAGACATTTGAACAGGCAATGAAACAGCTTGAACGAATTGTTCAGGATTTGGAATCCGGTGACATGCCACTGGAAAAAGCCATAAAAACATTTGAAGAGGGCATTCAGCTTTCCAAGTTCTGCTCCGAAAAGCTGGATGAAACTGAGAAAAGAATCACTATCCTGCTGCAGGATGCCGAAGGAAAGCCTTCAGAGGCGCCCTTCCCCGCTTGTGATGACGACGCCATTTCTGAAAATGAAAATTGATATCAGGTATCAACGGCTCTAATGGTGCTAGAATCGCCGCTTTCAATTCCGGATTTGGACCCGAAACCTTCGAACCTTTAGCAATGTTTGAACTCAAAGCATATATAAAGCAACAAAATCAGCTTATTGACGCATCTTTGGACACGATGTTGCCGCATGCTCAGTCTCCGGATACGCTCGTCAGGGCCATGCGATATTCCCTGCTGGCCGGCGGCAAACGCATTCGACCGGTTTTGTGCCTGGCGGCCTGTGAAGCCGTGGGCGGTGCGCCGGAGAAAGCCATGACAGTGGCTTGCGCCCTGGAGATGATCCACACGTATTCGCTCATTCATGATGATTTGCCGGCCATGGATGATGATCGGTTGCGCCGGGGAAAAGCGACCTGCCACATCGCTTTTGATGAGGCCACTGCCATTCTGGCGGGTGATGCGCTGTTGACCCTATCATTTGAGATAATCGCCACGGCAAAGCCTCCGGATGAAACCGCGGCGGCCCGATGGTTGCAGGTTATTCGCTTAATTGCCAAGGCGGCCGGCTATCGCGGCATGATCCAGGGCCAGATGCTCGATATTGCTTCCGAGGGGGTTGACCTTGCTGCGGGCGAGCTCGAAACCATGCATCGCTTAAAAACAGGTGCGCTGATCGAAACCGCAGTGGCATGCGGCGCTTTGCTTGGAGGAGCAAATCAGCACCAACGGGAGCTGCTCGATAACTATGCGCGTAAAATCGGTCTTGCTTTTCAGGTGGCCGACGACCTACTGAATGTCGAGGGGAATCCGGAACGGATGGGGAAATCTACCGGAACAGACAGCCTGCGAAAAAAGAGCACCTACCCATCGGTGCTGGGGATTCAGGCGTCCAGGGAATTTGCTGAAAGACTTGTGCAAGAGTCATTGCAAGCACTTGAAAATTTTGATAAACTGGCTAACCCCCTGCGCAGCATTGCAAGATATATTATTGAAAGAAAACACTGATATTTGGTTTGGTTCACCGGTTCAGCGGTCACCCTTGAGGGTTGATTTTTCTCATTAATGCGCTCATATATAACCTTACGACCTTATGCCTTGAAACCATTTCACATAGCCATAATCATCATGGTTTAGATCTGATATGAACCCTGAACCCTTGAACCTCTGAATCTTGAGCGTTTGTATTTGAAGGAGCTGTTAGAAATTTGAGTCTCTTGGAAAAAATTGATTCTCCCGCAGATTTAAAGAAGCTGGACAGAAAAGAGCTTCCGGAGCTTGCCGAAGAAATCCGGCAGGTCATCGTTGAAGTTGTGTCCAAAACCGGTGGCCACCTGGCCTCCAGCCTTGGTGCCGTCGAACTGGCGATCGCCATCCACTATGTTTTTGAAACACCCCATGATAAGCTGATCTGGGATGTCGGGCACCAGGCCTATGCCCATAAATTGCTTACCGGCCGCCGCGAAAATTTCCATACCCTGCGTCAGCACAAGGGTCTGGCCGGTTTCACCCGTATTGACGAAAGTCCTTACGATACCCTTTCAACCGGCCACAGCAGCACCTCCATCTCGGCCAGCCTGGGTGTGGCCCATGCTAAATATTTAAAAAAGGAACCAGCCAAAGTAATCGCCGTGATCGGAGATGGATCCATGACCGCCGGGTTGGCTTATGAAGGCCTTAATCAGGCGGGGGATAAATTTAAAGACCGGGAGCTGATTGTCATCTTAAATGATAACGACATGTCAATATCGCACAATGTGGGTGCCCTGTCCTCATTTCTGAGCCGCACCCTTTCCGGCAAGCGGCTCCAGGAGGCTCGAAAGGAATTCGGGGAATTTTTAAAGTCCTTGCCGAAAATCGGTGGTGATGTCTACCAATGGGCCAAACGCACGGAAGAATCCCTCAAGACGTTCACCACTCCGGGAATGTTGTTCGAAGCCTTTAATTTCGAGTATTTTGGCCCTATTAACGGGCATAAATTAAACCATCTGATTGACATTTTAAATAACATCAAATACCTCAAAGAGCCCGTCCTGCTTCACGTAACCACCCGGAAAGGCAAAGGTTATGCGCCCGCCGAGCAAAACCCGGTTTATTTCCACGGGTGTGGCTGTTTCGAGGTTGAAACCGGCAACTGTATCGACCCCAAGAGCACCGTTCCGTCCTACACCGAAATATTCGGTCAGGCCATGATTCAACTGGCGCAAAAAGATGACCGCATCGTTGCCGTAACGGCCGCCATGCCCGAGGGGACGGGATTGGCCAAATTTGCCCAGGCCTTCCCCGAGCGGTTTTTTGATGTTGGCATTGCCGAACAGCACGGGGTGACGTTTGCAGCCGGCATGGCCACCGAAGGATTAAAACCAGTGGTGGCAATCTATTCAACCTTTTTGCAACGGGCCTATGATCAGGTCCTGCATGATGTTTGCCTGGATCGGCTGCCGGTGATTTTTGCCATTGACCGCGGGGGCATTGTCGGTGAAGACGGCTCCACCCATCACGGGCTGTTCGATTTATCCTACCTCAGGTGTCTGCCCAACCTGGTCATCATGGCTCCCGCCGACGAGAATGAGCTGCAGCACATGCTGGCCACCGCCCTTGCGCATGATGGCCCCGTCGCTTTTCGGTATCCCCGGGGCGCTGCCACCGGTGTTCCGTTGGATGAAGAATTCGGGGTCCTGCCCATCGGCAAGGGAACATTGGTTGAAGACGGCGACGATATTGTCATTCTGGCGATCGGCCGGTCGGTAGTTGACGCTCTTGAGGCCAGCCGCAGGTTAAAAGAAAACGGAATTTCGGCGGCCGTGATGAACTGCCGTTTTGTCAAACCACTTGATATCGAGCTGATATCATCTCTGGTAGCCAGGATCCCCCGGGTGATCACCGTGGAAGAAAATGCCCTGCAGGGAGGATTCGGCAGCGCCGTTCTGGAAGCATTGAATGATGCCGGCATCAGAGGGCTGCACATTAAACGCATCGGTGTGGCGGATACCTTTGTCGAGCACGGTCCCCAGCAGCTTCTGCGATCCCTATACGGCATCGATGCGGATGCCATTGTCAAGACAGCCGTCAAAATGATGGGTGAGGAAGACAGAGGACAGACGACAGATGACAGATGACAGATGGTATGTCAGACGCCTCGGATCTGTTGAACGGTCCCCATACGCCGAAGTGTTCAGATCTGTCTTCTGTCATCTGTCCTCTATCATTTAAAGAATGACACCTTTGTAAGCCATCCCTTTGAGTTAGAAACCCGGTTAAACCACAACCATTGGTCGCCAGAAAGTACTGACGTTGAATAGCAAGAAAAAACGACTAGACTTGCTGTTGGTTGACAGGGGGCTGGCTCCCAGCCGGCAGCGAGCGCGTGCCCTGATTATGGCCAGCAAGATTCTGGTGAACCGGCTGCCTGCGGTCAAGGCAGGCATGCTGATTTCAGCGGATGACACCATTGAATTGAAGGGAGGCGACATCCCCTATGTCAGTCGTGGAGGGCTGAAACTCGAAGGCGCTCTGAAAGACCTTAGCCTCAGGATCCCAGGCTGCATCTGCCTGGATGTGGGTGCTTCCACCGGCGGTTTCACCGACTGCCTCCTGCAAAATGGAGCGGCACGTGTCTATGCTGTTGATGTGGGGTATGGGCAAATGGCCTGGAAGCTCAGGCAGGATCCCCGTGTCGTGGTTATCGAACGCACCAATATCCGGCATATGCCCTTCGAAACAATTCCGGAAGCCGTTGATATTGCCACCATTGACGTTTCGTTTATCTCTTTAAAAATAGTCGTTCCCAAGGTAATGGCTTTTTTGAAAACCGCTGGCTTCATATTGGCATTGATTAAGCCGCAATTTGAAGTCGGCAAAGACCAAGTCGGCAAGGGAGGTGTTGTCAGAGATCCCAAACTCCACGACCAGGTGATTGCAGATTTGTCCGCTTTTTTTGCTGCCAATGGTCTTGCTTGCCTGAATGTCATACCGTCGTCAATCCTTGGCCCTAAAGGTAACCGTGAGTTTTTTATACTCCTGCAACTTGGGGAATCTGAATAAAAAAAGACGCTCTAACTACCCGAACCCATCCTCAACGTGCGCCTGATCAGATCGGATTTTGGGCTTGATTTTTTCCAGGATAGCAGTTAGATATATCAATTTGTAAAAATATCAAACAGGTCAACATATATTGGGGTAAAAAATACAGAGAGGAGCATAAATGAGCGAACGAGTTGAAAATTTACGAAACATAGCCCTGGTGGCCCACTCAGGAGCAGGGAAGACTTCGCTTGCGGAAGCCATGCTGTACGACAGTGGGACGATCAAACGGTTGGGCCGCGTGGAAGACGGCAACACTGCCTTGGACTTTGAACCGGAAGAGCTCAAGCGGACCTCGAGCATTAGTTCCGGATTTCATCAATACAGCTGGAAAAAACATACCGTCAATCTCATCGACACACCCGGGGACCAAAACTTCTTTTCGGATACCGTAAGCTGCCAACAGGCCGCAGATGGCGTGATTGTCGTTATTGATGCAGTGGACGGGATCAAGGTTCAAACCGAACAGGCCTGGGAATTTGCCAAGGACTACAACCAGCCCTGTGCCATCTTTATCAATAAACTTGATCGGGAGCGGGCAGATTTTTCACGTGCTTTTCAAGATGCGGTCGAGCTTTTTGAGCCCAAACCGATCATCCTGCAATTACCCATTGGCGCGGAAGCCGACTTCAAAGGGATTGTCGACTTAATCAGCGGCAAGGCCTATGTTTACGGTGAAGACGGCAAGGCGCAAAAATCTGATGTTCCGGCCGATATGCAGGACCAGGTCGACAGTGAAAGAGAAAACCTGATTGAAAACATCGCCGAGGCCGATGACGAGTTGATCGAACGCTATCTTGAAGGCGAAGAGCTGACGGACGAGGATTTGAAAGCGGCCCTGAGAAGCGGCACCCAGAATCGAATCTTTGTGCCGGTGCTGTGCGGGTCGGCTACCAGCAACATCGGCATCGATTTTTTGATGGATTTGATCGTCAGCGCCCTCCCTTCACCGCTGGATCGCGGCCCCAAAATCGGTAAGGATCCGAATAGCGGTGATGAAATCGAACGCAATCCTGATCCGGCGGCACCGTTTTCAGCCTATGTCGTCAAAACCCTCGCAGACCCCTATGCCGGACGTTTAACCATTCTCAGGGTCGTTTCAGGGACCATCGGCAGCGACGGAACGTTTTACAATTCAACCAGAGAAAAAAAAGAGCGTTTCAATCAATTGCTGACGATTACCGGCAAAGAGCAAAAACCGGCAACCGGCGCCGGCCCTGGTGCCATTGTTGCCATGGCCAAGCTCAAAGAAACCTACACGGCCGACACCCTATGCGATGAGGCTGCCAAGATTGTTTATACCTGCGCTGAGCCCCTGCCCTCCCTGATCTCTTTTGCTATTGAGGCCAAAAACCAGGGCGATGAAGATAAAATTTTCACCTCGCTGGTCAAACTGCAGGAAGAAGATCCGGCGCTGAAGCTCGACCGGCGTTCTGAAACCAAAGAGATACTCCTGTCGGGTTTGGGCCAGATACACATTGAAACTGCCATCGAAAAACTGAAGCGTAAGTTCAACGTCGAGGCTGTCTTGAGCACCCCCAAGGTTCCCTATCGGGAAACGATTAAAAAGAAGGTTCGGGTTCAGGGCCGGCATAAGAAACAGACCGGAGGCCATGGTCAGTTCGGCGACTGCTGGATTCAGATGGAACCGTTGCCCCGCGGCAAGGGTTTTGAATTCGTCGATGCGATTGTGGGTGGCGCCATCCCCAAGACATACATACCGGCGGTTGAAAAAGGCATACTCGAGTCCTGTCAAAAAGGTGTTTTGGCCGGATTTCCCTGCGTGGATTTCAAAGTCACCCTGGATGACGGTTCCTTTCACGCCGTTGATTCTTCAGAAATGGCCTTCAAAGTCGCAGGCTCGATTGCTTATAAAAAAGCATGTGAAGACGCCCAGCCGACCTTGCTGGAACCCATTATGAACGTCACGGTTACGACACCGGAAGAATTTATGGGCGATATCATGGGTGATCTCAACGGCAGAAGGGGCAAAGTGCTGGGTATGGACAGCGCCGGCAAAAATCAGGTCATCAAAGCCCATGTGCCCATGGCGGAGTTTTTGACCTATGCACCGGATCTCAGATCCATGACAGGCGGACGCGGAATATACACCATGGAATTTTCGCACTATGATGAAGTGCCGGCACACATTGCTGAAAAAATTGTAGAAGAAAAAAACAAAGAAAACGAAAAATAGAAACTTATGGATTTAGGGAAGCGAATTGAAGCATTGCGAATCCAGTAAATTAGGAATTTATGGTATTGTGTCGATGCCAATCTTTCAATTCCCTGAATCCCTTACCTCCAGAATTCCTGGATACATCCGCCTGCCGGGGCGTAACCGGCACGAAAGGCATCCCATTTAGTGGAAAAAGAGATCCTGTTGCGCTGCTTTATCTTGCGGGCTTGGGGGCAGGTTTCCAAGTGAAACCGCATCGAATTTCGATTGCCAACATACCGTTTCTTTTCTTCAATCCAGTTGTTCCACAATCCCCGCCCGGCCTGCATGGCCGCCCGCTGGACTTCCAACAGGCGCTGGTTGTATTTTAAATTGGGCTTGCGAAATAGAAAATAGGCATAGCCCCTTTGCAGCAGGTGCTCATTGAGAAAGATCCCGTCGGGCAGGAATACATAGGCCAGAAGGCGTCCATAGCGGTCGTGACGCTCCAGGTCGAATTCGAGGCGGATCCTGCGGTTTAATACCATTTGCCGGTTATAGTCCCTGGCCGCATAGCCATAGGGTTGGGCTTTTTGTCTGTCATGGTCTATTTCCGGAGAATTGATACCGATATAACGCACACGCTTGCCGTTGGAAAGCACGATGGTATCTCCGTCGTTGACATACTTGACAGTAAACCATTCTTCGGCACTGGCACTGCCGATCATTGATAGTAAGATAAAAAAGATAAAAAAAATAAACGTCCACCATCGAACGTCCAAGGTCGAACATCGAATGATGATGTCGCTTCGCTCCTCAATTTTATTTTATTTAATTCCATAATTTGAAAGCGGCTGGCAGCGCCATCCTTTTTTTTAGTTCGACGTTCGATGTTCGTCTTTTAAGCGTTCGATGTTCATCTTTTTAGGCCACAGTGCTTGATGGCCTGCTCGTCCAGCATATGCGCGAGCCCCCCGCGTTCAGCCGGCGCAAAGCCCAGGCATTTTTGCCAGACCTCATCGTCTTCCATACAAAAATAGACAAATGTCTGCGGCGCGAGGTCCCGGATGCAGGCGATGATGGTTTGATAAATATCGATACGCAGGGGCTTGAAATATCTCATTTTGCCGTCCAAGCCCGTGACAAATTCTCCATAGACAATCTTGGATTGTGGAAAACGTTTTGCGATCAGCGGTTTTAAAGCCGGCATAAAACGAAGGCTTCCCAGGCTGATCCAGGCAATGTTGTCCGCTGAGACAAAAGTAAATAATTTTTTTAGCGTGCGCCGGTAATCTTTTTCACAGCCATCGTACAGCACGATAGGATCAAAATGAAAGGCCAGCGGATAACCCCAGGACTCACACCTGGCGGCGGCTTTGAGTCTGGCCGTCAGCGAGGCGGTGCCCCGTTCTTCGTGGGCGATAACCCTCGGGGTGTTCAACGACCACGAGGTAATGGTTTTTTGATTATGTGACAACTGTTCCAGCTTTTGGATAGCAGTGGTTTTGCTTTTGAGTTCCAGCACGGCATGCTTCTGAGCGGCAAAGGCCGGAACAAGTTGGCTTGATAAATCGGTCCACAATTCCCAGATCAGGCTATCGGTAAATTCACCGGTTCCGATTCTATGGATTCTTTTCTCTTTAAAAA
>JAFDCJ010000028.1 GCA_019312835.1 Deltaproteobacteria bacterium
AAAGGGCTGGACATCATGTCGTACTATGATGTTCTGGGAAGAAATCTCCAAGCGCTAATTGAAAAGCCGAGTTAGCTTGCCTGACTACGGCAGGTGTTTTTTCGGCAACTCAAACCCGGCGATTCAGATTTGACAGGGCCAGGGGAGTTTGATAGTTTAAAAGATCAAATTCATTGAAGATATACTGAATACCTGTTTATACTTCTTTTCCTGATAAACGCAGGAGGATTTATGGTCAAAAGACGACTTCAACTGGTCGCATTGCTTTGCTGTTTTTTAATCGGACTGAGTGCCTGTTCGCGCAAGTGGGTGGTTATCGGAGCCGCGGCGGCGGCGGTGGGCACCGGCGCGTATTATTACGTAAAAGGGGATCTCAAAAGAAACTATGAAGCCCCGATGGACAAAACATGGGATGCAACGGTTAAGGCTTTAGAAGCGCTTCAAATTAACGTTGAATCCAAACAAAATGATGCCTTAACCGGCGTTATTAATGGTAAATTGGCCGATGGCAAAAGCTATACCGTGAACGTGAAACGGCTGGGCGAAAATTTGACCGAGGTCGGTATTCGTGTCGGCACATTCGGTGATCGGGAAAGAGCTGAAGCCATTCACGATAAAATTCTTTCAAATCTATAGACTCTTCATTCGAATATCTCTGAAACTGGATACGGTTTTTTTGGAAGAATAAAGCGGAGCCATCGGCGCCGCTTTATTTATTTTATCCTTGTTTAATTTCCAACGGGGAGTGGCGTTATGAAAACAAAAGGCCTTCAACGCGGGTTTGTTTTTGTGATAAAAACGGCCCTATTTTTTTGTGCAGCCGGGCTGACGATTGCCGGTTGTGCCTCAGCCCCGCAAATCTATCCTCCGGAGCAGTTGCCACCTTACATACGCGAATTAAAAACGATGAGACTTTATGCCCATATTGAAACAAAAGATACCAAAATAGAATTAGCTGCGGGCGAATATGTTACCGTTATGGTGAAGGGTCAGGTGCGCCTTTGGAGAGGCGGAGCCTTAAAGGATGCATCGTCATGGATCATTGCAAAATATATTGGCAGTGGCAGACACAGGCTATTCTACAACGTCACCGGCGGCACCTTTGAATCCCTGACCTCGGGCCGTTTTTCTCTGGGAATCATCGATAGCGACCACAAAGATAACATCGGTTATTTCGATATCATTATTATTGTCTGGAAAACAAAAGATTACGTCAAAATCAGCGGGTTTTTGGAAGAACTGCAAAAAAAAGATCCGGGCAATCGGGGTATTGCCGACGCACTGAAACAGGCCAGGGATATCAGAGATTACGATATCGCCAAGGCAAAAGCATCGGAAGAAATTTCTGCCACAAAGCAGGAAATCAAAAAAATAGAGGATTCCAAGCAGAATCTATCCGGTGCTGCCGGCCTGGAAAATCAGGCCCAGGTGCAAAATCTGGAAAACCGTCTGGCCGAGCTGACCACCAAGTTAAGACAGCTGGATGAAACGACACTTCAGCTTCAGCAAGAGCGGGAGAAATCAGCCCAGTTGAGCCAGGAGCTTGAAGAAAAAGGCCAGCGCGAAAAAGAATTGATGAGCAAGATCGGAGAAGGGGCCAAGGTGCCCCCGTTTGTGATTGTGACTTCTCCTGAAGATGGCCGCAAGCTGGAGGTTGATTCGGTGCGAATTACCGGAGCGGTGGAAGACGACGGCGGGCTTATGCAACTTGAGGTTTTCGTCAACGGTCGGTCAGTAACGGCAGATGATGCCCGCGGTATCAAACCGGTTAACCGAGATGCCCCCCGCCGCTTAAATTTCGATCAGCCGGTTCCGCTAACCCGGGGGGAGAACCGCATCCAGGTGAAAGTGACCGACACTGACGGGCTTGTAACCCAGAGAACCGTCAACGTATATTATACGCCCAGCCGACGCAACGTCTGGGCCGTTGTTGTCGGCATCAATGACTATCCCCTGCTTCCAAAACTCAAATACGCGGTCAACGATGCCAAAGCGTTCCAACGCCTTTTGGTGGAAAAGAACCTTGTTCCTGCCGAAAACATAACTGTTTTACTCAACGAACAGGCCACATTGCGGAAGCTAAGAAGTGCCCTGGGAACCGGTCTGAAGGGGGCCGCCGACTCAGATGATATGGTCATCATTTTCTATGCGGGTCACGGGGCCACGGAGCGAGATGCGATGAGCATGGATGGAGACGGGCTTGAAAAATACATTCTGACCTACGATACTGACCCGTCGGATTTGTTTTCGACGGCTCTGCCCATGCGAGATCTGGCGCTGATTTTTCACCGCATTCGCTCCGAGCGGCTGATTTTCATCGCGGACGCTTGCTACAGCGGCGCCAGCGGCGGGCGCACCGTGAGTGTGACCGGTTTGCGGGCCAATATTGCCGACACGTTTTTGGATCGAATTGCGGCCGGCAGGGGAAAAGTGATCATCACGGCCAGCGCCGCCAACGAGGTCAGCGTGGAGCGGGACGAACTTCAGCACGGGGTGTTCACCTACTATCTGCTGGAGGGATTGAAGGGGCCAGCGGACACGGACGGCGACGGGCTGATTACGGTGGATGAGGCCTACCGCTATGTTTCCGACAGGGTCCCTCAAGCCACTCGCCAGGAACAGCACCCGGTCAAGAAAGGAACCGTCGAAGGCAATCTGATTTTGAGCATTACCCGTTAAGCACCTGACAACTGCACTAAAATATGCCACACGACTTTTGTAAAATTTTTGAGATCGTTTTTAATAACCAAACTTTCTCAATGCGCGGGTATCCCTGCGCCAGTTTTTTTGGACCCGCACGAAAAGCTTCAAAAAAACCTTGGTGTCGAGCATGTGCTCAATTTTTTTGCGCGATTCGGTGCCGATACGTTTGAGCTTGCTGCCTTCTTTGCCGATGATGATGCCTTTCTGGGAATCCCGCTCAATGTGAATGGTAGCCTCAATTTTAACCAGCGCGCCGTTTTTTTCTTCTTTAAATGAATCCACCGTTACCGCCGTGGCGTAGGGG